>CBDUBV010000335.1:0-1515 GCA_965365475.1 uncultured Chthoniobacteraceae bacterium | reverse complement strand
AGTCGGTGATATTGTCCACCCGCTCGCCGGACTTGGTGTAGCGGTAGCGGGGGAGAAACTGCGTTTTCTCTAAAAAATCGTAAGAAGGTAGGCAATTGACCGCTAGCGTTTGAAAGGGCTTCGACGAAGCAAGGCCCGAAAATCCAATGGCTCGGTTCTGCGCTTTTCGTGACGGAAATATCTTTGCCTGCTGATAGCGCCGATGGGTGAGAACCGGCGCAAAGATCGCCGTCATTTTGATGAATGGTCGGTCTTGATATGGCGTGAGATTGGCACCGTTGAAACTGGCTTTGCTGCCCTTATCAAGGTGTTCCTCAAGCTCGGATGTCCATTTTATATCACGAGCAACGAACTTCGTGAGCGCAGCTAATCTGTCCTTTTTATCCTTTGCCGCACGCTTCTTCTCGGATGTCGCCCATCTAAGCTGCTCGGACGCATAGGCATTCGTGAAAGCCTTGCCCTTCTTGCGTAATTGCGATGCTGAAAAGTCGGTCATCCAGTCATCCCGAGCCGTGACGATTCCATTCGAGTACAGGCTGAAAATTGCTCCCGGCTCATCGACAGCGTCGGATGCAGCTTGGGGATCAACGGCGGCAAGGGTACGCTCGGTTATTAAGTTGGCTTGGTTTAACCAGTCGCCGCTCGGTGTCGGTTTAATGCGCTGCCAATGTACGGACTCAAGTCGTCGCTCTGCTATGAATTGTCGTTTGTCGTCCTCGCGCGCGTAATCGTCGACAGCGAGAAAATTCACCGAAAACGGTCGCTTTTCCTTTGTCCGCAGGAAAAAAGCTATCGCGACGCCGACCTTGATCTTATCTTCAAATACATTTCCGCCCTCTCGACGTCGCCGTTCCCCGCTATTTCGCGCATTCCCTTTCAGATCGATCACCCAAGCCTCAGAAAACTCATCTGCGACCCTTTTTCGAAACCCGTCGAAGGTGCGGGCCTCTAAGAAGCTGTTGTTGGTCACGAAGGCGATCAGCCCCTCCTCGCCAAGCCGGTCGGTCGCCCACCGATAGAAGCGCGCATACATATCGTAGAGCTTGGTCTTCTGCGCGTTGCTGTCTTTGATGTAGGTTGCTTTGATGTTTGCGTCGATGAACCGATACGCTCGATTTTTGTTATTGTCGCTCTCGCTCTGCTGATTGGCATTGTAAGGTGGGTTACCAATTATCACGCTAATTTTACGTAGGTTTTGCCGATTAATTCGTTCCATATTTTCGTTGCTAATTGACCCATAAAGATCGCCTACATGAGTGGCTCCTTTAACAGCGTTGAGCGCCGCAACATTGTCAAGCGTGTCGACGAAGCATAAATTTTTATACTCGGCAAACTCCTTCATGATCGCCGCATAGGTCGCCTCGATATTCAGATTGGCCACATAGTAGGGCAGGATCGCCACCTCGTTGGCGTGCAGCTCATCCTTGTATTTGTACCTGAGCTTCGCGTGGTCGCCGCGGAAATGCTCCAGCAGTTCGACGATGAACGTGCCGGTGCCCGTCGCGGGGTCGAGGA
>CBDUBV010000334.1:0-1519 GCA_965365475.1 uncultured Chthoniobacteraceae bacterium | reverse complement strand
CTACCGTGTATACACATCTTATTGATGTGAGATGGCAAGAGCCCAGCCGTGGTAGATCTGCTCGAAGCGTGTGAGGCCTCTGAACAGCGTGATTGGACCCGGAGGACGCTCGCTCTTGAGCGCTTTCCACCCTCCGAGTCGTGCGATGATCCACAGAGCCCAGCCTACGGTTGCCGGTTCCTCTGGATTGCTCGATGTACGCGAGGAGCCACGCAGCGTCTGATTGATCTGACCCAGACACGCTTGCTGCTGTTCATTGAAAATGTCGCCGATCTGCTGATCTCCTTGATGATCTCGCGCAAGCAGAAGGACCAGCACCCGCAGAATCGCTGCCAAGCTCAACAGCGTCAGCCGGATCAACGCTGTTCCATCCTCCAGCTGCGATGACTCCACGTTCATCCCCTGACGCTTCAACAGGCGAAACAGCTGCTCGATGTTCCAGCGCCGCACGTACCAGCCGATCACCTCTCGCGCCTGCTCAAAGCTCTCGAGTTGGTGCGTCGTCAACAGCACCCACTCGACTCCGCTGTGCCCAGGCAGCACCGTCTCCGGATGCTCCTGCACCGACAGCGCATACACAGCAACCATCGCCGCTTCGCCACTGTTGTCCTGGCGAGTCGGTCGCAGCAGATGCACTTTGGCCGCACGCACGATCAGCCGAGCCTGACGTCGCGGGTGCTTCTTGCGCCGATCAGCCTCGAGCTCGACGCTATACTCACCGAGCACCGGCTGTTGTTGCAGGTGCGCGTAGAGCTTGCCGCAACCCTCGGCAATGCGCCGATCGCTGCGCGAGGCGATCAGCAGGTGCGTACGTGCATCGGCAATGCGCGTGAACTCCTGATAGATGTCGGCCTCGGCGTCGGCAATCACCGTCAGCATCTTCGCCTGCGCCAGACGCTGCTTCGAGTGCTCGGCAGTGCTGATCCAGCGATAGCTCTCTTTCAGCTCGATCGGCAGCTGCTTGTAGGCATCATCATGCGTGGTCGGCACCTGGTGCTGGCGCGTCCAGTAATGGATATCCGAGTAGCCGAAGACGCGTCCACTGCCGGCGCTGACGGCCAGCGAGGTGTGCACAAACAGACCGATATCATGATTGTTGCCAACTCTGCCAAGCCCACTGTCGGGTTTGATGCGTCCGGCATGCTTCTGAAAGTTGATCTCGCTGGAGTCACTCATCACCAGCACATGCTCGGAGCCCAGAAGTTGTCGCAGCCGATCAGAACTGCACGAGATGGTCAGTTCGTCGATAATGCTCTCGGGCAGGACCTTCTCATTGTTGAGCATGCGGTAATACCCCATGGCTTCGGTTTGCGAGTTGGCTATTTGGCGGATGGTGACATTCTGGCGCTCGCTCATCGCCTCAACGAATGCCCGCGCGCGCAGATCAAGTCGCTGGTCACCGAAGCAGTTGTCAAACAGATCACTGAAATCCACGAGCAATCGAGCTATTTGTGTTCATTCGGGTCTTATCATAGCAACGTACCTCATCCTGAAAACTTGTGTATACACGGTAGCCCAG
>CBDUBV010000333.1:0-1530 GCA_965365475.1 uncultured Chthoniobacteraceae bacterium | reverse complement strand
GTGCTCAAAAGCACGATCGACCAGCTTGCAGATTCCGTGCAGAGCGGCAGCACCTTTTCCGAAAGCCTCGCGCAGCATCCGAAGCTCTTTAACAAGCTCTACATAAACATGGTCAAAGCCGGTGAACTCGGCGGTGTGCTCGAACTCGTGCTGAACCGTCTCGCAGAGTTCCAGGAGAAAGCGCAGAAGATCAAGAACAAGGTTGTCTCCGCGATGTTCTATCCGATCATCGTGCTCTTCATCGCCATTGCGATCATGACCTTCCTGTTGGTCTTCATCGTGCCGAAATTTGAGGCGATCTTCAACGACATGCTCGGCGGACGTCCGCTGCCTGCTCTGACCCGGTTTGTCATGGGAGCGTCGGATTTGGTGAAAAATAATTTCATCATGCTGTTCCTCATCGCTGCGGGTCTTGCGGTCGCTTACAATCTGTTTGCCCGCACACCGAAAGGTCGCATCACGCTTGATCGCATCAAGATTCGCATGCCGTTGTTTGGTGACTTGATTCGCAAGAGCAGCATCTCGCGGTTCAGCCGCACCCTGGGCACGCTGGTCACCAGCGGTGTTCCCATTTTGCAGGCGCTAAACATCACCCGCGACACCGCAGGCAACAGCGTGATTGCAGACGCCATCTCGCGCGTGCATGACAGCGTGAAAGAAGGTGAATCCATCGTGCAACCGCTGGAAGCCAGCGGGGTGTTCCCGCCGATGGTGATCAGCATGATCGACGTGGGCGAGGAGACAGGTCAGTTGCCCGAGATGTTGCTCAAGATCGCCGAGGTCTATGATGACGAAGTGGACAATGCCGTGGCAGGCCTGACTTCACTGCTGGAGCCGATCATGATCGTGTTTCTGGCTGTGGTCGTGGGCACTATCGTCATCGCCCTCTTCCTGCCGCTCATCTCGATCATCAGCGGCATGAATGCGGGCTGATTGTGTGCTACGTTTCAGTGTCATGAAAAATACCATCTCGCGCCGCAGCGGATTTACGCTCATTGAACTACTCACCGTCATCGCGATCATCGCGGTGCTGGCGGGTTTAATATTATCCACAGCGGGCTACGTGCAGAAAAAGGGAGCGCGTGCGCGGGCTGAAGCGGAGATCGCAGCGATGAGCGCGGCACTGGAGAGCTACAAGGCGGATAATGGGATTTATCCGGACAAATCCACGCCGAAAGCCTTGTATCAAGCATTGTCTGGTGATGGAAATGATGAATTTGTCACCACTGGGGGCCAGGCGTCCAATGGGACTTGGGGGCGACAAGGCAAAGCCTACATGGAATTAAAGACCAATATGGTAACGGTGGATTCCAACAAGAAGCCTACCGACCCTTATCACTTTCTCGATCCGTTCGGCACTGCATATAACTACCGAGGCGCTGGAGGAAGTCCTGCCCCAGTATATAATCCAACCTTTGATTTGTGGTCCAATGCAGGCATCCCCAGCACTCGCGCGACTACCGCTTACACATCCGGGGCGACTGCCGCCGAGGGAAGCCAGGCGCGTGTGGACTACGAGAACCTGATCAA
>CBDUBV010000332.1:0-1537 GCA_965365475.1 uncultured Chthoniobacteraceae bacterium | reverse complement strand
GTTTTGCATGCGATCAACCAGATGGGTGTTGATATTTTCCAGCATCTCAATGGGTATTTTCTTGCGGGCATTGCAGTAGGCGACAGTCTTAGGACTGATGGGCGTCTCTTTGTCGCGAGGGAATTTGCGGCGCACGAAAGCCATGACTTTGCGAACCGCCTCTCGGCAGGAACCGCCGGGGGTTTGCACCTGGTCAAGAAAACTCCAGAAAACGACATCGAGCGAGAAGATGCGCCTGCGGCTGTTATCGCCGGAGTCGGCGCGAGCCAACAGAGCCTGGGGGATGAAAGAGGCGAAGACATGGCACAACGAGGAAAGAGAACTCACACGGGAGAACTGGGCAAATGCTTGTGAAAGAGCGGAGACGGGCGGTTTGCCGAAAAGCAGGGGCCTGAAGGCATGAAAGAAGGGAGTGGAATGAGTCATAAAGAACAAGTATATATACTCATCGTTGACAGCAAGTATAAAATGAAGCAAACCGGTGAAAAAAACGCCATTAACTTCACGAGAAATCCGACGCCTTGAAGCCCGCTACCGGGTGCTGGCCGTGCGGCTCGGGAGCTTTGAAATGTTGAGTCAGGGAAGTGTCATGCCGCAGCCGCCAGGAGCCTGGAGGTGGACCAGAAAAGTAGGCGGAAAAACAGTTACTCTTGGACTAACACCCGGCAGAGCCGACAAAATGAAGCAGGCCATTGCCAACCACCGGGCTCTGAATAAAATCATCGATGAGATGCGCGAGATCACCCAGAAACTGATCTTGGAAACTCCGGAAACCAGCCCGATCCAGAATCGCAGAAATTCATCCTAAAACCACGTTAAGTTAGTGCCATTCGGGTCAGGCGACATGAAAAGCTGATGGGTGCTTGATTTGCGGGCGATGAAGGACGTTTGAGCCGCATAAAATTTTGTTGTAGAGTATGGTTGTTATAATCTCAGACATCCTGAACTCAGGGGAAAACGGATGACCTGATTGGGCGATAAATGAGGCGGAGGTCGGTGCTTGGATAGCAGAGTTCGATGGCATTGAGTCCGGTGCAGATGGCCTCGAGAGTGGCGTCGTGGATAGGATTAACCTGCCGTGGATTTCGACGCAGAGTTCTCTGGGGGCAGGATAGGGGCGTAGATTGAGCGTTGTGGCGAATAGTGAGCGCACGAAGCTACGGGCATGATCGTGGCGGCGCAGGGTTTCACGAGCGAGTTGGACGAGGGCGGATTCTGCGCGGTAGGCGATGAGTTTGATGGTGTCGGTGAAGAGTTTTCTGCCTCTACGTAGTTGGGCGACACGTTGTTCGGGTGGAAGGTCTTTAAGTTCGACGTGTCTGGCGGTGGCTTTGCGCTGGGCGAAAAAAGGGTAACATTTTAGCTCATTACTTCCGAACGGCGGTGGAAAAAATTTGCTTCTTACAATAGCATCCGCGCTGGCTAAAATCGCAAGCGCTGCCTAGAATTCTCATAATGAAAATGCGGAAATGTTTACTAGGGGTTTGCATACTGCTGCTGGCGGGGTGCGCTGGCAAAATCACCCGCGAGGAGACTC
>CBDUBV010000331.1:0-1539 GCA_965365475.1 uncultured Chthoniobacteraceae bacterium | reverse complement strand
CGTATCGTAGCCGCACAAACGCCGCCACTTGTGCGCGGCAGAACTTGGTCGTTAGATGCACTTCCCCGCCTAAATGCCCGAGAATCAGCAGACCCCTGACGCCCAGATAGTCGAGATCTACAAGCAGGTCATTGGGCTTCGTCATCCTGCGCTTATGGAGTCGTGGCCAGTCCTATCAGGCCACAACGCAAAAGTTGGTCAACTCAAAGGATGGCTCGTCGTCATTCTTGAGCACACCGGCAATCCGGTCATGATGACCACCAACGGGCTCGGTAATATGCCATCGTCCTTAGGCGGCGCCGGTGACATCACCCAGACCAACAAGAGTGCTACAAGACGCAGAATTGAATCACACTATCATCTGAAGCCAACTGATGCCGTCGTACTGGTCGCCCCCGATGGTGCTCTGCATGACGAGATTGACTTAATGGTTCAAAAGCACGAGCACGCTATGGGCATGACCCCAATGAAAGTGTTTCTTAGCCATAAGGGAGCGGACAAGAGCTTGGTTCGCAATTACAAGCGTACCCTCGTCGAATTAGGATTCGACCCCTGGCTCGACGAGGATGCGATGTCTGCAGGGACAGAACTCGAAAGAGGGATTCTCCAAGGCTTTGCAGATTCATGCGCTGCTGTCTTCTTTGTGACGCCCAACTACAAAGACGAGAACTTTCTGGCTTCCGAAGTTGATTATGCCATAGCGGAGAAGAGAAAGAAGGGCGACAGATTTGCTATTGTCACTCTCGTATTCGAGCAAGATGGCGAGCGGGGCGCAGTGCCCGATCTCCTTCGGAGATATGTCTGGAAAGAACCCGCTGGCGATCTCGAAGCGCTACGCGAAATCATCCGTGCGCCACCTGTCACGACCGGCGACGTTTATTGGCGTCAGTAGCCCAGTGCATCTAACCAACCGCTGCAGGCCGACCCCAAGCGTCAGCGTTCTCAGTTTCGCTTGAACCTCGGCATATCCTGCGCTCCGCCCCGCCGCCGTGCCCTCAGCTTGGGGCGGCTGAGCGGTCAACTGTTAGCCCGCTCTCCAACGTACCTACCCATGGGCGTCAACATCAGTACCCTCCTCTGCCTCCGTAAGCCAAGTGGCGACGTCAGCAGCTTGTCGCGCGGCCCCTTCATCCCACGCGACTACGACCTCTACGGCTTAATGGCAGGCGTGCGGGGCGAACACCGTCTGTTCGAGCCGCGCGGACTGCCAGAGGGGAGCGATTCACATATCCGGCGAGAACTGGGACAGACTAATCCAGATATGGATGGTTACCACAGCTACTCGTGGCTGACGGTTGCAGAGTTGCACGCCGTAGCCGACGCATACCTCAACGAGCCCTCGTTTCACTATGCTGCGACGCCGCACCTCAACGTCGGGTTTGCCATGACGCTCGGTGCAATGGTGGCGCTAGAACGCTGGTGCGAGGCAACCGGTGCGGGCGAGGCGATTCTGGTATTCTCGTTTGGGTGAGTGGCAGCGCGGGCTAACCCCTAAAACAAGTGGGTTGTCAAGAGACAAAGTTTCGGTGAGCTAGGCGC
>CBDUBV010000330.1:0-1542 GCA_965365475.1 uncultured Chthoniobacteraceae bacterium | reverse complement strand
GGCAATCGGGCGTATGCGACAACGCTCTCAGCCATGGCGCATGAGCCGGATAACACCTGAGTTAAGCCGCGCCGCGAAGCGGCGTCGGCTTGAACGAATTGTTAGGCAGCTTCCAGCTCACCACCAGAACCAAAGCGGAAGGCTGCCGTTCTTGCTGCTGCCAATGGAGAAATCGCCGCGGCCCTCGGGAATGCACGCAATGCCCCGGCGCAGCGGCTCCAGCCAGCTGGCTCCCACTGTAAGGCAGGCAGGCTCCAGATCCGGCGGGAAGCTCCAGACCTGCGGCTCGGGGGAGCAGGACACCCGCAGCTTTTGCGGCGCGAGCCAAGGGGCCCGACCGCCCTGATTGTTGGGCACCGAGAGCTGCGCAGAATCAGGCGCAGAGATCTTGACGGTGCGGTGGGTGTCGGAGCCTGCGGCAAGCTCCTGGAGCAACGCTAGGAGCGAGAGGCACCCGGCCTTATCGGCGTTGAGATGCCAGCCCGGGTAGTTTCGCTCGTTGGCTGTGTACCGCCAAAGCGAGATGCGTCCTTCCTGCTTCCACACGCGTCGATCTTCCTGAGCTGCTAACAGTTGACCGATCAGCCGCAGCACGCTGACGACTGGCGGTGTGAACGAGGCAATGTAGACACCGGGGTTCGGACGAGGCAAGAGCGCTCGTGCGCGCTGTCGGCCTGCAGCAGTGGGTTCTGCGGCTGAAACGTATAGAGGGTCAGCCGCCAACCCGCTCTTGCCAGGCGTCAAAAGCCCGAAGCATCTCAGCGTCGACACGTCGAGCTCCCCCTTCCGTGACGTGGATGCCTAGAAGGAGCAGCCTGCCATCGGAGAGACCAGCCCAGACCGGGCCACCACTCATGCCTTTGACTGTGTCGATGTCATAGTAAAATGTCGAGAGTGCTCGGTTACGTGAGGTGATTGGCCCTTCCCCATATCGAAGGACCCCGCCGGGATAGCCCGCGACCTCGACGCGCGAGATGTCATCTAGGTCGATGTCCCGGTTGAGGACGACCTCATGTGCGACAGCCAAGGACTCCGGGAGCTTGATGAAGGCATAGTCCGTCGGGAACGTTCTGTCGTAATGCGATACCTCCCGAGTCTGTTCGATGTCAGCACGGGTGAGTGTCGCACGCACGACTTCGCCAGATATAGACTTGCAAGTGACTGTAACTGAGAATGGCCTTGTCCACCGAGAGTCGTAAATGTTGTGGGCAGCCGTGACAAGGTACTGGCCTTCGATCAGTGTTCCTGCAGAGTGCCAAGTCGAGGACGTACCGATTAGACGGGCCTTTCGCGTCGTCCGGAGGTAGCACAAGTTATCTGGAACGTCTTCGGGAACCAATACTGCCGCGTTGTCTGGCAACGGAGGCACTGTCGAGCTGCACGACATTGCGCTGAAGCTCAAAAATAGAAGGGCCAGGAAAGAACTCCAAGTGGCTGCGGTGGGCATGTTGTTGACGGAAGTTGGGTTGAGAGGAAGGTGACGATCTCGAACAGCGCACTCTCCTGTTCCAGTCTCCTATCACGCTGCTATAGCCGCAGAAC
>CBDUBV010000329.1:0-1546 GCA_965365475.1 uncultured Chthoniobacteraceae bacterium | reverse complement strand
GTGTCGTGTAGTTTTCAAAAGCGGACAAATGCGTGCTAGCAAAAGCGGACTCAGTCTTTTGAAGGGCGGTTGGTGAAAAGCAGGCGCGGGGTGGCCTCTGGATTTGGTTCCTTGAGGAGGATGCTGAAGTGACTGGTCGGGTGCGTGCAATGGACGACTTTGGTCCCTGGGGCAGCTTCTACGCGCAAACGCTCCGAGCCAATGGGCACGCGCCCGTCTGACCCGACTTTGATGAGCGTGCGCTGGCTCCAGACGTAGGGCCACCAGACACAGTCGGGGGCTTTGCGCACAACGGTGCGCTTTTCGCGCGCTGCCAGATCCCACGCGCTTTGCGCCGTCATTCCCAGTTCACGGTGTTTCTCGTGGCCGTTGCGGTGCGCACGCAGCTTGTCGATCTCGGGATTGGCCCGATCCAGGCAGTTGATTTGTTCGCTGGCAAAGTAGGCGGGCAGGCGCTTTTGCCAGTATTGATGTTCCCGTTCCACTTTGCCTTTGGCCTGCGGTGTGGGCGCATAACGCAACGTCACGCCATAGAAGCGCAAAGCCCAGCCCAGCTGGGTGAGCGCATCGGGCGTGGCGGTAAAGAACAAGCTGTGGTAGTCCACGTAGAGGGCCAGGGGCAGCCCGAAATCAAGGAAGGCCCTCGGCAATAGGTCGAAGTAGGAGAGCAGAATCTCCCGTTCATAAATCTTGGAGGCCGTGAAGAGGCGGCTGCAGTCATCGAGCATGTTGAGCATGGGCCATTGCAGCTTGGAATCGGAAAACCAACGGTGCGGCGTGGCGTCCAATTGCCATAATTCGCCAATGGCCGAACGCTGCCAGCGGCGAACCGGCGCTTTGGCCTGCGGTGTCGGATGGCCGTGAGCCAGGCCGTTGGCCATGGCCCACCGGCGGACCTGGGCGCGATCTAATTTGAAATCCAACAGGCGCGCGGCTTCGCTCGCGGCAAAGCTGTAAGAGCAGGGCGGCCCGCTGCAAAGGCGCTTGCGCAAAAGGGCGGTGACTTTCTCCGGCCAGGCAGCGGCGTGGTCGCCGCCCGAGACGCCTGGAATCCACTCCTCTTGGCGACGCTCGGCGCAGGCCCGCAGATAATCGGAGTACATCTCATAGAAGCGCGTTTTGGACAGATCGAGCTGCTCGCGGGCTTGCGCGGCGTTGAAAGCGCCGGAGCGGAACTGGGCAAAGACATGACGGATCAGGGGCGGGGCGCAGCGATGGAGCAACTGGACTTTTTCATGGCAAACGAGAATACAGCGGCTGCGCCGGAGAGAACCAATGGATTTATCGCTTTAAAGCTGATTCCGGCAGGGCTTGGCCAAGCCGGACCGCCGCCTTCGGGCTGCGGCCCAGCCTGCCGTCTATCAGGCTCCAGACGGCGCTCAGGTTGCGTCCCCGCAGAGCCCTATCCTCCGCTGAAGCGAGATCACTTTGGCAGGAGCACATACGATTTGAAGCAGGAACACCCGCATTCCCACCAAAGTCCGCTTTTGCTCGCACACAGTCCGCTTTTGCTGACACGGTGTCCGCTTTTGCTCGCACCGCGACA
>CBDUBV010000328.1:0-1549 GCA_965365475.1 uncultured Chthoniobacteraceae bacterium | reverse complement strand
CGCTGACGCTCAGAGCGTGTGAAAAAAAGCGACTCAAGAGGAATTGGTCATGCTAATTATGTGTGATAATTAGTCATGACCAAAAGCGGAGAGCGGCGCGCGAAGATCCTTGAGGCTGAACGCTGTCAGGTGCGGCTGATCACGCTGGATCTGGAAGCTGCGGTCAGCGAGAGCGACCAGGTCCGGGCGGTGTGGGCATTCGCGGAACGGGTCGATCTGTCGAGCTTCTATGCCGCCATCAAGTCGGAGGTGGGACTGCCAGGTCGTGCCGCGATTGATCCCCGCATCCTGTTTGCGTTGTGGGTGCAGGCTACCCTGGATGGAATCGGTTCGGCGCGTGAGCTTGAGCGGCGGTGCACGGTGGACTTTCGGTACCAGTGGATCTGCGGTGGAGTGATCCCGAACTACCACACCTTGTCGGACTTTCGCAGCGCGTCGGCCGAGCGATTCGAAACGATTCTGACCGAGATGGTGGCGCAGATGCTGACCGAGGGTCTGGTCGAGATCAAACGCGTTGCGCAGGATGGTGTGCGGGTGCGCGCATCGGCCGGAGCGGGGTCATTCCGTCGCAGCAAACACCTCAAAGATATGCGCAAGCTGGCGCGCGAGCAGGTGGAGATCCTCAGCAAAGAGTTGACCTCTGACCCGGGAGCAAGCAAGCAGCGTGAGAAAGCGGCACAGGAGCGTGCTGCCAGAGAGCGCCTCGAGAAGATCGAGCGTGCGTTGAAACATCTGCCGGAAGCAGAGAAGCGCAAGAAATCGAGGAACGGGAAGAAGAAGGCCGAAGCACGCGTGTCGACTACCGACCCGGAGGCGCGCGTGATGAAGATGGCCGACGGGGGGTTCCGCCCCGCGTACAACGTGCAGTTCGCCACCGACGTGAAGTCGAAGGTTGTCCTGGGTGTGGATGTCAGCGGCCAAGGCACCGATCTGCGTGAGATGGAGCCGATGATCACGAAAATCGAACAGGCGTTTGGATCTGCCAAAGAGTGGTTGGTCGATGGCGGATACGTCCAACTCGATGCGATCGACTCAAGCGAGAAACGTGGCTACAAGATTTACGCGCCGCCCCGTAAGCCTCGTATCCAGGGAATCGAGCCAACTCAAGTCCGCGACACGGACACTGAAGCGATCGCAGCATGGCGAATGCGCATGGCTTCGGACGAAGGCAAGAAGATCTACAAGCAACGCGGTGCCACTGCAGAGCTGATCAATGCGCACGCACGACGAAGAGGCCTGCAACAGTTCCTGGTCCGCGGCCTCGAACGCGTGCGATCAGTCGTCCTGCTCCACGCGATCACACAAAACTTTGCGCGGTGGAGCGCTCTGGCCGTCGCGGTCTGACGTTCGAAACCGAACGACACGGCAAATCACCCAATAACTGCTTGGCAAGTGCTCCCCGGGGCCCCTAATACTTCTCCGAGGCCCGGGCCGCATCAAGAACATCAAACGGAGCCTCGAAGCAACCCCACACGCAAGAGATCGCCCCTTCCGAAAACTCGCAAACCGTAGCTTTCAGCGTTTCTTTCACACGCTCTCAGGATGACGG
>CBDUBV010000327.1:0-1605 GCA_965365475.1 uncultured Chthoniobacteraceae bacterium | reverse complement strand
CTGAGAAGGTCATGCGTAATAAGTGTTAATCTCAAGTCTATGCTCAAAACCAGCAAACTTCGTCAGCGTCCACGTCACTTTCACCGTTTGGTCGGTCTGAGTGTGTCGGAATTCGATGTCTTACTGGAGGCGGTGCGCGAAGTTTATCCCGCTCACCAGGCCCATCGCTTGAGCCAGCGTGAGCGAAAGCGCCAAGTCGGAGGAGGGCGCGGTTTTGCCTTAGGATTGGAAGAGCGCCTTTTGGCGACACTGCTGTTTTACCGTCTGCATCTGACGGGCATCTTGCTGTCTTGCCTGTTCGATTTGGATGAGAGCAATCTGTGGCGTGAGCGCCACTGGCGGATGCTGCCGGTTTTGCAGGACGTTTTGCCCACTCCGATGCAAGACCATCTCTTGTCCTCTTTGGAAAAGCCCTCTCAAGGTGGTGGCGGCGGCGGCGGTGGCAAGGCTCGTAAGCGCATTAGCACCCTCCAAGAGTTGCTCGAAGCCTACCCCGAACTGCGCGATCTGTGCGTGGATGCCACCGAGCAGGAAGTGCCCAAGCCCCAGAATAAGGAGGACAAGAAGCAGCGGTTTTCGGGCAAAAGTCATTGCCACACGGTCAAAACCCAGGTGGTGACCGCAGGCCGTCTGGTGCTTCATCACTATGGCAACTGCCCCGGCAGCGTGGCCGACTGTCAGGTGTTGAAGGCTTCGGGCGTGATGCGTGCGGTGTCTGGGGCCGCCTCGCCCGTCAAGACCCGCGTCCAAAGCGGCCAGCGTCCGGCCTTTCTCACGCTGCGCCATCGAAGGCGAGTGCGCTTAGACCGAGGCTATGGAGGGATGGACACGCTCTATCAAGACTTGCCCCAACTCCAGATGTTGGTGGCGATCAAAGGCGGAGGCAAACAAAAAATTACCGCTTTGGGAAAAGCCTGGAATCGCGCGATGGTCTCGCCCTTGCGGATGCAGGTCGAGCAGAATCTGGGGCATTTACAAAACTGGCGGGTGTTAAGTGGCCGCTACCGCGCCGACTTCTCCTCCCACTGGCAAACCTTTAGTCTGGTGGCGGGACTGCACAACTTCACCATCCTGGGGCGGTTGAACTGGGAAAAATAAAGCCAAATCAGGCCAGATAAAACCGAATTTGACAAAATACACCACCCCAAACACCATCACTGCCACGCGCAGTTTTATTACGCAATAGCTTCTGAGAATACTTGGGCTTTATAGTCAGGTGAACGTCGCCCCAAGAGGCCCTCTTCGTCTTCCCAATAGAGCCAACGAGCGTCAAAGGGACGGAAAATATAGCGCACAATGTTTTGTTCAATAAAGCCTCGTTGCTGTAAAGCCTCTCTTGTCTTAACGGCATTGAATTGGTTGTTTGATTCCATTGCACGCGGGCAAATACGATTCATTTCTTGATGAGTGATGGATTGATCGAAATAATGGGTCATACGTTTCAAAAGTTCTAAGCGGTCAATTTCAATGACCAATTCATCACGTTTTGTTTGAACGCCGGGAAAAGAGACGGGGAAGAGTTCGGGCAAACGCGGCCATGTGACATAATCGGCGTCCAAAGAAGCGGGCTTAAAGGGCAATCCCAAGCCAATTTCTGGCTTCAAT
>CBDUBV010000326.1:0-1618 GCA_965365475.1 uncultured Chthoniobacteraceae bacterium | reverse complement strand
CCAGTCGAGCAGCGAGCAGGACCTCGCCGGGCTGATCGAGGGGAAGTTACCGGAGCTGACGGGGCATTAGGGAGAGCGGGAGAAAGGGGGGAGCGGGAGATGAGGAGACAGGTGGACCTTTAGATTAGCAGGAGAAAAGAATTATACATATTATCATTATCATCATGTATAATTTTTCTTTTTTGCTTCTTTTTTCTTTTTGTTAATTCCACAAAAAAATGTGGAAAACCTCCTGGCAGCTCCCTGGGTGCATAAAGCGGTGGACTTCGGTTAAAGACCAAACACTTGTTGATATCCCGGGAGCTGGCTAGTGGCCAAGGCGTGAATAGAAAACGGGAGCATCAGGCTCATTAAAGGTTCGTACGCTCAGCCGCAGCCTGGCAGGAAGCTTTCCACTTCTAATTAACTTCTAAAGGTCAAGATATGGAATTCTGCTTTAGTGTAGGCGTGGATGTGTCCAAGGAATGGCTGGACGTGGCGGTGTGGACGAGTGCCACGCGTGAAGAACTCCTGACGCAGCGCATAGATAACACCATTGCCGGCGTACGGGGCCTTTACGAGCAGCTGAGCCAAGTGCTGGGGCCGGTGGGCTGGACGCTGGAACGCAGCGTGTTGCTGCTGGAACACACGGGCTTGTACCAGGAGGTGCTGACGCATGAATGGCTGGCGCTGGGTGGAGCGTTGAGTATTATCCCGGCGCAGCGCCTGGGGGAAAAGCTGGGGCATGATGTGCAGCGCGAGAAGACGGATCTGCACGATGCCCGGCGGCTGGCCGAGTATGGAACTCGTTTTGCCGACCAGTTGGAGCTGTGGCGGGCACCGCGCGAGGCTTTACGCACGCTGCGCTACTTGCAGACGCTACGCGAGCGGCTGCTCAAGGTGCGCATGCAACTCGAAGCCCCGCTGGCGGAAATGGCGGCCCTGGAACTGCCGGGACAGGGACCGGCCCTGGTGCACGCCCTGCAACAACCGCTGCTGGAGAAGCTGGAGCAGACCATCCAGCACACGCAAGCGCATCTGGATCAACTCATCGAGCAGGATGAGGAGCTGCGTCAGCTCTTTAAGCTCATCACTTCCGTACCGGGAATCGGTCCGGTCACCGCACGCGAAATTCTCATCACCACCGGCGGCTTTACGCGCTTCGCCCCCGATCAGGCCAAAGCCTACAGCCGCTTTACCGGCGTGGCTCCACGTAGGCACGAGAGCGGCAAGTCGGTACGTAAAAAGCACCGCTCGCCCAAACGATCCGGCCAAGGCCTTAAAACCCTGCTGACCATGTGCGCCCGCAGCGCCAGCTATCATGATCCGGAAATAGCCCGGTATTATGAACGAAAGTGCCACGAAGGCAAGCATCATAACGTCATCATTAACGCCATCCGCAACAAACTCATCCTTCGCGTTTTTGCCGTGGTCAGAAATCAACTTATGTATCAAAAAAATCTTAACCTCTGCTTGCAGGGGTCATAGAAAACAAGTGGAAGAGTGGACGTGCATGCCAATATCAACCCCGCGCCTACTGCGTCTTTCCACCGCAGGTGGAAAAGTCAGCAGCCGGAAAAAGAACCACTCAGGTCTGCGCCAAGTCTGCCAAAAAGTCAGCGCCCGTCAGCGGCAAAAA
>CBDUBV010000325.1:0-1631 GCA_965365475.1 uncultured Chthoniobacteraceae bacterium | reverse complement strand
ACAAACAGCGCCTGCGTTTTTAAAGTTAGAAGTGTCGTGCATGCCGCTGGTGAGCCACGGTATGGTGGTTCAACGTCACAATACTCCCCCCCCAATATTTTATGCGAATTTTAATACTTGTTTGTTTTTTGTGTTTCGTCGAACTGGGCGCGGTCTCGGGCGAGAGCCAAAGTCGCGATGAGACCTCGGCCCCACTGCAGCTTGCTCCGCTGTTCGGTGACCACGCGGTATTGCAGCGCGAGAAGCCACTTCGGATTTTTGGCATTGCACATGCAGGCGAAGAAGTGACGGTGACACTGGGAGATCAGGCCGGGTCGGCTACTGCGGACGAGGAAGGTCGATGGCTGGTGGAGCTGCCTGCGATGCAGGCAGGCGGCCCGCACACGTTGACCGCCACGGTCGGCGGGACCTCGGTGACAAGCGAAGACATTCTAATCGGGGAAGTCTGGTTATGCACGGGCCAGTCCAATATGTATTGGCCGCTTGAAAAAACGGGAACGGGCGAGCAGGCAATAGCTGCGAGCCAGAACGACCAGTTGCGGCTGCTGAGCGTGGGTCTGCAATACGAAGCGGAGCCGCAGGAGACATTTACCACGAAAGGATGGGAAATAAGTCGGCCGGAAAGCGCACGAAGTTTCAGTGCTGTGGGCTGGTTCTTTGGAAGAAGACTGCACGCTGAACTCGGCGTCCCCGTGGGATTGATCGCTGCTTCCGTGGGCGGAACGAGAATCGAAACATGGATGCCCCGAGAAGCTGTGCTTGCTGCGGAAGCCGAGCTGGGGAAGAAGCTGGTGGCTGCTGTCCCAGGTAAACCCGAGAACGCGCAACGCAATGCTTTGAGCGTGCTATACCATGGTATGATCCATCCGCTGAGGCTTTTTCCGTCTCGCGGCTGGTTGTGGTATCAAGGCGAAGGCAATGCTTTCCAGGCCAATGACTACAAAGTGTTGTTGCCGAAAATGATCGCAAGTTGGCGGGAAGCCTGGGCGGATCGGCAGATGCCATTTTACATCGTCCAGCTCACTGGCTTTGAGGTGAAGCGGCCCGAGGCCGACGGGCATACCCCCCCGGCTTGGGCGGAAATGCGCGAGACCCAGCAGCAGATTGCAGACGAGGTTCCGCGCAGCGGCATTGTGATAATCACCGATTTGGGCGATGAGTCCGACATTCATCCCGCGCACAAAGAGCAGGTGGGTGAACGGTTGGCTGCTCTCGCGGTGGCAGACATTTATGGTCGCGACGACCTTCGCCCGCGCTACCCAGAGCTTGCTAACCCGCGTTTCAAACAGGGCCATGCAATTCTGCAAGTGAAAGGCGGTGAAAAAATCGAGATGCGCGGCGATTCGCTGCGAGGATTTGCGCTGCGCGACACGGCTGGCCACTGGCACGACGCGCAAGCTGCAATTCAGGATGGCGAGATCATCGTCAGTTCTCCATCTGTGCCCGAGCCGGATGCTGTGCGCTACAATTGGAAAAACTATACCGATGGCAATTTATTCGATGTATCCGGACTGCCGGTAAAACCTTTCCGAAGTGATTCAGAGGCGTATCGCGCTGAGGAGAAATGATATTCCGCGTGAAATATTTGCGTTTCTTCTGCTGCAAATCGTGGCGATCTGCTAAAGCATGTC
>CBDUBV010000324.1:0-1637 GCA_965365475.1 uncultured Chthoniobacteraceae bacterium | reverse complement strand
TGGCTAACGTTTGACATGAGAGGCGGCACCCGGCTTGCCGGGTGACGTCCTCTTGATGGAAGGGTTAGGCCCATGCATCGCGGAGACTCCGATGGAAGACCTCATTGAGCTTGGGTACTACCTCACCGCGTTGCTGCGCTGGCGACTTGACAGACTCAAGCCGCTCCAACTCGGCCTCGATGAACGCGTTGATGCTCTTCACTGGAGGCTCAAGACCCATTTCCGGGGAAGCACGCTTTCGCTCAAGCAAGGCTTCAATATCAGCCACTAAGGACGGTTGGTCTGCAATCAGATGAAGCAACTTTTGGAACTCGATAGGCGCTGCACTTCCGTAACGCTCTAGCCACCGAACGGCAAGTAGTGGACGCAAAACGTAGAAGTACTTCTTCAGAGGAACCAAGTCGCCTTTCAGGTAGCCGCGAAAATTTGTCTTCGCCATGCTCCGGTAGTGATGAACTCCACTTTCACATGAGTAGATGCTTGGCGTAAGGCTTCTAACTTGAGTGGCAAACGAGCCGTGCTCCGCATAGATGATTGGTGACCGAATCCATTCGATGAACGCCGGATTGGACTTCCAGAATAGGCGCAAGGCCTTTCGAACATCCCAGCCATTCAAATCAATGTCATCAACGATCGGGTACTCGATTACGTCTCGCTGCTCTTCAAGCCCGACAGACAGGTACCAATCTTGGGGATGTGCATAGATAAACCGAGCATCGAAATCACTGTTCGGCGACTCAAATCCCCACGCGCGGCTACCAGACTCCACCGCCAGGAGAACTCGCACGCCATGCTGCTCTTCAGCCGCGCGGATTCGACGAAGGATCTCGATTTCGACGGTTGGTGGAATCATGGGCCTAACGTTCGAGCTAAGCGTGCGACGACGGCAGGACGCCAAGCCCGGGCTGGCGAAAATGTACCGCGTACCGCCAGACCGGGCTTGGTGGCCTGCCGTTGGCGCTCCGCTTGAGCGAGGGGTTCGGCATCACCTCGCGGATACAGCGAGCACGGCCTTTGGGTTGGTGCGTGCGATGGCCAGTAGGGTGCGCGCTGCGCCACTCGGCTGCTTGCGACCCTGCTCCCAGCCTTGCAAGGTGCGGACTGAAACTCCGAGCAGGGCGGCAAACTGTGACTGCGACAGCCCGGTTGCTTCGCGGGCTTCAGTAGCCGCAGACAGCACAACCTTGCCCTTTCCCGCCTTCATGTCTTTGATGGACTGCAGGATCTCCGCGCCAATGTCTCGCTTCGCTTCGAAGGCGGGGAGCTCGGCCGGGTTCAGCTTCTTAGCTTTCAAGGGCACGACGAATCTCCTTGAGTGTGTTGAGGGAGATGTTCTCCGACTCTGACTTCGCGTAGAGCGTGAGCAAGTAGACCTCGCCCGCTTCATTGCGAGTCAGGTAAATGATCCGCACGCCACCAGACTTGCCCGTTCCTTCTCTCGCCCAGCGCACCTTGCGTACGCCTCCAGAGCCACGGATGACTGCGCCAGCCTCTGGGTTGATGGCAATGAACGCTGCGAACTCTGCGCGCTCATCTTCATCCCAGTATCGCGGCCAGACTCGCTGGAAGATGGGGCTCTCGACGACGGTTAGCACGCCCTGACTATACGCCCAAGGCGCACAGCAGTCAACAGGTGG
>CBDUBV010000323.1:0-1651 GCA_965365475.1 uncultured Chthoniobacteraceae bacterium | reverse complement strand
CTCCTTGCGATCAGCCTGTTGTGCGGCTGCGATCCGCAGTCCCCTGCTCCGCCCCAACAGCGCTACCTGTTTTTCGATGCCGCTGAGCTTCCAACACTACGGGAGAAAGTGACTCTGTTCCCAGCGGATCACCTTTACACCAAACTGCTGGAGCGCGCCGATGCGACCGTGCAACGCGCTGACAAACCGGTGCAGCTTGCAAAGTCCATCGACGGGCGCGTGCTCGCCACGCAGATCATGGATACGGCATTTGCCGGTCATCTCGCAGAGCGCGACGACTACATTCAGGCGGCTATCAAGTTGCTGGTCTCTACGGCTTCAAGTCACACACCGGACGATTACTACAAGCTCAACAAAGACCTTTTCGTGGGAAACATGGCCTAGGGCATGGCCATTGGTTACGATCTCGTGCGGAAATATCTCACCCCCGAGCAGGACACCCTGCTTCGCCGTCACATTGAAGAGATCGGCAGCTACATTTACTCTGCCTCGACCACCGGCAAAGCCGGGAACACCGATGCCTACCACTGGATCGGTGAGGAACGCGAGGCGCGCTACGCTTCCAATTGGAACACCGTTGCGCATGGCAATCTCGGCCTCTGTGCGCTGGTGCTCGACGCCCATCCGGAATGGATCGAGCTGGCAAACAAACGCATCCGCGCCTATCTGGCTACCTCCAACGACGCGACGGGGGCACCGTATGAAGGCGCTTCCTACCTCGGCTATGGCAAGCAGAACGCGATGAATTACATCGCTGCGCTGAAGCACTTGCGCGACGACGATTTGCTCGACGGCCCGGAGGCGGCTCACCTGCCGGAAATCACGCGCTGGTTGAGCTATCAAATCTATCCCTGGGGCGGCGGGCTTGTCCCGCTCAACCAAAGCAGCGACCAGCTCAATCAATCCGACTGGTATCTTCTGCTGTGCGCACGCTACCAGGATCGCGTGGGCATGTGGAACTGGCTGCGGCTCTTTGGCGATCCGGAGAAGCACGGAGGTGACGGGAGCTACGGCGCGGGCGGTCACGCCGGGCATTCCTCACGGCTCATGCAGAGCATTCTCTGGATCGATCCTGCACTGGAGCCGCTCACGCCGAAGGAAGCGGGCTGGCCGCTCAGCCATCAGTTTGAACGCGGACAGGTCGCAGCCCGCAGCGGCTGGCAAGCTGATGATTCGCTTTTCACCTTCACCTCCGGACGCGGCATCAGCGGCGTGTGGAATCATGCCGATGAAAACAGCTTCACGTTCCATGCTTTTGGAGAAGCCTTTGCCATCGACCCCGGCCCTGGCCATCTCACCGCAGACTGGCACAACGTGGTGCTGATCGATGGCAAAGGTCAGGATGGCGTCGGCGGCCCAAGTGCCACGCAAGGGAAGATAGTTTCCTTCGAGGACAGAGGTAAAGAAACGGTCGTGACCGGCGATGCAGCTACCGCCTACCGCAAGGCAAAGCTCGCGCGTGCCGAGCGCCGAATCACCTATCGTCGCGACGCTGAGAACCCCTCACTGGTGATCGAAGACGCCTATGCCAAGGCGGAAGACGCGACTGGTGATTTCATCTGGCAGATGTTCACAGCGCAAGGCAACCGCGTGGAAGTGGAACCCGACGGACGCACCGCTGTGATCACCGGCAAGAATGGCACAGGAATCT
>CBDUBV010000322.1:0-1653 GCA_965365475.1 uncultured Chthoniobacteraceae bacterium | reverse complement strand
ATGTGGGAGGCAAAAGAACCGGTCAACGCCCGAATCATGCACCCAACCGACCCAATTGTATCGAGATTGTGCATGGACGTTTAAGAGTGGACGCCTTACGGCGGATAGGCAGCGACGCGACCATTTTTATGTAAGTCAGGCACGCCCCCTGCTTTATATACTGTTATGAACGGTATCATCACGAGACATTGTGCTGCTTTTTCCCTCGTTGAGGTGCTCATGGCTTCTGCCGTCACCCTTGTGGGATTGATGGGCTGCTTTGCTTCTTCCGCAAAAATTATGGATTTGATCGTGTCCGCCAGACAGCAGGCTGCTGCGGCGCATGCTTTGCAGGAGCGGGTAGAGCAAGTGAGAAGCTCCAATTGGGAGCAAGTCACGGATAGGGTTTATATTACCTCCAATGATTTTCTCGGAACTGCGAATTCCTCTTCAAATCTGCTACCTGGACTAACTGAATCGGTCACCGTAACCCCGTGGCCACCGCCCGCAGGTGTTTTTCCTACCATGATGGGAAATCGCTCGGGTACTACCGTCACTGCTCTGGGCGACACATCGCTTAAAGATAACCGCGCTGTGAGGATGGACCTCACCATGTCGTGGATGCCCAAGACCAACGTTCGCCGCACATATTCCACATCCGTAATCGTAGCAAGGGGAGGGGTGCTGCGATGACACTTACTGAAGTGCTGGTTGGCTCCGCCGTATCGGTGATGGTGGCGGGTGCGTTATTTGCCTCCGTGTCCACATTGAATCGCACCTACTCGGCAGCCGATCACTATGCCACGTCACAAGCATCTCAAGCGCGTGTCACCGATTTTCTGGACGTGGATTTGCGTCGAGCCACCAGCTATTCCCAGGATTCCAGCGGGAATATAACGCTAAGCATTCCAGGTTTCTATAATCCCAGTGGCGTTCCTCGCATGCCCTCGCCGCAAGGGCGATTTGCAGATTATGGCTCACCCAGCGAACAGGTCACGGTGACCTACCGCAATGTAAATGGCAGCATCATTCGCACCGAGACCCGGCCGGACCGGTTGAACGGAGTGATCCGGACCGTCCTTGCCAGGGGAGTCACAGACTTTGAGACCACGCTTTCCCGTGGGCGGCAGACTGTCCAAGTGCGCATCAGTTTTAGACCACGTTTCTCGTGGTTCACTTCCACGCAGAACGCTGCCCGGCAGGGGACGACTTTTACCAGCCACACCTTTCTACGAAACATCCGAGACGTCCCCGCATCATGAACAACCCAACAAGAATTACTCATCGGGATGGATCGGTGCTGCTGACCGTTCTCCTGGCGGTTGCGGTCATGACTACGGTGGCCGCACTTTTGCTGGCTCAATCGGGCCACAAATATTACGACATCGTTCAGGCACAAGCTTGGCAGGAAGCCATGCACGGGGCCGAAGCGGGTGTGGACATCGCGATGATGACCCTGCGCAAGCAGGTGAATTATCCCGACGACGCGTGGAGCGGCTGGCAGTATGGAGATAATCTGGCACGCATTAAAAACAACATCGTGTTGGAGCACGGAGGTGACGGCAATCCTACATTAAGCTCTGTGGTCGTCGTCGATGCACCGGCGGAACTCATGGTAGGCAAATTGCAATGGTACCGCATACGGTCTTATGGCACGGCTCGGCTGCAGGGCCC
>CBDUBV010000321.1:0-1664 GCA_965365475.1 uncultured Chthoniobacteraceae bacterium | reverse complement strand
CCCCTTCCCATCCCGAACAGGACCGTGAAACGACTCAGCGCCGATGATAGTGGGCTTTCTCGCCCGCGAAAGTAGGACATCGTCAGGCAATCTATTGCGACGCCCCCAAGCTCCTCAAGCCTGGGGGCGTTTTTGTTTGCACTTTCCTGTTTCGTGTAGCGGCCAACTCACGCGATGCGTCTTTGGTTGACGATTGTCAGGCCGATGCGTTTTGGTTCATGAAGTGCTCGACCAGGCGCACCCAAAAGGTTGCACCAATCGGTATCAGGTCGTCATTGAAGTCATAGCTGGGGTTGTGAAGCATGCATGGACCTGCACCGTGGCCGTGTTCACGATGGCTGCCGTCGCCGTTTCCGATAAAAAAGTAGGCTCCAGGCCGCTCCTGGAGCATGAAGGAAAAATCTTCTGCCCCCATTACCGGTTCGATGTCGCAAATGACGTTGTCGGCGCCGACGACGCTAGCTGCGACGCAGGCGACGAGTTCTGCTTCGCGCTCGTGGTTGATCGTGGGAGGGTAGTTGCGCTGAAAATGCATCTCGGCCTTAGCGCCGAATGCGGTGGGCAGCGTATCGACCATGCGGCGCATGGAGTCTTCGATGAGATTCAGCACATCGACCGTGAAGGTGCGGACTGTGCCAGCCATGCGAACACTGTCGGCAATGACGTTGGTTGCGTCGCCGGCGCTGATCTGTGTGACCGAAAGCACTCCGGCGTCGATCGGCTTCTTGGTGCGCGAAACGATGGTTTGGAAGGCTTGGACGAGGTGAGTCGCGACGATGATCGGATCGACGCCCAGATGTGGAAGCGCAGCATGTGAACCACGGCCATGCACGATGATCTCGAACTCATTCGATGACGCCATGAGTGGGCCGGGTCGTACTCCGAACTGACCTGTCGGCATGCCGGGCCAGTTGTGCATGCCGAACACCGCGTCGCATGCGAACCGCTCGAACAACCCGTCCTCGATCATCCGCTTGGCACCCGCGCCGCCTTCTTCGGCCGGTTGAAAGATGAGGTGCACGTTGCCGGAAAAATCCCGATGATGGGAAAGGTAGCGCGCCGCTGCCAAGAGCGTGGCCGTGTGGCCGTCGTGCCCACAGGCGTGCATGCGCCCGTCGTATCGGGAACGATGGGAAAAATCGTTGACCTCCTGCACGGGCAGGGCGTCCATGTCGGCTCGTAAGCCGATTTGGGGGCCAGTGGCCTTTCCGGTGATCGTGCCGACGATGCCGGTGCCGCCCAGTCCGCGTACGTGGGGAATGTTCCAGCGAGTCAGCAGGTCCGCGACGACATCCGCAGTGCGCTGCTCCTGAAAGCGCAATTCGGGATGGGCGTGAAGGTCGCGACGAATGCCTTGGATCTCGGCCTGGAACTGGACGATCGGATCAAGCAAATTCATGGCGGCCTCTGCGGTAAATGGCAATCATGCTCAATTTAGCACCGCCCCGCGGTATGCTGGGTTCGTCCAGGACGGCAAGCCGAAGCACATCCGCTTCGGCTCGGTGTGGTCGACCAGACTTCTGTCTCAGACTTCTGTCTTCATCCATGAACCCGCGGTCCTAGAGTCCGAAGCACTACGTCAGGGGCCAACCGAGCCGACAACCCGGTAGATGTCGATGTCAGAGAGCGCGATGCCGGTGAGCACCACGTCGGTGAGCACCACG
>CBDUBV010000320.1:0-1665 GCA_965365475.1 uncultured Chthoniobacteraceae bacterium | reverse complement strand
GCGGACTCACGAAGCGTCGGTTCTGATCCCTTCGCTGCTCCTGGTCTGTTCCCTCGACTGTCTCAGAAAGTCCTCAGCTTTCACGGTTTGACCGGCTAGCTGTGCGGCTCTGGCAGCGCCCTGCAGACTGAGCAGGCGAGCTGGAGCGCGCTTGAGCGAACTTTCAAATTCGGTGAGCGCTTGAGCGGGTTGGCCCTGGTCAAGCAGCAGTTCTGCAAGCTGTTCGCGTGCCGGCAGTATGGCACCGGGGGTCACAGGATGCTTCTCTGTTGCGTCATCAAGATCAGCCGCCGCACGCATGAGCACTAGGGCCTCCGGACCCCTGCCTTCAGCGTAGGCAAGCCATGCCGCGGCCACCGAGTGCTGAATGGCGACCTGAGTTTTCCAGTCGTATGTGCCGGCGGGAATTTTCAGGCTTTCACCAATCTCTTTTAGCTTGCCAACTTCTTCGCGAGCGGCTTGGTTGTCGCCACCTCGGGCTGCACCAATAGCGCGGGCAAAATGAATGTGTGCCTCACTCCACCGAAAGGTCGATAGTGGCGCAAGCGTTCGGACGTTGTCAGGAAGCTCCAGTTTGGCGGCCTCAGCCCACTGTCGGCGTTCCAGAACCAGGCGCGCCGGGATGGCTGTAGCCGCGAAGGCCACGGAGAATATAGGCTCATCAACCTTCTGCATCGAGTGCAGATGAGCCAACACCCCTTGCGCGGCGCCATACTGGCCGGTTTGCAAGTAAGCGTAGGCCAAGTAGTCCATCGCATGGAGCTCCTCGCGCGAAGCACCGTCAAAATTTTTCCGCCTCATCATTTCACGCGCCGATGATGCGGACCTCAGGTTCGATGCGATGGAGTCCTCCCACATGCCCAGGCGGGTGAAAATGTGCGAAGGCATGTGTTGCGCGTGAGGGGACGCTGGCGCGATCCCGGCGTAACGCTTGGCAGCCGGAACCGCGAGTTGTGCCAGCGGCGGATAGTCAAAGCTATGAATGAGGTAATGGGTTACGCCAGGGTGGGATGGATGTGCGTCCAGCACGGCGTTTAAGATTGTCGCTGCATTCTTCTCGCGTGTGAAATTCGGATCGCTATCCAACGTCCCCGCGGCAATCTCGGACAGCGCATAGAAAACGGAGATCTCGTGATCTTCGGGATAGTTCTCGTGCAAGCCGTGCATCGCCGCGCTGTAGGCCTGGACACGCGGCCCATGCCCTTCGGTCTCGGAGTTTCGATAGAATTGGGCGATCGCGGAGAGGATCGCGCGCTCTCGTTCACTACCCGGTGATCGAGCCAAGCCCTTTGCAACCGCTGCCCGGCCACGCTCTAGCTCGGCCGAAGTGGGGGGCGCCCATAACGGATGGTACAAGCTCATTGCGATGCCCCAGTAAGCAATCGCGCAGGAAGGGTCGGCTTGCGCAGCCTTGTTGAAGGCCTTCTCGGCCTGCTCGTATTCGAAAGAGTGGAGCCATGCGACGCCCTCACCAAAGATCGCACCTGCAGTGGGATTGCAGGTATTCTGGAAATCGACCTGTCCGATTTGGTCGCTGTGTTCATGGCGCGCCTCAGGGCTCGTCGGATTGGCAGCGATCAGTGCAGCGGAAATAAGAAGCGCGTTCATCGGCAGGTCCCCCAAGGCCCAAACTCGGCCGTCAGCGGGTTGAGCGGCGGCTAAGTG
>CBDUBV010000319.1:0-1676 GCA_965365475.1 uncultured Chthoniobacteraceae bacterium | reverse complement strand
CCGTCCTTCTTCCGCACGATCTTCGTCTCTGGCACTTCGCTGGCCAGCTCGATGCAGTCATCACCGAGCCGGGCGCGGAGCTTGGAGCCGACCTTGAGATGCAGTCGGTCGCGCATCTTTTTCGGGAGCACGATGCGGCCCGCTTTGTCGATGGTGAGTGTCGCAGTCATGGAAGCAAAGGTGCCATCTTTTCTGCCATTTTGAAACCCATTTTCCATCCCAGCTTAAATCACACCGTGATGACGCAGCGCACGCCCGTCTTCAGTTGGAATGGATCAAGAGCGGCGTTCACCGTGGAGGCTTGGGAGATGAAGCCGCCGCAGTGGGAGCGCCAATAGCGAGCATTTACGCGTCTTTGCATTGAACATGAAATTACCTGCCAGTATCACTCTATTACCTGCGCCGCTTCCTGCCTGGCAGACAGAAGTCAGCAGACACTAAGCTTCAGGAAACCGAACGAACTGAAACCCACAAATAATGAGAAACCCAGTCATTTCTGTCGCCGCGTTGTTCTGCGGTTTCATATTGAGCCTGGAGGCAGCGGAGAAGCCCAACATTATTCTCATCCTGGCCGACGACCTCGGCTATGGCGATGTCGGGTTCAACGGCGGAACCCAAGCCCGCACGCCGCAGCTCGACAAGCTCGCTGCCGAGGGACTCGTGATGACGGATTTCCACTCGAACGGGGCGGCTTGCACGCCGACGCGCGCGGCGTTGATGACCGGCCGCTACCAGCAGCGCTCCGGCTTGAGCAATGCGCTCTTCGTCGGGAACAAGCGACAGGCGGGCGTCGGCATGGCACCGCACGAAGTTCTGATTCCGGAACTGCTCAGCAAAGCGGGCTACACCTCGGCGCTTTTCGGCAAGTGGCATCTGGGAGGCGATGCGGGAGCCCATCCGATGAACCAGGGCTTCGATGAATTTATCGGATACCTCGAAGGGCACATGGATTACACCTCGAAATGGAACAGGATGTGGCCCGACTGGAATCACGGCTACGAGAAGTTTACTGAGGATGGCTACGTCACCCATCTGCTCACGCGCCATACCATCGAGTTCATCGAAGAGAACAAAGATCGCCCGTTTTTCATTTATCTCGCTCATTCCGCCCCGCACGCCCCTCATATGCTGCCGGGCGATCCGCCGGTTTATGGCCCCGTTGCCAGGCACAAAGCGCGCCAACAGCCAGAAAATTATATTCCGATGATCACCGAGATGGACAAGGGCGTCGGCGAGATTGCTGATAAGCTCCGCGAGCTTGGAATCGAGAAGAACACGTTGGTCCTCTTCACCAGCGACAATGGGCAAGTAAAGGATCTGACACCGGTCGCATCTGCCGGGCCATATCGTGGCGGGAAAGGCGAGATGTATGAAGGCGGCCATCGCGTTCCATTCTTCGCATGGTGGCCGGGCACTATCGCCCCCGGCCAGACTTCCGCGCAGACCACGATGACGGCGGACTTACTGCCGACCTTCCTGGATCTCGCGGGGCTGCCGGTGCCAACTGAGCGTCCACTCGATGGCGTTTCGCTCAAGGACATCTTCCTCAGCGGCAAGCCGCTCGCGCCGCGACTGCTATTCTGGGATAACGTCCGCCAGCGTGCCGTGCGCGACGGCAAGTGGAAGCTGATAATGGTCAACGACATAAAGAAAAAAATTCGCACCCGCGAGCTGTT
>CBDUBV010000318.1:0-1705 GCA_965365475.1 uncultured Chthoniobacteraceae bacterium | reverse complement strand
CTGTGGAACTCCGAACGCCGAACTCCGAACTCCGAACTCCGAAGGATGTTCCACTCCCGGACCCTCAACCTACTCCGGTTACTGCCCCGCTACCGGAGCCACAACCAACACCTGCGCCCACACCAGAACTAACACCCGATTTGACGCCGGAAACTGTCGTTGAAGAAACTTTGGAGCCGGAAGCTCAGATTGAGGAGACGATTAAGCCTAAACCGGTGGTTAAGGAGCCTGCAGAACCTACACAGCCATCCAGGAACGCAAAACCGCAGACTCCTGCTCGCAGGGAGCCGGTCGCTTCAAAGTCTTCGCCACCTCGGACCGCTCCAGCACCCTCCAGCGCGGGGACCGTGGATCAGCAACCTGTGGTCCTTAGGGCGCCTAAGCCGGTGTATCCGTCTCGTGCCAGGAGTGCGAGGTTGGAAGGTGTCTGCCGACTTCGACTTTCCATTGATCGCACGGGACGCGTGCGCGGGGCGGTGGTGGTTTCTTCTTCTGGGCATGAAGAACTGGATGCCGCAGCTCTGCAAGCGGTGAAACGCTGGCGGTTCCGCCCCGCCACCGCACAGGGTTTGCCAGTGGATTCAGTAGCGGAAGTTCCAGTTAACTTTTCACTGCGGTGAGAGATTATTGGCAGGGGTTCGGGCAACTTGATTCTTGACCAAAAAAATAAGCTGATTTCCCTTGCACCACTCGAACATTGCCGCTACATAACTCGGCTCTCTTGCCCCTGGGCAACGAACTCATTGATTCTCTCCAGCATATTTTATCATGCCAAAAACCGCTCCGAAAAAGTCTTCTGCGAAATCCGACAAACCAGCCAAAAAGGTTGCCTCGAAACCCGCTGCCCAGAAAACTGCCGCCCGGAAGAGTTCAACTCCTTCAAGCTCCAAAAACGGCCAGTTCGATGATTCGAAGCTGCCGCCTTTTGTTAGGAAACAGCGCATCCGTCTGCTGGAATTGCGCGACAGCATGCTTGATAGCATGATCGGTGTGGCGAAGGACAATTTGCGGTCTCGTGCTGAGGGCAGTGAAGCTTCCGCTTTTGGCATGCACCAGGCCGATGCCGGCAGCGACTCTTACGATCGCGATTTCGCGTTGAATCTTTTGTCGCAAGAACAGGACGCGTTGTATGAGATCGATGAAGCACTCAAGCGCGTGGAAGCCGGAACCTATGGCGTATGTGAGATGAGCGGCAAACCGATCCCGCACGCCCGATTGGAAGCCATCCCTTTCGCCCGATTCACGGTGGATTGTCAGGCGCAGATTGAGAATGAACAACGCGCTCATCGCATGCGGCGTCCGGTGACTTCACTTTTCGGTCTCACCGATGACGATGGTGGCGGCGACGACTCTGAGGAAGATTCCAACAAAGACTAAAAAAAGAAAATTATGCCACGCGACATCATCACTCTCGAATGCACGGAGGCCAAGGCTGAAGGCAAGCCAGTCTCCCGCTACACTTCCACCCGCAATAAAAAGAGCCCAAACACTCCGGGGCGATTGGAAAAGAAAAAGTACAATCCGAACTTGCGTCGGCACACACTTCACCGCGAGACTAAATAAGTATGCAACCCAAGACACCACAGCGCCGCACAAATTTCCGCAAAGCCAACCGTTCGATGCCGCGTCGGCGCATCGACCTTGCAGCAGACGCCATTGATTATAAGAATCCGGAATTGCTCAAGCGTTTCATCACAGAGAGTGG
>CBDUBV010000317.1:0-1730 GCA_965365475.1 uncultured Chthoniobacteraceae bacterium | reverse complement strand
CCGAGTCTATCACCGTATTCCATTTTTCTTTTCCAGATCCTTGGCCCAAACGTCGGCATAACGACAGGCGCTTGTTCCAGACCGCTTTCGCCACCGCCATCCAGGCAGCACTCCGCCCCGATGGCGAACTGCGCATCACGACGGATCACGCAGAATATTTCAGCCAGATGCTCTGCACGGCTTCTGGCCTTTTCACACAGACTGCATGGCCGCACACGATGGACTACCCTGCCACCGATTTCGAACGTCGTTTCGTCGCGTTGGGCACTCCTATCTATCGCGCTCGGTTCGTGAACAGCTCACCAGTTACATAGCTTTCCACCTCGTAGCGATCGCGATAGATTCGGATGGATACGGCGCCAGTCTGTTCCTGCCGGAAATGGCGTACCCGCGTGCGGATGGGCACTTCCCGAGTGCCCGACGAACGCGACAAGGGGTCCGTCGCTTCCGTCACCACCACGCGGGCACCAAGCGATTCTATAAAGCCAGGATGCGCCATGAAATCCCGCGCATGTCTGCCTCGCACCACCACATCGCACCGCAGCTTCGGATGCTGCTCCGCGAGCCAACGCGTCGTGGCCATGCCCGAATCCGACAGCAGCAGCATGCGCACGGTTCCGGCTTGAACCAGCAGGACCATGGCCTTGTCATCGGCAAGACGTTTCTCCATCCCAGCTTGCGGATGCAATACCCGAATGTGCACGTCGTGCCCTATTTGGACACGCATGTCGCGCCGCACGTGTTCAGCTCCCATTTGCCACTGCGCAAGCTGTTGTAACAAAGATCGCCGCACGGACGAGCGATCCGCAATCGACGTCTGCAGAATTCTGCGTGGACGGAATTCCTCCACGATCGGCACAGCACCTCCCAGGTGGCGTGCATCGCCATGCGATAAAAATAGCCCGTCCAATCTGTTGACGCCGCGCTGCCACAGCGCAGGCATGAGCGCCGAGCGTGCGAACTGTTCATTACCGCTATCCAGCAGCCAACATTGCTGCCGGGATTGCAGGGCAACGGCACCGCCCGTGCCCGCGTCGAAAACACGAAGTTCAGCAATCAGGTCCGCAGGCAGCCGCTGCGTGCCGACTCGCACAGCTGTTCCTTGAAGCGATGCGAAGAAATCGATCACTGCGAGCATGGTTTTCGCGACCAGCCAGTTGCTGTTGTTAAAGACCATGGCAAGGCCCACGGCCAATGGCGCGGCCACCGTAGCGAGGAGCCCGAGACCCAATACGAGAAATGCCAGGGGGACCGCGATCATATTTGCCAGCACGCTGAGCGGGGTTACCAGATTAAAGCCCCATAGCATCCATGGAGCTGAGCCAATCCACGCAGCAGAAGCTACCGCTGCGAGTCCACCCACGTAGCGACCTGCCAGATAGGAACCGCGCTCGGTGATGGTCCATAATTTTTCTGGCAAAAAAGAATCCGGCATGGTGAGCCGAAGAGCCTTGCGGGAGAGCGGTCCGGCCAGCAGAACGATTGAGGCCACCACCGCAAATGAAAGTTGAAAACCCGGTGTGAACATTTGATTGCTGTCCCAAGCGAGCAGAAGCAACGCGGCTGCGGCAAGGTTGTTCACGATCGAACCCCGTCGATCCAGCAGCAACCCACCCATGACCAATACCGTCATCACCGTGGCGCGCACTACCGAAGGGCGCAGCCCCGTGATCAGCGCGTAGAAAACCAGCAGCGGCACGATGAGCCAGAACAGACGCGCACGGCGCACG
>CBDUBV010000316.1:0-1733 GCA_965365475.1 uncultured Chthoniobacteraceae bacterium | reverse complement strand
TATAGCGGCTCTCCCAACAAGTTCGTGGTCGAGAAGGGCTTGTTTTTAGCAGCTAAAATGCTCAGCGTTAGGCATGAACTGTTTTGGGTTGTTTCCGGATTGCGAAGTCGATAAAATCGAGCGCTCAGAAGCGGGGCTAACCTTTTTCCTCGAGGCGCATAAGCGCAGCTCGCACTGCCCGAATTGTGGCTTGCGTTCGGAGCGGGTTCACAGCTATTACACGCGCTCCGTTAGAGACACGGCGGTCGGCGAACAAGCCGTTTACCTGCGAACTAGGGTGCGCCGCTTCTACTGTGTGAACGCGGGCTGCCAGCGGCGCACCTTCACGGAAAGGCTGGCGCTATTCGTGCCGCACGCGAGGCGCACCGAGCGGCTCATCGGCTTGCAAACTACAGTGGGAACGTTTCTCGGTGGTGAGGCCGGTTCGCGCTTGCTCCAGAAACTTCGGATGCCCTTGTGTGGCGTCAGCTTACTACGAAGCCTCCGCGCCCAAGCAACCGAGCACTACGCGACCCCCCGCGTTTTGGGTGTGGACGACTGGGCGATCAAAAAGGGGCGCAGCTACGGTACCATCCTTGTCGATCTTGAAAAGCATAAGGTCGTGGACCTGCTCTCTGATCGTAGCGCAGCGGCATTAGAACTGTGGCTTAGAAACAGTCCGGGAGTTGAGATCATCGTGCGAGACAGGTCTTATGACTACATGGTGGGAGCCGGTGTGGGTGCGCCTGGTGCTAAACAGGTTGCCGACCGCTGGCATCTACTCCATAACCTGCAGGAGATGCTGGAAAGGTGGCTCGCGACCATATACGCAACCTTACGTCGCTTACCAGTCGCCCCCGAGCTTCAAGGTGAGGTTAAAAAGCTGATGTCGCGACGGCACCGTACATCGAGACCCACTCGGGCAGCTAAAGAAGCAGGTGAGGTGAACCGTGCTAAGCGCTTAGCGCGCTTCAACGAGGTGAAGGTACTTTACGCGTCGGGTATGCCGCTACTCACTATAAGTCAAAAGCTTGACATGGACCGGAAAACGGTGCGGGCGTACGCCTACGCAGAGGGCTTCCCCGAAAGAGCGCCGTTTCCCTATGTTCCTAATGTGCTCACGCCTTACCTCGACTATTTAGAGAAGCGCCATGCCGAGGGATGCGAGAACGCCTCGCAGTTGTACCGCGAGATTTATGAGCGCGGCTATCGGAGCACGAGGTGGCATGTCCTATGGTGGATGCAGCCGAGACGCCGTACACCTTCAAAGCACACCCCCAACAAAAAGGGAAAAACTTTTGGCGACAAGCACATGAGCAAACCCTCCATCAAACTCACATTGCCCTCAGCTCCGCAACTCTCATGGCTGATGGTGCGTGACGCGGATACGCTTAAGACTGAAAAAACCCTTGTCCTCAGGCACCTCTCGCAACATCAACCGTTCGTCTTCATGCAAGAGCATGCGAAAGCGTTTCAGAGGATAGTCTGCCAGCGTGAGGCTGGTAAACTCGACGCCTGGCTAGACACTGCCGCAGGAAGCGGCATCGCGCAGCTGAAGACATTTGCTGAGGGGCTCAGGCGTGACTACACTGAGATAAAAACTGCCCTCGAGTTGCCGTGGAGCAATGGGCAAACCGAAGGTCAAGTCAACAAGCTCAAATTGATCAAGCGGCAGATGTATGGCAGGGCAAACTTCGACCTGCTGCGTCAAAGGGTTCTACTCGCCGCCTGACCACGTACTTGTTGGGAGAGCC
>CBDUBV010000315.1:0-1739 GCA_965365475.1 uncultured Chthoniobacteraceae bacterium | reverse complement strand
CCTCCCGCCGGACCGCTTGCCTTGCGTCCTGCGTTGGAGTTGCTGGAGATGCATGCGGAGCTGGGTGAGCTGCGCCGCGTGCTGCATGAGCTTGCGCCGCTCCAAACCATGGCGCCCGCGCCGATTCTGGCCGTGATGGGCTCGCTCAACAGTGGCAAGTCGAGTTGCGTGGCCAGTCTGCTTTCGGCTTCGGGCGCGGCGCGGGTGTTGCGCGGCACTCTCGGAAGTGAAGCCACGAATCGCTTTGTGCTTTGGCTGCCAGCGGCCTGGGATGACCGCGCGACCGATGGGCCGCTTTGGCGTTCCATACAAGGTCAGTTGGCGCCTGCGTTCGGTTCCGCGCTGGCTTTTCTTTCAGAGGATCCCGCCGAGGCACACCAACAATACGTGGATGCAGACGGCTTCGATGTCCCGCTCATTGCCTTTGACGAGAGGTTGGATGCACTTTGTCTGCTGGATTGCCCGGATGTGGAGAGCGGCAATGCCTCCCGACATGCTGCCGACCGGCTTCGCGTGGTGGAGCACGCTGCGGGGATCATCCATGCGGTGGTGTATGTGGTGGAATCGGCTGGCATGCGCAAAGAAACGCTGGCAGGGCTCGCTGGGTTGTTGAATGACAAGCTCGCCAACCGGCCGAAATTTCTCGCGATAAATTTTCTCCGGCACTCGAATGGACCTGTGGAAAAACGTGTCCGCGATGCCGATGTCCGCGCCATGCAGGACATGCTCGGTGCGAGCGCGGTGTTCGTGGCTTACGATTTCGAGGCCCGCTCAAATGCAGGCCGGCTGCCCGTGGCCGCAGCACAGAAGCTGCATCTGCCGGAAGGCTACCCGTGGTTCTTCGAAGCGGACAATGCCCCGGAAATGAACCTTCCAGACGCCATCACGCCCGAGCGGATGCTGGTGTCGCATCTCGCGGGCATTGAGGGAAAGGCACTGTGGGAACACGCACTTCGCGACAAGAAAATGGAGCTTCGTCTTCAGCTCGAAACACTGCGCCAGGCGGTGACCTTGCGATGCGAGGAACATCGAGCCCGGTTGCGGAAGCATCGGCAGAGGCTCATCGATTTCATCGCAGCTCAGATGACCGACTCTGCGGGCGGATTGAAAATTCCTTTCACCTCGCATCTTTTGCGACAGCTCTCCGAGAGTCTGCTGCGCACCGCACCCGTCTATGCACGGCCTGTGCTGATGATCAAAGGTCATGTCGGCGCATTCCGTTCTTTTGTGACGAAGCATTGGGATGTCGCGCGCAAAATTTGGACTACGTCCGCTGACCCTGGCGCGTCGTTGCGCCATGAAGCAGACGCCGCGCGCTCCCGCCTGCAAAGCCAGAAAGGGCGTTCGCTTTTCATCGCGACTGATCTTGCGCACAAAGCCCGCGAAGCCGGTCTGGCGGTGGATGGCGTCGCCGCAGACACGTGGGAAAGCGCATGGGAACAGGTGCTCACCGCCATGCAGGAGATGTCGGACTCGCTCGATCCCGCAGCGTTGGACCGCATCACGCACGACATCTGGAAAGCGATTCCTGTTTGGAAAAAAGCACTCCTGGGAGCAGCCGGCCCGGTCATTGCGGTGGGCGGGCTCATCGTAGCTTGCCTGGCTCTTGTGGACCTCGGTGTGTCGGCTGTCATCTTCACGTCATCGACATTGCAACTGCTGTCTTTCCTTGGTCTGGGCACGGCTGCGACGTTCGTAGGCACCTCAGCCGCAGTGCGATTGGATGATCTTTTGAAAAA
>CBDUBV010000314.1:0-1750 GCA_965365475.1 uncultured Chthoniobacteraceae bacterium | reverse complement strand
ATGGGTCAGGCGCAGAGTGCGTCTTTATTATTGGAAACAATGGAGCCGGAACGAAGTGGAGACAGCCTGTCCGCAGGACAGCCCGAAGGGCGCAGCGAAGCGGAGGCAAGCAGGCCCGCACGCGGAGGCGAAATTTGATTAAGCTGGGAGCCAATCCCAAGGAAGTTAAGTTAGCCACGCGCAGCCGCAAAGGCTACTGGCGGATGAGTTCCAACCGAATAGTGCAACAGGCTCTAAGCAACCAATGGTTGGAGGAACAAGGAGTCCCTGATATTCGCACGTCATGGATCAAACTTCATTACGGGGCTGAAGCCCGTATCTAATTGGAACCGCCCGGTGCGGACCCGCATGCCGGGTGGTGTGGGACCCGTGGCTGACTAATATTAGTCAGTCGCGGGGACCCGATTCGCATTTTATGCTTTTTCAACAAGATCGCCCTCTACAAACTGATGAATCAGCCCCGAAATCAATGATTGATAGGGGACGCCCTTGGCGGCGGCGACCCGTTGAATTCCAACCATGTCGTGGTCGGATAACCTGATATTGATGCGACGATCCTTTTTGAAGGTGTTTTCTGCTGCCGTCTTTAATTGCTTGAGTAAGGCCTTATCTGGACTTCGGAGTACGAATTCACCGCGCTCAAAGAGTGCCTCAATTTCCTTCTCTTCTTTATTCAATTTCATTTGTTTTTTCCTTTCGATATTCTCTGGTGGCTTTTCTGCTCGGAATGACTGTTACTAGCCATATCGTCTTATCACGAGTCTCAAACGGGACAATGTGAACGTAGTCATCAATGACTACGAAAAAGAGTTGTTGGCCTGGATGCTGTGTTTGATCAGGGTGATCAGCAATACGCCAAATATCTCCGCGACCGAGATGCACAATGACCGACTCGAACGAGATCTTTCGAGTAACCTTGAGAAATTCATTCTTTTTGGAGTCCCAGTCATACTGCATCCATGAAGGATGCCTTATCGGCACACGTTTTGCAAATGATTATTTCTGCGAACTGCAGGGTTCGGATTTTTTTTCAGTAGTCTTCAGGTGAAAGAATCTTCCGGGGTTTCGAAGAATCATGCAGCTAGTATCTCGGACTTGATGTCCACAAAGAATCCATCACGCTCGCCAGGGCCCACGGCGGCTTTTTGCACGGGGCATGAGGTTTCATGATCGGATGGTCTGGAAGGCACGGCGGTTGTTGAATGCACGCATGGAGTCTCAATAATCCATCTGGGTTGATTGCCGTTTGTTTTTTCGCCCTGCTCGTCATATGTAGTAGCGGCCGAGCATGTTGCGGCGCACGATGGCCAGTATGAGCAGCGCGTTTCGGTTTCGCACACGGCTGGCAGCTTCACGGGCACTCACATCAGGGTGCTGGTGAAGTCCTCCTTCGATGTCCCAATATTCCCGGATCCTGGCAAGCATCTCTGCCGTGCGAAGCGGATCGAACTCCAGACTGCAAATGTACTGAACTCTCCGTGCCGGTGCATGAGGACATCAGGAGCGGCCGGGGTGACCTTCGTCGGCTCTTGAGAAGCTATGAGGAAACGCTAGCCAATCTCGCTCTCGAAGGGTCACGCTGGTGATATACAAATTTATGCCGACGCTCGATTGGGTGCGCACTGCACCGAGATTTCTGCTTCTCGACGGCTGGGGGCGAGTTGGGGGGCGAGCGGGAGGTCGCCCTTCCGGCGAGGGGCGAGCGGGAGGTCGCCCTTCCGGCGAGGGGCGAGCGGGAGGTCGCCCTTCC
>CBDUBV010000313.1:0-1755 GCA_965365475.1 uncultured Chthoniobacteraceae bacterium | reverse complement strand
CGGGCGTTTTGTGGGACAGCATCGGACCCGCTGCGCCGTTCGGCTTTGGTGCCGCGCTTGCGGCCCTCGCTGCCCTCTTGGGTCTGCACCTGCTGCCGGGCCGGGCGTCGCGCTGATGAGTGCTACGGCACTCCCACCACGCACGCGTCGCGCGGGGTGACGTGGAGTTCGTAGCCGTCCTTGACGCGGTAGGTGCGGTAGAGATACTGGCTGTCGTCGAAAGCCGCTGCAAGGTTGGTGGGCACCGTCTGCACTTTTCCATCTCGGACGATGACGGCGTAGTCGTCATCAAGCCCCTTTCCGCCCAGCAGCACCACCGTGTCGCCGCAGGAATACAAAGCACCCCACCACCCGTAGTTGAGTTGAGGAACAGGCTGTGTAGTCCCTTTTTCCATGTCGTACAGGTAAAAGTCCCTGTTCTCGAAGCTGTTCTCCGCAAATACGAACCGGCCTGTGTTGTCGGTTTGCGCAGCCGTGAGGTGAACTACTGACTTTACTGAGCGGGTTTTATCCTTTTGCAGGCTGTACACCCGCAGCAGCTTGTCCCGGAAGCTGAATGTGACCAGTTGGTCTTTGCTGTGCCACATCATGCTGCCCGTTACCCTGGCACGATGCCGCAAACCGTGCCTTTTCATGTACACGCCTGTCGTGTCTGACAGGCCGCGGCTCTTGATCTCGACTTCATTGCCAGACCAGCTTCGCCACGCGTAGTTGATCTCCCCATCCATGATGGGGTTGTCGGGGTTCAGATAGGTCGTGTCCGTGCCCATCACGCGCCCGTTTCCCACGCGCACCGTGTAGGTGCCAGCGTCCTGCCAGAGCGATGCTACTACCGCGCTGCCCTCGTCCACGCACGAAATTGCGTTGACCGCGAGCCCCGTGTTGCGGCTATCGAGCAGGACGTTTTTTTTGTAGAGGCGTATCTCATAGAACCCCTTCGTCACCTGTGGGTCTGCTCGCTCCAGCGTCACGAGCGTGGAGTCGGGGCCGAGAAAGCACAGGTCGAAAACCGGTTGTTTAACCTGGTACACTCGGTGGGGTGTCCCCTTTGAGGTGCTGCCCTCGCTGGGCTGCAACGCTTGCGCGTCGCAGCCCAGCATCAGGCATGCCGAGAGGAAGAGGAGCAAGGGCTTACAGTACATAGCCGCATTGCAAAGCACCTGAAGATGATTCCGACGCAGAATTGCCGGACTTCATGCGACTATCGAAACTCCACTGTCCATCAACCCTGTTCGTCAGCTTGAGGCTCGTGGAGACTTGCGGGGACTGGCACGCCGTGGCCATCAGCAATGTGGTTGACTCAATCTGGCGCTGGGCCGGATATGTATGTGCGCCTGACAGGAGCACGCGATCTTGGTACGAGGTGTTACTGCTGCCGCTGATGCCTACACTGAACCCGGCACTTTTGAGGGCCGCACTGATGTCTGCCGTAAACGATATGGCACCCAGCTTGAACACCTCGCGCACATTCGCCTCGTATTCGGAGCGCACACTTTCCATCTGCAACCAGTCGAGAGGCGCGTAGCCGTATCCAACCATCTGATAACCGATTTTGGAAGAGAACTGATACTTCGAGCCGTCGCTGGTGCGAACACCGACGGATGCTCTGCCGACATCGGAAGTTGCCTGGATACTGAAGCCCCCATTGGGTCCTGGGTCAGGAATAGGCCCATCGTATGGAGGCCACGGGTACCCCGGACTGGGCGGGATGGACGGGCTGGGCGGATCGTCGCAGATGATGCACGTGATGGGAGC
>CBDUBV010000312.1:0-1772 GCA_965365475.1 uncultured Chthoniobacteraceae bacterium | reverse complement strand
TTTATCCTCGATGAGATCTGGATCGGCCGCGAAGACTGGACTACTGCTACCACTCGCCGCGTATTAATTTCACGCGGCGTTCGCGGAGTTCTTATCCCGCCGGGAGGCACACACACGCAGATGCAGATGGATTTCTCCGGGCTTGCGGTCGCTTCATTTGGAGGGCTTTCATTTGAATTGCCCGTGCACCAGGTGTTGCCGGACTATTTCCATAATTACGCGTTGTGTTATCACAGCCTGTGGAATCTTGGCTACCGCCGCATCGGACTATTCACGCCGGAGTATGACCTCACAAGCTCAGGACAAGAGGTGGTGGGAGGTTTTTTATCCGCCCAATGGCGGTCGCCGAAAAAAGACCACGTGCCCGTGGGACACGACTCCACCAACTGGGACATGGCGGAGGAAGCATTTCTACGATGGCTGGATCGGCATAAGCCCGACGCGATTATTTTAAATTTTGGTCCCGCATTAAAATGGCTCACGAAAGCTGGCGTGCGCGTGCCGGAGCACCTCGGCATAGCTCATCCGGGTCTCGCGCAGGATGTCGAAGGCTGGTCGGGCGTGGATATGCAACGACGCCTGCAGGGTGCTCAGGCGATCGATCTTCTCACCGCGCAGATATTGCGTAATGAGGCCGGCCTGCCTCTTCATCCCAAGCGCGTCATTATCGGCGGGCGCTGGGTCGAGGGAAAAACCACGCGCCGTCAGCAACCAGGGCCATAACGCTGCGGATCCCCCAAGCAATTATTGCGTAATCTTCAATCGCAGGAATTGTCGGGGCGCTCTTGAAATCGGCACCGCAGAGCGCACGCTGAGTTCCGAAGTTGTGTTTGCTACGATCACAGTGTCTCCGCTTCCGCCATGCCACGTCTGGGCATCGGTAGATACCTCGACAGCATAGGTCACGTCCACCGCGTCTGGGTTCTTAGCAATCGACAGTGCGAGGTAATGCTCGCCACCGGCTTGCATTACTCCCACTACCGGACGCGATGAGGACTGGGAAGTCTGCGGGTTGCCACCAAGCGCATACTCCATAAGATTCTGCAGACCGTCGGCGTCGGGATCTTCATTCCACGCGGCAATGCCTGTGGCAATGGGACTTCCGAAATACGTGTTGGTCCAGGCCTGTTGCGGGGTGTAATTTTCATCATCGATAACGCGGACCCAACGCGTGGTGGTCGAACCGCCATACAGTCCAGCAAAGTTTGTTGCTACGCGGAATTCGTCGAATTGATCCAGGACGGAATATCCAAAGAAATCCACCCGGCTCACCCCAGATAGCGCGGGTTGCATGTTGACGGTGGCAGTGGCAAGCGCATTGACCGGCGAGGTGCCGCTTACATCTGGGTTCATCCACGCCCGGATTTTGCGTTCTACGAAATCAAATTGCATCACCAGAAACAAAGTCTGCGACGACGAATTGGAACCAAGAAGTTGCGCACTGGATTCATTGGTTTTCAATTGCCAATGGTTTGTGTTGTTCTCGTAAATGAGCTGAGCCCAGTTGCCGCCGGTAGTGTTTTCACGAATGGTCATCTGCGTGCTCCAGTTGCCGCTGTTGCGCTGAAGCAATGACGATACCCACACACTGCCCCCGCTGAGTTTTGCGCTGAAGTTCCGGCGTGCGTCGGTGCCTCCCGTATTGTTCAGGCGCAAAGCGCGGGTGGTGGCCATCGATACCTCACCATTTTTAGTAAAGGTAAGAGATGGAGCCACGAGCACGGCGGGCGAGTTATTGCTATACCATGGAGCAGCCCATCCCCAGCCGGAGT
>CBDUBV010000311.1:0-1792 GCA_965365475.1 uncultured Chthoniobacteraceae bacterium | reverse complement strand
TGCAGCCATCGTCGGGCAAGACTTTTGTAGATTGCACTCTGGGGCGTGGAGGGCACACCCGCGCTTTGCTGGAAGCAGGTGCAGAAGTGATCGCGATGGATCAAGACGAAGCGGCCATCCTCGATGCGGAAGCCAATCCATGCTTTGCGGGTGCACGCCTGCGGTTGATCCACTCGAACTTCCGCAACCTTCGTGCTGTGTTGGAGCCTGTGGGACGTGTGCATGGCATCCTGATGGACCTTGGCGTGTCCTCCCCGCAATTGGACGTGGCAGAGCGCGGATTCAGTTTTCAAAATGACGGTCCGCTGGATATGCGCATGGACCCGAGCCGCCGACAGACCGCTGCCGACCTGGTCAATACAGCATCCGCTGCGGAATTGGAGGACATCTTTCGCAGTCTGGGAGAAGAGCCACGTGCCCGGAGCATCGCACGCCGCATCGAGCGGGAACGTCCTTTCGCATCCACTCTGCAGCTTGCGCATTGTGTGGAACGCGAAGTGCACCGCACCGGCAGGCGGCACCCGGCAACGCGTGTGTTTCAGGCACTTCGTCTGGCGGTGAACGATGAACTCGGGGCATTGCGCGATGCATTGGTCCAGAGCGTCGATTGTCTAATGCCAGGCGGCAGGCTTGCAGTGATAACTTTTCATTCGCTGGAAGATCGGATCGTCAAAAACTTCCTCCGCGATACTTCGCGCGCAGAGATCGACCGGCCGGAATGGACCGCGCCGAGACCCAACCCGGACTACTTTTTTCACCCCATAAAATCCACCCCGCTGGTTCCCTCCCCGGAGGAGATCCGCACCAACCCAAGAGCGCGCAGTGCGCGATTGCGGGCAGTAGAAAGAATTTAAACCATGAGCACAAGACATCATTCAAACAGTATTCCCTGCGGGCGCATGTTTACCTGGCTGACAGTGGCCGGGTTGCTGGGCGCATTTGGTCTGACATTTGTCACGGTCAGAAATCGTATCCACGCGCTGGGCAGCGAGCGTGTTGTTATGCAGAAGCAACTGCAAAATCTCCAGGAAGAGACCACCGTGGTGCAGACACAAGTGGCGCAATGGAGTTCGCACGCGTTGCTGCAGAAGCGTCTGGATGAAGGTTTTATCAACTTGCAGCCCATTCCGGACGACCGGATCGTGCGCATGTATATCGATACCGAGCGAACCGCCATGGAAGGTCTGCGGGCCGTCTCCAACAAAGTGGGCATGCGATAGAGTGCTACGATGCGTCTGTCCAAGACACGGATAGTGCTGCTGGGATGGCTCATGGGAGCTGTGTTCAGTCTGTTCTCCTGGCGGCTCATTCACGTGCAGCTCGTGCAGCATGAGAAATACGTGCGCGAAGCGGAGACCAAGCACATGGACCGCATCCCGGTGCATGCACGTCGCGGTGCCATACTGGACACGCGCGGAGAAGTGTTGGCGGAAAATGTGCCTGCCAAGAAGATTATCGCCGATTGTTCTCGCATCACCGACGTGGAGCGATCCGTCGCGATTCTCAGTGAAGTCCTGGAGATGCCCGCTGCTGAGGTGCGCGAGAAGCTGACCAATGGGCGGCGCTATTCCATCGTAAAACGTCAGGTGGTGGAGACCGTGGCCGGTGAGTTGCGCACGCGACTTCGTGCCGAGAAACTGCGCGGCATCGATGAGGAAAACGACTCGCATCGAGTGTATCCAAACGGGCCATTGCTGTGCCACGTGGTCGGCTTCGTGGACCATCAATACACCGGCATCCAGGGCATCGAACGCAGCATGGACAAATATCTCGCCGGCGTGGATGGCTACCG
>CBDUBV010000310.1:0-1799 GCA_965365475.1 uncultured Chthoniobacteraceae bacterium | reverse complement strand
CCGGCTACGAGGCGCTCACCGCTACGGCGAGTCTTTCGCCCGAGGGCGACACGCTCTATCTCATGGTCTTTAACAAACACACAGGGAAGGATCTGGACACCCAGGTATCTTTGGAAGGTTTCACAGCGATGTCGCCAGCGCGGCGCTGGACAGTGAACGGTGGCAGCCTGGCAGACATCGGCAAGAGTCCAGGAGACATTTCGGCTCCGGAATCCTCTGTGCGCGAAGTCGAGACCGCAGTGGCGACGCCCGGATACCACGCGTCACATTTTCGCCATGTTTTTCCAGCCCATTCGATGACTGCCATTGAATTTACCCGACAGACAAATCCGTGAGCGCACAAATCGAGGACAGAATCTACGCTTGCTGGCTTGGCAAATCCATCGGCGGCACGCTTGGAGCGCCTTATGAAGGGGCCCAGGGGCCGCTGGATTTGAGTTTTTACAATCCAGTGCCCGCTAATGCGTTGCCCAACGACGACCTCGATCTTCAGCTCGTCTGGCTTTATCATCTCTTGTCAACAGGCGCGAAAAGCGTGACTCCTGAGGTGTTGGCTACCGCATGGCAGCGGCATGTAAGATTTCCCTTCGATGAATATGGTGTGTGCCTTCGCAACCTTGCTTACGGGCTGAGTGGAGCCGAGGTGGGCTCTTACGATAACTGGTTCGGCGAGTGCATGGGTGCGGCGATTCGCAGCGAAATCTGGGCATGTCTTGCGCCTGGAGAACCCGAGCGGGCTGCGGGTTTCGCGTGGAGCGATGCGGTGTGCGATCACAGCGGTGATGGCGTATGGGCCGAAGTATTTCTTGCGGCACTTGAGTCGGCAGCATTTGTTGAGCACGACCCGGAGCGCCTGCTTGACGGCGCACTGTTGTTTCTGCCCCATGGCAGCCGGGTGAGAGATGCCATCTGCTCGACCCGGCGATGGTGGAAAGAATGCGGCGACTGGCATGCTGTGCGAACACGCATCATGTCCGCGCACGGGCATGCGAACTTTACCGACGTGGCCGCAAATCTTGCATTCATAATACTTGGTTGGCTTGCGGGCAGGGGTGACTTCGGCGCGTCGATCTGCATCGCGGCGAACTGCGGTCAGGACACGGACTGCACCGCAGCGACTCTGGGTGCTCTGTTGGGCATTTTAAATCCCAACTCGATTGCGCTGTGTTGGAAAGCACCCATCGGAGAGGGAATCGTGGTCTCGGAGCCTATCATTGATATTGAAAAGCCGGATACGCTTGGTCAATTGACTGAGCAAACTCGGAAACTTGCCCGCCAACTTTCCGCTGACAGACCCCTCATAGGCGACGTGCTGGCACGCATGCCTGCCAGTGTAGGCCCGATTAATTTGCCCGCGACAGTATCGTCTTCGAGCGTCTCGCTGGAGGAGAGCCTTCCCCCTCCCACAGATGGTTGGGAGCAAGTCCGTCTTCATGGCCATTGGATGTCACAAAGCCCACGTGCCATACGCCTGCCTTTGTGGCTGGACACCCCGTGCGACCTGCGTGTCATGGGTTGGAGCCAATCCCGAACCGCGATCTGGCTCGATGGCACGAAGCTGGAACCGGTCGGCCTGGGTAAGAATACAGGCTCTGTTTCAGCCCCATCCTTTCATCGCGGCGGCATGGGTCATTTCTGCGCCCCTGGTGTCGCGGCAGGAGAGCACGCGCTGATCATCGCATGCGAATTGACAGATAACCAAGCCTCAGAGCTGGTCGTTGGCGTTGCAGACGCAGACACCTGCCTGTGGATGGACAAAGCTTTAACTCTACAATCCTCGTAAAACCAATCTATCCAAC
>CBDUBV010000309.1:0-1807 GCA_965365475.1 uncultured Chthoniobacteraceae bacterium | reverse complement strand
GCTTTGCCCAAGTGTGTGGCATCTGCGTAGCCATGATCCAGGGCGATCTCGAGGAGCAGATCACGCCGCAGCTCGGGCTTTTCGAGCGGCGGCTTCGCTGCCCGGTAGCTCACCAGCACCTGGTGTTCTGAATAAAGACCACTTTCAATCGAAACAAAGTAGCCCCTTCCGTGCTCGGAAATACGCGGACGTTGCCGGGATCCTTTTCGAAGAAAAGCTGATCCTTGCGGAGATAAGGGTGTGCGCTTTTTTGCAGCAGCAGCTTCCCATCATCGAACGTCCAGGCGTCCTGCGGAAACAGCTTCAGCGCCGCGCGGTCCGTCGCCATCTGCGCTGCGTCATCGTCCAGCACCTCCAACTTAAAGCCCACCTTGTCGCCAGGCGCGGCATCGCGAAGCATACGGGTCACGTCAAAGTAAAACAGCCCGCGCTTGTCAGATTTCGTGGTGCTGGCGAGACGCTCTTCGCCATGCGTGAGCACGGCAGTCAGCGTATCCTGTTCGCTCGTGACTGGCAGGGTGAGAGTGGCGAGAGCGAACTCTGCGGGCTGCTTAGGCATCTGGACTTGGAAAGTCACGGCAGGCTTTTTGAGTATCGGCCTGGGCGGGACGGATCACTCCGGGGAAAACCGCTGCGGCGATGCAGCAACCTGAAACAAATGTCGAAGTCTTCATGCCGAAGTCTTTATTTGCGCACTTTCCGGAGCAATCTCTTTCGTGCGAATGACCTCTCACCCCAGTCCTGAAGATCTCCCCTCCAGTAGCGGACGTAGCGTTTTGCGGCATCTCGTTGGGGGGCGAGCGGTCTGTTTACGATGCGGACAATCGTGAGTGTATGCCGCAACGAAAGACCTTGCCTAAACGTATCGCTCAAACTTCTGGAGAAAACTCACCTACTCCGGCGCAACCAGCAGCAAATCCAACCACGCCAGGCCGATGTCGCGATGCATATGGGAGACGCTGTCACCGCCGGGTGCATCGTAAAAAATCGCCAGCCGCCCCTCCACCGGCAGCACGCTGGGCATCCCAATTCAGCTACGGCTCCACGAGCAGTTTTCCTTATCCAGCACAATTGCCTTTTTCTGCGCATCCCAAAGCCTCGCGCGCTCCCAGAGCATCGCAACCCCCTGGACCCTCTCCGTGAGTAAATATGCGCCCAGCATCGGAAGCATTGAGCCGAAGCTGTGCAGAGGGGCGGCCGTCGCAGTAGCTGGATAAGGTAGGCATAAATACGTTTTGTGCTGCGCGCAGTAGATTCCGAGCAATTCATTGTCACTTATGATTCTCCTAATAAGTTTCTGAAGGGAAAGAGCCATACTTGGGCACGGGAGATGCACGGATATCTTACCAGCACCGGCCTCAAAATCGCTCTCCTCCTCAATTTTTATTATGCACGGCTTCGAATCAAACGCGCCTCTTACTGAACCCTCACAATCTCTTCATCCGTGCCTGTCCGTGTCATCCGTGGTCACAACCTCCGAAGGATGACGTGGGAAACCCTTTTCGTGCGGATCATCGCCGAGATGAAAGAGCAATTCCCCGCCGCCGGTGGCATGAAAAACATATTTCCAATCGGGGCCAATGCGCAGCCATTCGCTTTTCCCTGAATATCCGTTTGGTCATGCCGCTTCGAACAGGAGTCGAAGCCCTCATGCCGAAGTCTTCTTACGCTTTTTTCGGGAGCAATTTCTTTCGCCTGAACGGTTGACAGCACTAAAAGCAGCGATAGACTGCAATCGTGGTCATTTGCTCCCCATCCTGCGTTGAGAACGTTGCTGCGCTGCGGTTTGATCTGCTGCGGGTGCAGC
>CBDUBV010000308.1:0-1809 GCA_965365475.1 uncultured Chthoniobacteraceae bacterium | reverse complement strand
CTCTTTCAGATCGCGGAGAAAATCCGCAAAAGCAGCCCGCCCGAAGTCGATGCAGTCATTCACTGGACAGAAGTCACCGCGCTCATGACCGCATGGCCCGACCGCCGTCATGCCACGGCGTTCCAGCCTGCCGCGCAGGTGCGCGTGGACCGCGAGCGCGCTGTATTCGCAGCCTGGTATGAATTTTTCCCCCGCTCAGCAGAAGGCAAAAGCGATTCCGGCTCCACGTTCCGCGATTGTCTGCCGCGCGTGGACGATGCGCGTGCCATGGGTTTCGACATCATCTATTTCCCGCCCATTCATCCCATCGGCGTGACCAAACGCAAAGGCCGCAACAATTCCGTGACGTGCGAGCCCGGCGAGCCTGGCGTTCCCTACGCCATCGGCAATCGTCATCAAGGCTGTCCCAATGGCGGCGGTCACCGCGACGTCGCACCGGAACTCGGCACGCTGGAGGACTTCGACTGGCTTGTCGCCGAGATCGAATCGCGCGGCATGGAAGTCGCCTTGGACTTCGCCATCAATTGCTCCCCCGATCACCCCTGGGTGCACGATCATCCTGAGTGGTTCTATCATCGTCCGGATGGCACCATCAAATACGCCGAGAATCCGCCGAAGAAATACGAAGACATTTATCCGCTCAACTTCCACAACGCCGACTGGCAAGGCCTGTGGGACGAACTCACCGACGTGATTCTCTTTTGGTGCAAACACAAAGTCCGCACCTTCCGCGTGGACAATCCTCACACTAAGCCGGTCGCATTCTGGGAATACCTCATTGGCAAAGTGCAGGCCCGATACCCCGACGCCATATTTTTATCCGAAGCCTTTACCAAGCCGAAAATGATGCGTGTGCTCGCCAAAGCCGGGTTCACGCAATCCTATACCTACTTCACCTGGCGCAACAGCAGTCACGAACTGCGCGAATATTTCACCGAACTCACGCAGTCGGAAATGAAGGAATATTTCCGCGCAAATCTCTTTCCGAACACGCCCGATATTCTGCCGGTGTATCTGCAACATGGTGGGCGTCCGGCGTTTCAAGTGCGCGCCGCATTGGCCGCCACCCTGTCGCCCGTGTATGGCATCTACAGCGGATTTGAGCTATGTGAAAACGCCGCGTTGCCTGGCAAGGAAGAATATCTCGACTCCGAGAAATACCAATTTAAAGGCCGCGACTGGAACGCACCCGGCAACATCAAGACCTTCCTGAAAGCGCTCAATACCGCGCGCCGCGAAAACCGTGCACTGCACGGCTACAGGAACCTGCGCTTTCACGATTCCGACAATGCCCATTTCCTCTGCTATAGTAAAAGCACCGCCGCCCGCGACAACCTCATGTTCATGATCGTGAACATCGATCCCTTCCACAAGCAAAGCGGCTGGGTGGACGTGCCGCTTGAGGAATTCGGATTGCAGGATAGCGACACCTACCAGATGCACGACCTCATCACCGGCGAACGCTACCTGTGGCAAGGCAGAAGGAACTTCGTCGAGCTGGACCCCCGGCAGCAACCCGTGCATGTATTCCGTGTGCGCCGCTGGCTCGCCCGCGAACAGGACTTCGACTACTTCCTTTGAGACTCGGCAGCGTTCACAGCCTGCGACACAGCTTTGCCACGCACCTTATCTAGGACACAAGCAGATCGAAACGACGATGGTGTATCTGCATGTGACCCACCGCACTGAGCAGAACAGCCGGGAGCTGGTCGGGCGACTCTGCAAAGGTGGAGTTCGTGCGACGTTACTTGCGTCATGTATTGCCGGTGGGGCTGCGAGCCATCCGGCGTTATGGTTACTGTCACCCCG
>CBDUBV010000307.1:0-1814 GCA_965365475.1 uncultured Chthoniobacteraceae bacterium | reverse complement strand
CACGAACTAGGGCAATGGTGAGCGCGCATGGAGCCCAACCAAATCCTCGTTCTTATCACCATCGCTGTGGCCATGGTGTTTTTTGTAAAGGAATGGCTTCCGGTCGAGATCACCTCGCTCGCTGCCGCCGCAGTCCTTGTGGTTAGCGGAATCCTATCCATCGAGGATTTCACGCGCGGATTTAGCAACAGCGCACCCATCACCATCGGGTGCATGTTTGTGCTCAGTGCCGCTCTGGACCGCACGGGAGTCATCGAGCGATTATCGCAATGGCTGCTGCGCGTTGCAAAGGGTTCCCTGAACCGTGCTCTTGCACTGGTGTTGATCATTCCGCTGCCGCTCTCGGCCATGATCAATAATACTCCCATCGTGGTCATCCTGCTGCCAGCGATCATTCGCATGGCCCGCACGACTGGCATGCCCGCGTCGAAGCTGCTTATTCCTCTCTCCTTCGCGACGATCCTGGGCGGCACCTGTTCCATGGTCGGCACATCGACAAACCTGATCGTTGGCGGTGCGGCTCTTTCCAACAAACAATGGATCGATGCGGGGCTGCCCGCGTTCTCGCTATTCTCCATCGCGCCGCTTGGAGTCGTTTACGCCATAGTCGGCGTGGCATATATTTACTTTTTCGGTGTCCGGCTCCTGCCCAGACGCGAAGCACTCTCTGAACTGATCGACAGCGAACAGGAGCGCGAATATCTCTTGCAAGCACAAGTACAGGACAGCAGTCCATTCAGTGGCCGCCCGCTCCTCGAGTTGCTCAAAGGCCCACTGGCCGGCATGCAGATTCTCGAAGTGCGCCGACGCGGTGTGAATCTCATGGACGATATCGACTCGATCGTCCTCACGCCGGGAGACCGATTGCTCGTGCGAGCCGGGTCGCGCAGCATCCACGAGTTGCGCCGTTCAGAAGATCTTGCCGTGGGGTTCGAGACGCTGGGAGGTCTGGCAAAATTGGAGACCCGCGAAGCAGTGATCCTCGAAGGAATCATCGGCCCGGAATCCAGTCTCGTGGGGCGCACGGCGAGCGACATCCGATTCCGCCAACGATACAATCTTCTTCTGCTGGCCATCCATCGCAGAGGCAAAAATATCACCGCACATCTCGAGACCATGCCTCTGCAATTCGGTGACACGCTGCTGGTGGAAGGCCCGCGCGAGGGCATCAAACGCCTGCTCGAAGAGAAGGACTTTATCGCCCTCACCCAACCCGAGAGCAAACCCATGCGGCGTCACAAAGCACCCATCGCGCTTGCAGCCATGGGCGGATTCGTCGCAGGCGGGCTCCTCGGGGTGGACACCACGCTGCTTGCTCTGCTGGGCGCACTGGCTGTCGTCATCCTCGGCTGTGTGAAACCTCAAGAAGCTTATTCCGCCATCGAGTGGCGCATCCTGTTTCTCATCATCGGCATGCTCGCTCTTGGGCGTGCGATGGATACTACGGGCACCGCCGCGCTGCTTGCCTCGAGCATTAGTTATTTCATGCTGCCACTAGGCGCGGTGGCCATGCTCTCGGCCGTCTATTTCATGGCCAGTTTTCTTACAGAATTAATCAGCAACAACGCTGTCGCGGCACTGCTCACGCCCATCGCCATCAGCATGGCGGTCATCGCAGAAGCCAGTCCGGTGCCGTTTGTCATCGCACTCATGTTCGGCGCCAGCGCGAGCTTTGCGACTCCCATCGGCTACCAGACAAATACTTATGTCTATGGCGCTGGCGGCTACCGGTTCTCAGACTTTCTAAAAATCGGCGTGCCTCTGAATCTGATCCTGTGGGCGACAGCCACGCTGGTCATCCCGCTTATCTGGCC
>CBDUBV010000306.1:0-1815 GCA_965365475.1 uncultured Chthoniobacteraceae bacterium | reverse complement strand
ATGGCAATCTCCGCCCAGTGGTTTCCACAACCTGACGGCGATCGCTACCAATGAAGATGGACACACAACGTCTTCACAACCGGTCAGGATTTTCATCGAGCGGGCAGTCGATTCCACCATGCCCACACCAAGCGAAAGCAGTGTGTCGCTGGGAGAAGATGGCACCTCGGCGAATGTAATATGGGCCGGCATCCAAGCCAGTGGCGGTCACAGTGCCATGGTCGTGTCTCGCCGTGTCGGCCTGGAAGACATATGGCAGGAGATCGCTTTTCTGGCAGGTGATGCAACGTCATTCTCAGATAACTCACTTGAGCAGGGCAAAGCTTATTATTATCGCATCGCCTCGGTCGGTGCCAATGGTGCGCGCTCGGAGTATGGAAATGAAACCCTCGTCGCTACCGCATTGGAGCTTCCGCAGTTTGCGGTGCTCGATCTCGGAGAATCGCTTCATTCTTCTCTGCTTGCCTTGAGTCTCATCCAGCCACGGTTTTTATATGCGCAAACTCATGGTGCCATGCCAATGGCGGGCGTGATCGATCTGTCGGATAGTCAACCGCTGGATATGACCGAGCAACACGACGTGCTGCTTGCCAAAAAAGCAACCACCAGCGACGCCTCCATGACACTAAGTTATTTCATGGTTTGGCATCCAGATGGGCGGCGACCGGAGGTGATCGGCAATCCGGATTTTCATGCGCGAAGATTCGCCAGCGATGGCAGCGTTGTTGGATTCCTCGATTACTCTTCCCCGCAGCTCAGTGAGGCGGAGCGAGATCGTGTGTATGACGGATTTAATCTGCTGGCAGAGTTGGGGCTTGAAAATGGCGAGGTGCCCGAGCAGAACGAACGTTTTATCGAGTTGCGTGCCGCTGCATGGCAGCCAACAAGCGGCGCAATTATCGACATCTCCGGTGAGCCAGATCGCTTTCTAATCGGGCTGCCCGAGGGCACGCGTGCTCGCCATGATTATATCCGATTTCAAGTGGCATGGGATGCCACCATGGACGGGACCTATGTCGGCACGGGCACGTTTCTTGATGCCACCCGCGTGGATTTGCCAACCTTTCTTGAGCTTGACGATTACCGGCCTCTTGGCGAAGGACAAGGAATGAGATGGCGCGGAGAAGCATGGGATGGGATTGGGGCAATCGGCTCGCGCTCCCACACGGGCAGCGCTCTGACCGCAGTGAACGCGACTGGCACGGTAGCCGTTGGCATTTCTGCAAACCCCGATGATCAGAGTTTCGAAGCCAGGTCGCTGGGCATTCGAGTGCGAGCAGGCTTCGGGCTTGATCCCGCACAGGGCGATCCCGACCTGGAAGTGCTGCAACCTCTGGCCGGGGGGCGGTTTAGTCAGGCTCGCGATGTGGATGCAAAAGGCAACGCCATTGGGGAATCGGCCATTGCTTTTCCGACCGACTTTTCACGGCTGCGTGCTTGCTATTGGCAAAGGGAGTCCTCCGCTGCGACGCTGCTGCCTGGTTTGGCGGAGACGCAGCCTCTTGCATCGCAAGCAAACTCCATTGCTGCGGATGGCACAAGGATTCCGGGCTGGCTGAAATTTATTGAGTCAGACGCTGAGACAGGGCAGATGAGAAATAACGCGACTGCCGTGCTATGGGTTTGGAATCAAGGTCAGGCTGAAGCGGGAATGATGCCGTGGCAGGTTTTTGATCTCAATGAGCATGTGCCGGAAACCTGGGTGCTGGCTTCTGCGGAAACTGCGAGTTCTTCGGGCGTAATTCTTGCGGCTGGCTACAAATGGCTCTCCGCCGCCAACCAATGGTCCCCCAAACGCGCCGCCCTCCTCCTGCC
>CBDUBV010000305.1:0-1819 GCA_965365475.1 uncultured Chthoniobacteraceae bacterium | reverse complement strand
ACGAGCCAGCCCCGCTCTCCGACCACAAGTCTGCCATGACTTAGGTCGAACTAAAAGCAGGCCGTCCGGACTCGACCCTAGTTGCGGACCTTCGAAGCTACTATTGAGGCTGCTGACAGCAGCCGTCCGGATCGTTAGGGGCGAGGCCAGCTAACGGCGTAAGCTACCCAAAATTGATGCCGCCAACATTTTGTACGCACGGAATTTGGGGCATGAATGCGCTGCTTTGGACGCTACGGAAAAGATTTTGAGAGAGACGTGCGATGCGATTAGTAGGGCTGCTTGGCTGTTCGTTGCTGACCTGTATGTCCGCAAGTGTCGCGGCCGAGCCGGCTGCCAGCCATTTCACGAAATGGCTCACCGCCTTCAATTCAGGTGATAAAGCGACGATCCAGAAATTCTATGGAGAACAGCTAGGAGACGCCGATGCAGTGACCGCTCGGAATTTGCGGGCTGAGACGTGTGGGTTCGACCTAGCGCGAATTGAAGACGAAAGCGACAAATCCTTTCGCGCTCTTCTGAGCCAGCGGTGCTTTCCGGCCCTTTTCCGCGTGAGCTTTGCAGTAGCGGATAACGGGGAGACACTCGAGGAATTCAAGCTCCAACCCTTTGCTATGTCCGAGGCGCGGACGCTAGCGGCCACTCGGGACATCGCGGACCGCTTGGCGGGGTTGGCTAGCTTCGCTGGATCGATGATTGTGGCGCGCGATGGGAAGGAGCCGTGGACCTATACAGCAGGCACTTTCAGCAAAGACGATGAGCGATCAATCACTCTTGAGACACCGATGTTTCTGGCATCCGCCGGCAAGATGTTCACCGCCGTGGGCATTCTACAGCTCGTCGAGAAAGGCCAGGTCGAACTGGACGCTCCGCTTTCTCGGTACCTGCCGGATTATCCGAACAGTGACATGGCGAAGGTGACAATCAGGCAATTGCTTAGCCATCGCGGCGGAACGGGTGAGGACGGCATCCTTCAGCGTGAGGACGACGCTAACCGAGCGTGGGTCCGGACCATCAATGATTTGATCAAGCTCAACGGGAACCGTGCGCCTGACTATCAACCGGGCAGCAAGTTCGATTATTCGAATTATGGGTTCATTCTGCTTGGCGCGGTGATTGAGCGAGTTTCGGGGCAGTCCTACCAGTATTTCATTCAGCAGAGTATATTCGACCCTGCCGGAATGACACATGCATCGTTTCCGGACCTGGAGCATATCGCGGACGTTCCCGTCGGCTATACGACCTTCTTTGAAAGCGAGCCCGAGCCCATTGCTGCAACCAGTGTGCTCCCATGGAGAGGATCGGCTGCCGGGGGCGGCGTTGCAAGCGCGACCGACCTACTGCGATTTTTTAACGCCCTCAGGTCGGACATGCTCGTGTCTAGCGACACGCTTGCGATAGCTACCGAAGCCAGTGAGACGGGCTGGTACGGCCTTGGGTTTGTCACCCAGGGCGGAAAGCATCCGCTTTGGGGGCATGGCGGATTCGGATATGGAATGAACGTGGCGGCGCAGAGATTTCCGGAGGATGAAGTCACATTCATCTGCGTTGCTACGTGCGATATGGCCTGCGACCGGATGATCTACGCGTGGTCTGATCGTCTATTTGGTGCAGTCGAGTAGCGTTTGGCTTTTCCGCTTTGCGATTAGCACATTACTATAGCTCGAAACCGGACGGTCCGTTCTCTGGGTTCCTCACATAAAAGCGGTCTGTCATCAAACCACCCCATGTCGGTCGATCGTCACATTTTGGCGCTTGTCTCAAAGCGGTCGACCAGCGCTGCGGGCCGACCGCAAGCCGAGTCAGATTTCGGTGCGCT
>CBDUBV010000304.1:0-1826 GCA_965365475.1 uncultured Chthoniobacteraceae bacterium | reverse complement strand
GGGCGCTCTTCACGCATCCGCCATCTTCCGGGGCGGCTATAACCCCCGTGGCGGCCTGTTATGCGGACGCCAATCCGGTTTGCGCTCGCGTCGAGCAGCGCCTACGTCTTGCGCGGACAGGGTTTAGGACGTAAAATGCCGTCGCGTTATCCGGACGCGATTCCGCATAACACGCCACCCCATCCGATCAATAACTGGTTATGTGGCGCTCGCCCCCGTGCCTGCAATGAACTTCATCACCGTTCGGCGCGACGATCTCGAACGCCTGCTGCGCCGATTGGCGAGTGTGCTTCCAGAACAGGTGGAGATCAGCACAGACTATTATCTCATCATCAGCGCGGATGAGTGGGATCAGTTAGAGATGCCACCAGAACCGAGTGTAGGCTCTCTTTTCGACGATTGGGCTGAGCTGAGTCGCCATCTGTCAGACGAGAAGCGCCATTTTGCGGTCGCAGACATCGACCGGGTTGGATCGCTGCTGCACGCGATCAGCGAAGCGATGGTGCCGTTGGATTCGTCGGGTGCTGCGTGACGCGCCACATAACCCTGCACGCCTGGCCGACGCCGGGCGCGGGGGCCGTTGCCGTTGCGATCTGCGGCGTCTACTTTGCCGTGTTCACGTTCACCGCTGCCCGTCGCGGCAGCGCTTCTCCGTTATGCCGCCTTCTCAATAAGCGCGACTCACATCATGGACTGGCTACGCTGGATCGCCGTACTCCCCGCCGCTCTGCTGGCAATGGTCTTGTCGGCCTTCCCACTCCACTTTATCCTTTACCAAACGCTTTCGGGTTGGATTGAGCCGTACCCGGAGACGCCCGAGCGTGTGCTACTCCCGCTCGTCGGTGCCGCAGCGTTCGTTTGGGCTGGTGCGCGGGTGGCACCTCACCACAAGACGGAAACCGCTGTGGCGCTGTTCGGCCTCTGGCTCCTCATCCTCGGCGCAGCACTCGGATTCTTACTGACGGGTGGCAACTTCCGGGGGATGCAGTTCAGCGCTCAGGGTGGTGGCCTTGCTCCCGTAATGGCCCTACTTGGTGCTGTGCTCGGACTGTACATCGTCCGTAAACAGAGCAAATTACAAAGTGTAGAGAGTAAAACGCAGGATATTGATAGACCGCACGAGATAGGCGAATCCAGAATCAACTTTCAAGAAGAGATAAGTCATATTGAGCAACAACTAAATGCTGGCATCATTAGTGAACATGATGCGCAGGCTAAACTTGACGAGTTGAGCAAAAACATTAATGTAAGGATGGGCGAAATGGTCGAATCAGCAGATCCAGAGGCAGTCAAGTACGTTCTTTCGGAGAATCTAGAAAATCTCCGAGAGCAGATAGCTAGAGGTGAGATATCTCTAGATGACGCAGAGGCAGAACTTGAAGTGATAACCAAGATGATGGACAAATTCAACCTGAACCCAGATAAGCTCGACAGGTAAAGATAGTGGTTCATACAATGCAACAGGGCGGCATAACCCCCATAACAAGGTAGAAGTCAAGTAGGGCAGCAGATTTCGGGTCGGCACGCGCTGACCCTGCACGCGTCGTGGAAGCGTGCAGCTTGTTGAGCGGCGGCACCACGCTTTCATACCAGGTCGCTGAATTACCAGTGCATTCCTTCATTCGTCATCCCCGCGAAGGCGGGACACGCAGTGGCGCCAGCAATCCAGCCGCTAGCAAGGGGGCGCTGGCCTCCGCCGAACCGGCGACTGGGCTCCCGCCTTCGCGGGAGTGACTGACATAGGATGCGTTACAATCTTTCAGAACTGGTATGAGGGCCGCAGCGGCTACTCGGCGCCGCGCTGCGGCAGCTTGGCGATGGGGGGC
>CBDUBV010000303.1:0-1837 GCA_965365475.1 uncultured Chthoniobacteraceae bacterium | reverse complement strand
AGCGTTTTTTGCGTTTTTTTCCCACAGGTTCCGCTGGCGGAATCTTGGTGAGTGCGGGCAGAGGTTTGTCGCGCGTGAGGTACAATTGCACGATGGAGAACAAATTCTGCACCGTCCAATAAAGTGCCAACGCGGATGCGAAATTATAGCAGAACACCAAAAAGATCAATGGCATGAACATGAAGATGCGTTGCTGTACGGCATCGCCTGTCTTTGGCGTGATCGCCATTTGCCAAAGCATAGTGCCCGCCATCACCAGAGGCAGGATATTTATCGGTATCGAGCCCAGCGTGAACACAGTGTCCGGCTGCGACAGATCCTGCACCCAGAAGAACTGGCTGTTGCGCAGCTCCACCGCCGAACCAAGCATCGAGTAGAAGCCAAAGAAGATCGGTATCTGCACCAACATTGGGAGGCAGCCGCCAAAAGGATTCACGCCATAGTCTTTATAGAGCTTCATCACCTCCTGGTTCATCCGCGTGGGATCGTCTTTATACTTGGTGCGAATCTCGGTCATCTTGGGCGAGAGCGCGGCCATCTTACGCATGGACCCGGTGGCTTTGTTCTGCAGCGGCCACAGAGCGAACTTGATGCATAGCGTGAGCACGATGATGGCGATGGCGTAGCTGCCGAAGATGCCTTTAAAGAAATTCATCGCGCCGAGCAGGAAAATGCTGACCACTTTGAAGATGCCGTAGTTCATGGCGTCTTGCATTTCGCCACCGAGACTTTTGAGCCATGGATATTTCTTGGGCCCGGTGTAAAGCATGAACGAGTGCGTCACCGAGCCGCCAGCCGGAATTTCGAAGGTATCCATGCCAAGCGCTCCATTGATGCCTGGTAGCGGACGCTGCGAATCGGTTTCGGGAAGATCGAACCGTTTGGCCCAGACTCGAGTGCCGGTGAGGCCCTCTTCTGGTCGCAGAATGGAAGTGAAATACTGATTCTTCACTCCGGCCCAGGTCAGTCCAGGTGCTTCCTCAAGTAAAAATGGGCGCGCCCCTCGCGTCTGGATTCCGATAAGCGGAATCTTGCTGGCGGTAAACCAGTTCACATCGCGGCGTTGTGTTTTCCCCTGTCCGTGATACTCCAGGCCGGTGTAAGTGATCAGGTCGCGCTCGTGCACCGGAGTGATCGAGCCGGTCGAAATAAAATATCCCGGGCTTTTCATGGCGCGATCTGAAGTATTTGCAAAAGTGATCTCCAAGCGGGTGACATGCGCCTCCGCTCCCTCCTCTGCATCGGGCAGGATGTAGCGCTTGCGCACGGTGAGCCCTTCTGCTGGATTTCCTTCGAAGACAATCTCTCGCGAATCCTGCGACACCAAGGAGTAGCGGTCGCGGCCGAGATCTTCCGGGCGTGTGCCGATGCTGCCGATGGGCATGTTGCCGTGAGTATTTACGTGGACACGTTCGCCATGTTCTGCGGCGTGATTTAAAAATGCCACCGACGAGATGCCTCCTCCGCGCGGAGTGAATTCCAGTTCCATGAGCGAAGTCTTTCGGCTCAGTGTGGGCACGTTTTCCTGGATCTCTTCCTCGGGGGACGCCGCCAGTTCTGTCTCAGGCACAGCCAGCGGGGCGATTTCCACAGCGGGCTCAGCTGCAATCTGTGTGGTGCTGGGCGTGGGAGACGACTGTGGTGTGGGCTCTGAGATTGCCGAGGCTGCGCGACTTTGAGCCAGGCGTTCACCGTATGTTTTCTGATACCACCATTGCCAGGCAAACAAGCCGACGAGACACAGAGTAATTGAAATCCAGGCTTTACGATCCATATAAATATCTTAGTGGCGATGCGGCTCGCCATGAGTGTGAAATGCCGGGGGCACAGGGTCCCA
>CBDUBV010000302.1:0-1847 GCA_965365475.1 uncultured Chthoniobacteraceae bacterium | reverse complement strand
CTAGCCAGATCGAAGTCAAATATCTCGAAATTCTCGTGGTTCCACCAGCCGTTACCCAGCAGTGCCCCCAGGGCGTGAGCGCCTGGTTCCAGCAATGGAGTGAGATCATATGTGGAGTAGAGCACCCGGCGGTTATAGTTTGTGAAAGCAGGATCAAGCAGACGATCGCCCACGCGTTGTCCATCGAGGGCGACTTCGTAAAAGCCCAGGCCGCTCACGGATAATATAGCTGAGACAGGACGTTCCTTTATGGTAAATGTTTTCCGCAGTATCGGATTTGCCATGGTTTGAGCCCACTGGTCGGTTCGCAGCCGGGCGCACCCGCGCGGCACCTGCCACATGGCCGGACGCAATACCAACTCGCGCGACTCTCCGCTATGCTCATGCCGGGCAGACCAATCGGGCCCTGTTTCCAGCCGGTGCACGCCCTGTGCATCGCGCCATGAACACACTGCCTGGAAACCAAAGCCTTCTCCGCTGCGTTCCTGAGCGATGCGAATCTCCAACCGGTTTGTTCCCGTCTGCAAGTGCGGGGTGAGCGCAAAGTCTTGCGGCAACAGCCAGCTATCTGACCCGCCGTGAGCACCCGCGCCTGTGATGGCGATGAGCAGTCCGTTCAGCCGGATTTCCACGCTTGTGCCATCTGCCGCGATCCGCAACCAGCCACGAGTGCTATTTTCTGCGCAGACAAATTCTGTTGTGAAGCCATATGCGGTGCCTGCGGGTTGAGCGGGTTGCGAACGTGGGATCACGTCGCCGGGCTGTGCTTTTGCCCAGAGCCACTGTGCGGTGCGCAGGTGCAATTCGCGAGCTGTGGGTCGTGCAGAGTCGGCTCCGGGAAGCGGCACCGTGTGCCCGATCCATTGTGCATGCCAGTGGTTTAGGACGCCCATGCGCCACGTTGCGCATGCGCTCCACGCCGAGCAGACTCCATCCGCTCCACGCCAGCGCACCTGCCAGGAAGCTTGTTGATAAGGTGCAAGCGCGGGCCCCTGGTAGCGCAGCCAGGGAGCTGCACATTCCACCCACCCGCTATCCCACAACAATGCAGCGTGTTCCGTATCGTGAACCAGGATTTGTATGGCGACAGCCCGAGCACCTGGTGGGAAATGCCAGGAGAGTAATGGGCGTTGCGTGGCGATGGCAAGGGGTGAGAAGCTATGCTCGGTTTTAAGGGTATGTGCTGGGAGCATAGTGCAAAGTGTAGGTTGTAAAATTAACATGAATGTTTTCGACACTTCAAGATAAGCAGCGATTCCGGCTGCGCGGTCTTCCGCCCCGTACCTACAGGAGGTGGTTGGATATCCCGGAGGTGAGGTGGAGATTAGCCGGTGGTGACAACTACCCGGTTTGCGCCTCTCTGGGTACGCATTGCCAATAGCGTGGAAGAGAAATTCCGCACGACAAGCCTTGTCGAGCTTCCCGGCAAAACATCTCTGGGAGAGCATCCTCGTCAGGCATTGCAATGCCAGAACTGGTGTACCCGCTAACGCGCATGCCATTGGGCGAATCGGTATATGATCCTGGCAAAGAGAATCGGTTTGCCCCCGTGGTGTTTGTGGATGGCCACGCAGAGATGGTCGAAGGAGTCGATATCCCCGAGGATCTCTACGAGCCTTTCTAAGGAAGGATTAGAAATTCAAATTAACGCTGCCCCGAGATGTCGGTGCTCCACGAGCAGGGGGAAGGCCGCAGGACTTTTAAGTTGGTGCGATGGACAATCGTAACGCAGCCCCATGCGTCCCTCTGGGACGCGAGTCATTTTCCATGGTCATTTGGGCGGGAAGTCGTCGGGGCCACTTAAACAAGGCGAGCAGGAGGTCGCCTTTCCGGGAAGGCGGGGCGAA
>CBDUBV010000301.1:0-1866 GCA_965365475.1 uncultured Chthoniobacteraceae bacterium | reverse complement strand
CCCCGCGCAATTCATCCGCCTCCACCGCTCGGTCATCGTCCGCCGCGACCGCATCGCCGGCCTAGGCCATGACCGCGCCGGCGCCTGGCACGCCGAACTCACCGATGGCGAGCAGGTGCGGATCGGGCGGACGTTCCTCACCAATGTCAAGGCGATGGCGGGGCGGTAGGGCTGCTAACGCGGTGGGCCGCCGAGATTTTGAACGGCTGGAATGTTGTGGATAGCGGACGTTGAGCGTCGACTGTGACCGTGTAGTTCGTGTGAATGGACGAATCACTTTTCATGTTTTCTGCGAAAGGTGTTGCCGCCGAAAATACCTCGTTTCGGGCAGGCGCACGGCACGCTCTTATGCTTTACGCCACCGGCTCTGAAATTGCCTCTGCCCGTCTCGCGGCGGTGGCTGGAGCTGCGAGCAAGGGCTGGACCTTTGTAGAAGTCTTGCGTGAGAAAGAGATCGACGTCGATCCGTCCGTGATCGATGATGATATCTTACGATCGGCAGCAGAACGGGCCATCAAATTTGGGCAGGCAGTAGTGGTTTACGATCAAGAGCTGCCCTTGGACAGCTGAGCTACCGTCCGCATTGTTGTCGGTTTGGGCCGGTTCGCTTTTAGCGTCTGCCGCCCGCGCTCTCAACGACTTAAATGTTGTGGTTAGCGGACATCTGCTACCTCGTCGGCCACTTCGGGTTGTGCCGCAAGTAAATCTCAAGCTCAGTCTCCCAAGAGGGCTGTTCCAGATTATCTTTCAGGCAAGCCTCGAACATGTCGATACTGACATCGCCCGGTTTAATGGTCAGCAACCCGGCGCTCATTCGCGCCCTCGCGGTCTCAAAAATCGCTTGGTGAAAAGAGTACGCCGCGATCTTCAGCCATATCTCGTCGCTGCCGATCCGTGCCTCAATCGCGTCGTGGGCATCCACCAGTGACCAGATTGGGTCGTCCGGGCCGGTGCATTCGGACAAATTTAAAGTTACAGGCCATAGGGCGGCTGCGCGGTCGTAAAGGTGAACTAGCTCCATAGCTCGTAACCTGCCGATGTTCACAACGGGCTGCAAGGTTGTGGATAGCGGACATTGACCTCATATGCACCGAGCTAAGTCGGCGGGCTCGTATTTGATTGAAACGTCGTTTGAAGCCAGCATTTCGAACCCCTGCAGGTCTAGTTCGTCATATACCCCGTAGGTCCGACCATGATGAACGCGGTAAAACGGTAGATACCGACCGCTGCCGCTAGTTTCTATAAAGAGTCTGTAGCCATTGCTCGTCAATTCTGCGCTGACGGGCGCGTGGGCGGCTAACGCAATGCCGCCCTTATGTCTTTCCAAGTGGAAGCCGATGATAGGGAAGCCCTTTTGCCGAACGTGCATACCAGCAGCGTCAAGGAGAATGTTTGGGCTTTTAAAAGCCGAATAACATCCGAAAGCCTTGCTGTGGGTAAGGGGTGGCGTGTTAGGGCGCAGTAGTAGCATCGCGCTTACGCCTATCACACCCGAAATAGGAACTAGGCGGAAAAACCATTCAAATTCATCGCGCTCAATTTGCATGTGGCTTTACGCTCTCCATTCGAACGACCTTTAACGTGTCAATCACGCAACGTCCGCTTTGTTGTCGGGTCCGGACAGTCCGTTTTCGCTCACTCGATCGTCTGAAGGCGACGTCTCGGAGATCGATTAGCGAAGATGCGCGGCGGCGAGCATTTCCCCGGCTTTTTCCACCTGTCGCACCAGCGCGGATCGGCGCTTCCTGGTATCGGGACAGAAGCTTCCTGCCGACGCAGCGGTCGCGGCGGCGTCGTCGGCCTCGCGGTAGAGCGTCGCGAATTTCGAGATCGGCACGGCCTGTTCGGTCACCGCGCGGGCGTAGG
>CBDUBV010000300.1:0-1878 GCA_965365475.1 uncultured Chthoniobacteraceae bacterium | reverse complement strand
GCGGTGTGTGTCAAGGTAGTTGTCGCCTAAGCTGTTATGCAGCCATTGGTTGTAGGGCTGGCAAAGCCTGCTTTCGATCAGGGTTCAAATACACCACGTCGTCCAACTCCCAATTGCGGATTGCTCCTGACCAGCGTTCCGGCTTGCTGGCTCTGGCAGCTTCATAGACCGCCCTGCGTTGAGCCAGCAAACTGTCTGCCTGGCCACGATGCCGCTGGTCCGGCGTGATGTATTTGAGGCCGCTATGGCGATGCTCCTCGTTGTACCAGTGCACGAACTGATGCACCCATACCCGCGCCTCGTCGAGCGTGTCAAATGGGCGGTCCGGCCAGAGCGGACAGTATTTGGCGGTCTTGAACAACGCTTCGGCATAGGCATTGTCATTGCTCACCCGCGGCCTACTGAACGAGGGCATCACGCCCAATTGCTCCATGCTTGCCAGCATCGTCGCCCCCTTCATCGCCGTGCCGTTGTCCGAGTGCAGCACCAGCGGCCGGCCTGCAGTCTGCTCTTTCAGACAGCCCCGTTTCAATAGCGCACTGGCATGTTCCGAGGTCTCGCTGTCGTGCACCTCGTTGACCACCAGCTTGCGACTGTAGATGTCCTTCATCATGTACCAGTAGAAGAAGCGCCCCTTGACCGTCGTGGGCATCCAGGTGATATCCCAGCACCATACCTGGTTGGGGCCATCGGCCCGGTGTGTGGTGAGTACCTGCTTGCGCGGACTTTGGCTGCGGCCGCGCCGGGCGCCCTGACCGGCTGCTTTCAGGACCCGGTAAAACGTCGATTCCGAAGCCAGATAGATCCCTTCATCGGCCAGCTTCGGCACGATCTGATGTGGTGTCAGGCTGGCAAAGCCCATACGGTTGGCAGCATCGAGCACGGCGCGCCGCTCCTCATGGCTCAGCTTGTTGGAAGGCGCCGGGCGCAGTGCCTCAGGTCGTCCATCGACTGCCTGATGCTGCCAACGCTGCAGCGTCCTGGCGCTTACTCCAAGCTCCTCGCATGCCAATGCCTGGCGCGCTCCAGCCTGGCGTGCCTGCTCGATCAACATCATGGCTTCCTGGCGATCCGGGGCGCTGATCATTCTTCCTCGTCCTTGCCCCAGATCGCCTCGGCTTTTTTTCGCAGCACCAGCAACGCTCTGGCTTCGGCCAGATCACGCTCCACTTGCTTGAGGCGTCTTGCCTGTGCCTTGACTGCCGCCGGTGGCAGACCTGCCGGATCGAGCATGGTGCCATTGGCCAATTCACATGCCTGCCGCCATTGGGCAATCTGCTCGGGATACACACCCTTGCGCCGGCAATACGCCGACAGCTCCGTCTCGCTTAGCAGGGCTGCTTCCAGCACCATCTGGAATTTGTCGCTGCTGGACCAGCGCGCTCCAGGCTTGCTGCTTCTTGCCATGATCTTTCCTTCTGCTCTGGCTGCGCCTTGCCAGGCACGCAATGTAAAGGGTGTCACGCCGGTTTCCCTGGCGAGCACGACGACTGTCCGGTTTAACGGTGGCATCATCTGCGTCACCGCCCACTCCCGAAACGCGGCAGTGTAGCGAATCTGTCCGGATTGCTTGCTAACAGGGGAGGCCTGCGCCTGCGGCGCAGGCCTGACATTGTGTGGCAAGGGTGCGCAATGCCTGGTATTGCTGTCGGGGTTGAACTGCGCCAGGAAAGCCTTTTTCCATAAACGTAGGGCTTCGGTCGTCACGCCGAGCTCAGAGGCTACCTCGGTCATGCTGCGTCCAATAGGCAACATGATTTGCTGTATTGCCCACTCCCGGACTGCTGCCGGATGTCGTTTCTTCATTGTTCACTCGCTATCGCCCTCCGGGTTGATAAGGAAATCAACTGAGGCGACAACTATCCTGACATGGAGGGC
>CBDUBV010000299.1:0-1882 GCA_965365475.1 uncultured Chthoniobacteraceae bacterium | reverse complement strand
TGCGGGAAACCGTACCGTGGGTTCGAATCCCACCCTCTCCGCCAATTCCTGATTTGTCGTACCTCGACGCAACGCCAATTTTGGCGCAGAAATCGGCAGAATAGTGCCGTTTTCTGCGTCTTTGACAATTCGTGTAGTTCCGCATATGTTCTCCAGCATCCCGCGCAAAGTGTGGGGACGAATGTGGGGACAGGAGTTAGGCGGACGTATGGGAAATCTAACGGCCATGAAGCTCCGGCACCTGAAAGACCCCGGCCGCTACTCCGACGGCGGCGGCCTCATTCTGGTCGTCAAACAATCAGGCAAAGCCAGTTGGATCGTGCGCGTCCAGGCGCAAGGTAAGCGTCAGGATATCGGGATCGGCGGTTACCCCGATGTCTCCCTGATCGAGGCGCGCGAACAAGCCATGACGATAAGGCGGCAGACCAAGGCCGGCGTGGATGTCCTTGCAGAGCGGCGCAAGGAACAGGACAAGATCCCAACCTTTCGAGAAGCCGCAACGCGGGTGCACGAGGAACACAAGAAGGGCTGGAAGAACGGGAAGCATCAAGCGCAGTGGCTCACGACGCTCGAGAGATACGCATTTCCGCACTTTGGCAACGTACTCGTCTCGGAGGTGCAGGTGTCTCACATCCGGGACGCGTTGATCGAGATCTGGCTCGACAAGCCCGAGACGGCGCGCCGCGTGCGGCAGCGCATCGGAGCGGTTCTCGATTGGTCCTTTGTGAAAGGCTACCGAAGCACTGAAGCGCCAATGCGATCGATCTCGCGTGGTCTTCCCCGCCAACCGAAGAAGACGGGGCATTTCTCGGCCATGCCCTTTAGTGAGCTTCCCAACTTCATGAGGAAGCTGCGATCACGAGCGTCCGTGGGAAGCGTTGCTCTGGAACTCCTCATTCTGAACGCGTCGAGGTCAGGGGAGGTCCGGCACGCAAGGTGGAACGAATTCGACTTCACCCGCAAACTTTGGACTATCCCTGGGGCGCGCATGAAAATGGGTCGCGATCACATCGTGCCGCTTAGCGCCCAGGCGATCGATGTACTCGAGCGTGCCAAGAGTTTCCGCATTGACTCATCCGACCTAGCCTTTCCCGGTCAAAAGCGGAGGCGACCCTTATCGGATATGACCCTGCTCAAAATCCTGCGGGATGCGGGCACTAGCTATACCGTGCACGGCTTTCGGTCCTCGTTTCGTGATTGGGTTGCGGAGAAGACCAGCTACCCCGGCGAAGTGGCGGAGGCAGCGCTGGCCCATGCAATTCCGAACAAGGTCGAGGCAGCATATCGACGAACCGATTACCTCGACAAGCGGCGCAAGCTGATGAAGGACTGGTCGGCGTTCTGCTGCGGAGACGGTCGCAAGCCTAAGTGATAGCTTGGCCGAGCCACTCGACCTTAAGCCGATCGAGACCGACCACAACGCCTTCCGCCGTCACTTCCTGTCCGAAGTCATCGTTCGAGGGAGCGTAGTCCTCAAGGACCCAGTGGTCGCCTGCGTCGGTCACCACCGCGATCCCCCGCGGCACGTATTCGAGGCGTCCGCTAATCCGTCTGCGATTCGTGTTCATCACGAGCCGTATGCCATCCATTTGGCGATGACGCTGCTGACATATGACGGGGTCTCGCGATTTCTCGGGATGCCGCCGGCCCGTGCCACCGCGTTGGGCCCGGCATTATAGGCTGCCAGGGCAAGGTGAACCGCGCCGAAGCGGTCAAGCATCTGGCGCAGATAACGAGCACCGCCGTCGATATTCTGCTGCGGATCATGCCGGTTGGTCACGCCGAGATCTCTTGCAGTCCCCGGCATCAGCTGGGCAAGACCCGCTGCGCCAGCCGGGCTGATCGCCAGCGGATCGAACCGTGATTCCGCCCACACGAGCGC
>CBDUBV010000298.1:0-1896 GCA_965365475.1 uncultured Chthoniobacteraceae bacterium | reverse complement strand
GCCTTTCTTCTCATGCATCCAGACCAGCATGGCATCCATCGCGTTCTCGGTATGCGGGACGTTGTTTGGATGAACCAGCATGTCGCCGCGGGAGACATCGACTTCGCTCGTGAGCGTGACGACCACCGACATGGGCGGATAGGCCTCAGGAAGTTCGCCATCCTCGGTAACGATGGATTTGATCGTGGAGCGGTGGCGGGAAGGAAGCACGAGAACATCATCGCCAGGACGCATGACACCTGAGGCGACGGTGCCTGCGAAGCCTCGAAAATTCAGGTTCGGACGCAACACGTGCTGAACCGGGTAGCGCAAGTCGATGAGGTTGCGGTCCGCAACGATGTTTACGTTCTCGAGGTGATGCAGCAATGGCGGGCCTTCATACCAAGGCATGTTTGGGCTGCGGTCCACGACATTATCTCCGTGCAAAGCGGCCATCGGGATGAAATGGATGTCCGTAAAACTAAGTCGCGCGGCAAATGCATTATAATCCGCGCGAATCTGCTGATACACGTCTTCGGAATAATCCTTGAGGTCCATCTTGTTCACGGCGACGACGACGTGTTTGATCCCGAGCAGAGATACAATGAAGCTGTGACGTTTGGTCTGCGTGACTACGCCATGACGCGCGTCGATCAGCACGATGGCGAGGTTGCAGGTGGACGCGCCCGTGGCCATGTTGCGCGTGTATTGCTCGTGGCCGGGGGTGTCCGCGATGATGAACTTGCGCCGGTCGGTGGAGAAATAGCGATAAGCGACATCGATGGTGATGCCTTGCTCGCGTTCGGCTTTTAATCCGTCGGTGAGCAGCGCGGGATCGAAATCATTGCCAGTGGTGCCGTGTGTGATGGAATCTTTTTTTACCGCCGCCAATTGATCTTCATAGATCATGTGGGTGTCGTAAAGAAGGCGTCCGATGAGGGTCGATTTGCCATCGTCCACGCTGCCGCATGTGAGGAATCGGAGAAGGTCTTTCTCCTCGTGTCGTTTGAGATAATCGGTGATTGAGATCATGACTTAGAAATAGCCCTCGCGTTTTTTATCCTCCATTGATGCTCCGCCGTCGCGGTCGATCACGCGCCCCTGGCGTTCGGAAGTGGTGGCAATGAGCATCTCTTCCACGATGCCTTCGATGGTGTCGGCCTCGGACTCGAACCCGCCGGTGAGCGGGTAGCAACCGAGCGTGCGGAAGCGGACTTTTCTCAGCTGAGGCTTCTCGCCGGGGGCCATGGGCAGGCGATCATCGTCCACCATAATGAGCGTGCCGTCGCGTTCCACCACAGGGCGTTCCTTGGCGAAATAGAGCGGCACGATAGGAATCTCTTCGCGCATGATGTAAAGCCAGATATCAAGTTCGGTCCAGTTCGAGAGCGGGAATACGCGGATGGATTCGCCCTTGCGGATTTTACCATTGTAAAGGTTCCAAAGTTCAGGACGCTGGTTTTTCGGGTCCCATTGGTGGAAATTATTGCGAAAACTATACACGCGTTCTTTGGCGCGTGATTTCTCTTCATCGCGGCGCGCTCCTCCAAATGCGGCGTCGAACCCGTAGTGGTTCAACGCTTGTTTGAGCGCCTCGGTTTTCATGATATGCGTGTGTTTTTCCGAGCCGTGGTCGATGGGGTTCATGCCCATGCGTAGCCCTTCCTGATTGGTCCAGACGAGAATTTCCTGACCGATTTCCTTGGATGTCTGGCTGCGGAAAGCGATCATCTCGCGGAATTTCCACGTGGTATCGACATGAAGAAGAGGGAAGGGGAGTTTGCCTGGGAAAAAGGCCTTCTGCGCAAGCCGCAGCATGACGGCACTGTCTTTCCCGATGGAGTAAAGCATCACCGGATTACTGAATTCGGAAGCAACCTCACGGATGATGTGGATGCTTTCCGCTTCCAACTGTTT
>CBDUBV010000297.1:0-1909 GCA_965365475.1 uncultured Chthoniobacteraceae bacterium | reverse complement strand
AGACCGCGCACTTCTGCTCGATGTGCGGCCCCAAGTTCTGCTCGATGAAGATCACGCAGGAGGTGCGGGAGTTCGCGGCGAAACAGAACGCCGGGGTGGACGCGTTCATCGCCGCGGAGGAGGCGGAGGCGGGGATGGCGGACATGAGCCGCGTGTTCCGCGAGACTGGGAGCGAACTGTATATGGGCTCCGGTGGAAGGGAGCATGACTAACGACCCGCTACTGCGCCCGTTCGATGGTCACGGCGCTGATTGTAGCTGTTTCACTAGTAACTCGTCCAAGAACGCCACCATCTCGGTGAGATCGGTCATCCCGTCTGAGCTCATCGCTTTGTCCATCCTATTGAGAATTTCGCAGTAGCGTGACCTCTCAGTCGTGCGGATTTGCTCGGTGATGGTCAAATTGCCGGGGAGCCACTCGCCGAATTTTGTGCAGAGAATGAAGTAGCAAAGCGCGCGAGATGACCTTCCATTTCCTTCGGCAAACGGATGGATATGGTTGACACTCCATAACGCGAACGCGGCGCTTTCCAGCGCTGTCATGCGTCCCCAGAGACGCCGGAGATTATTCCAGAATTGCTCCATCAAACCTTCAACCTGATCATAGGTCGGAGGGGTGTGCTTACCGACGGTTACGTTGTATCCGTCGTGTCGATATCTACCCGGCTGTGCCGAGAGATACTGCACTGCGTAGTAATTGAGATCACAGAGAAATTCTTTGCCAATTTCGAAGTCAGAAATTTGCCGAGATACCTCGAACGCGGTACGCAAGAAGTCGTATTGCCGAGCTCGATTACGCTCGGACACATATTGGAACACCGACGAACTTTTATCCAGGACGATCATGATGGCCCCACAAAAAACCCGGCTCTAGAGCCGGGTCTTTCACGATGCATCTAGCTGCTGGTTTGCGCCAGTCAATTCGACGGATTATTCCACAAGTTCTAGAGACTTGCGGACAGTCTCCTTCGTGCCGTGATCGTCGGCGGGCGCGTTGCCATAAACGAAGCTGATACGCTGCTCTTCGATCTCAGCCGGGGACATCTCGCGGCCTTTTACGCGCTGAAGTTCTTGCTCCAGTTCCTTGGTCATTTTTCGTCCCCTTCTGCTGCTGATATCACCGAAATCGTTGTGCTAGCGTAAACGCGGCAGTCGCGAATTGGTTCTGATTCGTTCTCGTTAGCACCTCAGGACTCGGCTGTGAATCCCCCTTGGAAACCTCAGCCGCAGCGCGGCGACGTAGAGATTCCAATGATAGAACAAGATTGGAAAGTGGGCCGTTGACAGGCGAACTGAAACGCTTTGATCTCGCAGCGTTCGTGAGAGAAAGTAACCGCATCGAAGGGATCGTGCGCGACCCCATGCCGCGGGAAATTCGAGCGCACGAACTCTTCTTATCCGATGACCCTACGATTGCGGCAATAGAGCAGTTCGTATCTGAAGTTCAGCCAGGGGCGGTGCTCCGGGATAGTGAGGGCTTGAACGTGGTTGTCGGAAGGTATCGACCACCTTCCGGGGGAAAGCACATACGTTCGGAACTGGAAGCGATTTTGCGTCGCCTCCGCCACCCTTTTGATACCCATCAAGCATATGAGGCTCTGCACCCATTCACCGATGGAAACGGGCGCTCAGGGCGCGCACTTTGGCTTTATATGATGGGGGGCATAACGCGTGCGCCGCTAGGGTTCTTACACCATTGGTATTATCAGAGCCTGCAGCATCATTGCGGTATCAGGGAGTGGTACTGATAGCGTTGCAAGTTTCGGCAACGGGTCAGCGGCGCGACCTCGACAAAGCCCTCTGTTGAGGGGCAAGTCCGCTTTTACGTATGTTGTCAGTTGCGCCCGCAGTCGGACTACCCCATCACTCCCCTAACCCGCCCCAACCGCACCAACTCCCGGTCCAGCGCC
>CBDUBV010000296.1:0-1928 GCA_965365475.1 uncultured Chthoniobacteraceae bacterium | reverse complement strand
TCCATGATTACACGCTGACCGATGAGGCGGAGTATGTGAAGCCGAAAGCGCGGGTGTATTGATCGACAATGTCGCGGTCGCCGCCCGCTTAAAGCAATGCCAAGGGGCCGGAACGGTGTCTTGCATTTGAGCGAGCTCTGGGAAGCAAGAGTAGCACCCTTGTTGGTCGCCTCATTTCAGGGCGAGCGATCATGCTGACTCGTCACGACGGCTCGCGCGTCAAAGCCGTTAGATTTGCTGGTCGATTTTGGCCAGTTTACGAGCCAGAGATTTTTGAGAGAATATTGAAGAGTTGAGTACAGAGCGAGGATTTTGGCTATGGGCCAAACTTGGAGCCGCTCAAATTGCCCATAGCGCACAAATTCCTCTGACTGCGGCCAACCATACGGTGCCTATAAATGAGAGTATGATCTGCACGAGATTTGGCAGTACGTTTGCACATGCACCGTGAAAACGATGTTGAGCGACTACGTGTTGCGATCGCTGAAGCAGAGATGTTGCTTGTAAGGCTGTCTGGCCGCGCTGACGAACTAACGGATGCGGCAAAAAATATTTCACTGGATGCCGCAGACAGACGTGCGGCGAACGCCCTGCAAGGGCGGGGTTTGGGCGGCGCACTGTTTGGCTCCAAATACCGAGCCGCCGTTCGGAGGGCTGCTACAGCCGACAACGCCCGACTTGCCCGCGAGGTCGCCGCAAAGAAACGTCACATCGCCGAATCCAAGCTCGAAATCAAAGCCGAGCAGAGAAACGTGCGTGCGAGGCTCGCTCAACTGAAAATCACGCTTCGAGAAGCGATCGCCGCAGAAAGAAGAATAGCGAAAGACAATAGCCGGCCACCGACCCCTCCCATCCCTGTCGTCCAGCCAACCGATGTTAAGACACAGCTTAAGCGTCTTAAGGCGAGATATGAGCAGGGCGAGATTACTGCTCACGATTACGAGTTGGAGCGGATTAAATTGCTTATGCCGTTCACCTGAGTAGCGCACGGATTCGGGCTGGCCGCGCATAAAGAGACGTTTCACGCCGTCGCAGTCTGATGGCGGCCAGTCTTACGCGTGAGAACTATGCGCGAAAAAGTTTCGGCGGGCATGAAGCTCAATCGCGGCCTCTCACCCCTGCGCCAGGCCCAAAAACACAGCCATCGCCCGCTCGATTTGACGCATTTCGGCATCAGCGATCGCACCTATGCGTTTGCCGAGTCTGGCGCGCGAAACGGTCGTCACCTTGTCGGCCATGGCCCGGCTCGTTTCGCGAAGGCCATTGGAAGCGTCGGGTTCGATAATGATGCGGACCAACGATGCCTCGGTCGGGTCGGTGGTCAGCGGCACCAACGTCACGGCTTCATCGGTCGCAAAGCGATCGTCCTGCACGATTACGCTCGGACGCGGCTTGCCGGCATAGCTGCGGCTCCCGGAAAACGTCCAAAGTTCGCCGCGCTTCAATCGAGCAATTCTGGGACCGAATCGACGAACGCCTGATCGTCCTTGGCTTGCTCGGAGCGCGAAATCGCCAGCGATTGCCGGTACGCTTCGCGCCGGAATTCCTCCGTCCGGGTGTCGGGCAGCCATAGCGTGACGGAGCGCAGACCCTGGGCGCGCATCCGTGCGCGATGCGCGCGAACTTTGTCACGAGAAGACTTTGGAGAGGGGGAGGCCACGACAGCAAGTTACAGTAACCGACCAGTTCGGTCAATTCGTCACTTCTTCCGCAAATCACCCCACGCCACGCTGACGATACCGTCCTCCTGCCCCGTCCATGACCAAGCCAGCCCCTCGCCTGTAAGCGCGACGGTGATGCTGCCGTCGATGCAGGTGCCGCCTTGCGCCACGCCGCCTTGGGTGATGGTTTCGGTCAAGAAGACGTAGCCATTGGCGCTGCCCACGCGGGTCAGCGTGCCGGCACAATTGAGGCTGGGATAGTTTGTC
>CBDUBV010000295.1:0-1929 GCA_965365475.1 uncultured Chthoniobacteraceae bacterium | reverse complement strand
CCCTCCGTAGTGAGCCAGATATTTCGCCAGCGCACCAGCATCGGCTTACTCCGGTGCCTCGTCGCTTATCCGCGCCACTGGCGAGAGCACTCCACCAGAGAGCGGACGTGTAGCCACAGCCACCATATCGCCCGTGCGAAGGTCCGTCGCATTGTAGAGAGTGCCCGCGCTGGTGGCAGCAGCCTGGTAGATAGTCACATGCACACCCGTGCCTGTAATCACCAAGTCCTCTCCCGCGCTCAGCAGACTCGCTCCCTGGAGCGCACCGCTCACACCTTGCGCACCCAGCTTCGCCATGGCCGCAGCACTCGCTACCAGCGGGCGGAACTTCGCCTCGCAGCTCACACCCGTCACCATCTGGTCCAGGATGCCGTAGCCATCCGCCGTGATGTCCGAGAGCTGGAGCGAGAAGGAAATATCGAAGCCTTCCGCCGTGCGGAATGCATCCCAGGGGCTCGTGCCCCAGGAGCCCGTGTAAGGCTGCGTGAGGATGCCCGCCGGGTCCAGAGTGTGTGTGAGCGTGGCACCCGAGCCCACGGTATAGAGCGAGTTTGCGGCACTCGGCTCCGTATTATCCTTGGTGCGGCACGTCCACTCCACATCGCCGATCATCGTCTTGCTCGCAGAGAGCATGAGGTTCGGCATGGAGCTGATCGCCGCGTTGTGGTAGGTGCGCGTGTTGCCCGCGAGGTCCGTGATCACCAGTGGCGTATCGCTCGCCCCGTGGATGCGCGTGCCGATCTGCGCATCCAGGTAAGGGAAGAGCACAGCAAGGTCAGCGAACTCGCCAGCAGGCGTGCCGCTCACCTTGGCCATGAGATTCTGCACCCGCCGATCTACGACCCCGAAACTATCCGTCTCGATGTCGAAGGTCTCCTTGGTTTCCTCAATGGTGAGCCCACCCTTGAAATAGATTTGCCGTCCTTGCCACGACACGATTGCCGGGCCCGTAGTTAATGCGCTGCGTTGTATTGCCATAGTTTTTTTAGTTTTTCTCCGTGTAAATAATGAACGCGCTTGTCACCACATCCAGCGGCAGGACCTCCTGCGCCAGCTTGTCCAGCGAGCGTGCGCGCGAGACACGCCCGTTGGCTCTTGCAAAGTCCGTGATCTCGTAGCCTGCTTGCGTCCTGCGGACAGCGGCAGCATGGGAGGACGCCCCAGTGTTCGCGATCAGCGCGAAGTCCCCCTGGCGTTTTGCGCACAGCAGCGCGTCCGCGAAGCACTCATCCACTTCGCCCCAGAGTGTTCCAGAGACACCCTCCGCAGCATCGTGCTCGATACTCCAGCGGTGCTCAGGCACGTGTCCATACTCGAAGCGCAAGAAGTTCCGCACCGCTTTGACATCCAAAGTGGTATTATCCATGATGAACCCCCCACGATCCACTGGCCCGGAGAAGCGTAGTGTCCGCATACCTCCGACTCTCCCCGTCAATGGTTTGTCGAAAAAGACCTGCCGCGCCTCCACCTCCACCCGCACCATCACATGTTCACTACCGTCTTGCAGCGTGATCCGGAAGAGCCGCAGTGCTTGTCCCCGCGTGCCCAGAGCCTCGCGCAGCTTGCCCGCCACGCGAGCGGCATCCGCGCTACCGAGTGCTCGCGAGTAGCGTTGTTTCTTAAAAAGTTTTTTTATCCAGGTAAACATGGTCACAATAGTTCCACTCGCACCCTCATAAAGCCTCGCACGAAGCTAGCCGTCCACTTTGGCACCGATCCGAAGCGGCTGCCGTCGTGGCGCATCGGGCGCACCTGCCGCGTCTCCCGCGCGATGGTCCATTCCCCATCTTCGATCAGCCTCAGGCTACCCTTGCCGTGGTTCCAGCTCCCCACGGTCAAGCTGTAGCTGATCTCTGGGCGCACATAGATGTCACCGCGACCAGGAGCGATCCGGTAGCGCACCTGGTGGTAGAGTTGTGTGCCGGGTCG
>CBDUBV010000294.1:0-1940 GCA_965365475.1 uncultured Chthoniobacteraceae bacterium | reverse complement strand
GAGCATGTGACCAGCGAGCGGCCTCGGGAGTCCTCGGAGAGGTCGGTGTCGTGAAGGGGAGTGGCGCGCAAGTGCACGTGCAGATGGCCTAGGCGTACGCTGCCGAGTTCGCCAAGCGTGAGTAACGGAACTCGCGACAAATCCGTCGGAGATCCTGCCCACGGCGGAAGTATTTGTGAACTATTGTGGGCACGGCGGAGCCTTGAAAAGGATTCCGACTGGAGTCAATCAAGCCCACACGCGCTAGCGAAAATCCGGCCTGATATGTGGTGACGAAGGCGGAAGCTTAAGGAGCGGGACTACTATGGGCGGCATACCCATCTTCGTTGCCAATGAATGCGCGAGGTCACGAAAAAATGGCCATGAGTTAAACACCCCATTCTTCTCTGCAAACAGGCGAACCGCTTGCTCTATATAGTCACCAGCATGATCCAATGCATAGGTGACAAGATAATCTGCTTCGATAGAGACTATCGCTCCGGCGTCCCTTTCGACGCGAGAAATAACATCAACACGGAAACGTGCGCCTGCATGGATACTCGTAGATGTTATGGTGACACGATACTGCGGAGTACCAATTTCGATCTGCACACTATCGTCACCCTCGCGCAGCCTCTCCGGGTGAGACTCCGCAGATGTACGGGTCAGCCGTATATCAACAAGACTGACATTCTCGACGACCTTATTGTACGATTCTACTACCTCGTCGGGCAGGTCTCCGGAGGGATTGGTCGACTTCTCGACGCGTCCAATGACAGGCATGGAGATCACGACATTCCGGCGACTAGACTAATGGTTTGGCCCCGAAAGGCTGCCGTCACGGCACGAGGATCAGGAACAATGTCCCGGACTGGTGTCCATGCGGACGTCCCAAAATCGACCACAGAGGAACCGTCTCGTGGTTTCTCATGAATATGGACTCTCACCTGCAATCCCAGTGCGTCGGCAGCGCGACAGACGGTCTTTAGTGTGAGTGATCCGCCAAGGTCTCTGTGAAGCAAACGCTGCACCTGGCTTACAGATGTTCGTATCAGGGAAGCTAGGTCGCGCATGGATAGCCCTTGTTCCTGTCGGGCTTTGTCGATGGCGGCACCCATCTTGCGACGGATTTCATTCTCGGCGTATGCAGCGCGCGCATCAGGATCAGAGAGCACCTCGGCAACAAGGTCATCCCATGATTCGTGTTCTTCATGTGCCATGCGTCACCTGCGATCTTTCTTCTGTTTGCCGCTGTTGCACTGAGCCTTGACGGCTGCCAGACGTTCTAGCAGCCGTTGCTCCATGCCATCGTCGACATGATCTCTGCGCTTGCTCTCGTCGATACACAACATCCAAATAACACCATCTATCGTCGTAAAATACACGCGAATCGAGTATTTTCCGCGATAGATCTTGAGGGCACGTATCTCTGAGAGATTGCCCTTGAGTTGGTCTTCTTTTGGATGCTGAGTCCCTGAGGACTTCGCTTCGTCGAGCGCTTTCAGTTCGCTGATTATGATGCCCGCGATCTCCCTGTCTTCTGTTTTCTTGCTGTTGCAGAGGGCCCGGAGTTCCTTGCCGAACGCGTGGTGCTGTGTTCGATGCAAGCGATAGCCCTCTCGCCGAGGTTGTACCAAAAAAATGGCACGCGTCGTGTGCCGCCCCAAAGATCGCCATGTCAAGGTCTCTGAACATCGTTCTTTGCGGTTACAGATGCAGTAAGACCAATCCTTAGCAGCGACGGCCGCGGGACGCGCCGCTCGACGAGAGCACTGTCACCAGGCAGTGCGTCCCCTTGCCACGCTCTAGCAAGCCAGCACTGCGGCGGCGAATGGCGCGGACCCCGCATTTCTTTGTTGTCTTGGGGCGCAGCACTCCGCGACCGGCGAGTACCAGACATAATCACTTGCAACATGGTCGAGATCGAGCTGTCGGTGCTCGGCAGCCAATGCTTGGCCCGC
>CBDUBV010000293.1:0-1953 GCA_965365475.1 uncultured Chthoniobacteraceae bacterium | reverse complement strand
CGATCTCCCACGCGCGTGCGCACGACCCGTCCTCCATGTTGCTGCAAAGTTTCGTCCAGGCCGAAGTTGCTCATCACCGTGGCGACCAGCGTGTTATTGGCGAGCGCGCCATTCTGCAAACAATGCACCGCAGCAATGGCCAGTATCTCATCTCCATCGACGATCTCGCCCTGTTCATCGCAGAGCAACACGCGATCCGCGTCGCCATCGTGTGTGATGCCCACCATGGCGCCCGTCTCCCGCATGAGACGCTGCAGCTCCTGCGGATGCGTGCTGCCGCATTCCTTGTTGATGTTGGTGCCGTCGGGTTGATTGTGAAAGGTGGTCAACTGCGCACCGAGTTCAGAGAGTATGCACGGGCTGGATTTGTACGCTGCGCCATTGCCCGTATCCAGCACGACACGTAGCGATTCCAGCGTCATGCCTTTGGGGAAACTGGCCTTGGCAAACTCCACATAGCGCCCAAGGGCGTCATCGATGCGCTTGGCTCTGCCGATGTTATTGGCTGTCGGGCGGATGTCTTCAATCGCGCCGCTGAATACAAGATCCTCGATGCGTTGCTCGACGGAATCCGCGAGTTTGTAGCCGTCGTGATAAAAAAATTTTATTCCGTTATCTTCGTACGGATTATGCGAGGCGGACAACACAATGCCCGCATCGGCTCGCAATGAGCGCGTGATATAAGCCACACCCGGCGTAGGCAGCGGCCCCAGCAGCAGCACATCGGCACCGAGTGAAGTGAGGCCAGCAACCAATGCACTTTCAAGCATGTACCCAGAGAGTCGCGTGTCCTTGCCGACCACGATCTTCGGACGACCCGAACGCCGATTGGCAGTGACTTCGGTGATCACATGTGCTGCGGCCCGCCCGAGTTTGAGCGCAGTCTCTGCGGTGACTGGCTCGATGTTGGCAGTGCCTCGGACACCATCTGTGCCGAAAAGTTTTCTTCCGTTACCCTGTGACATCACAGTCGTGGGGATTGCATTTGACGTTGCAGTTCACTTTGGAAATCCATGATGTCCTGCTGCGATGGACGATGTCCCTCGGTCTCGGGGTTCAGCCCCAGGCGACCCATCTGGTCCAGATACCACTCAGCGCGGTGGCCATCGGCAAAAGTCACCTTGCCACTGATCATCGAGCCGGGACGGGTGATGCTGTCCACGCTCACAGATACCGAACCGGTCGGCTCAATGGGCTCGGGCAATTTGTCGTCCTGCACAAGCTCATCTGCTGGCACTTCGGGGTCTTTGGGTTGCAATTTCAGATCGTCCATGAGCAATCGCGTGTCGAGGTAGGTCATGGAAATGCCGAACTCTTCCTTGAGACGTTTCTGGATGTAAGAGAGGCTCTCACCCGCTTCGATCCAGGAGGAAACGGCAGCTTTATGTTCAGGAGTCAGTTCATTCATAAGTAGAGAAGTGTTTGCAGGACTGCGGGCAAGGGCAACTTATTTTCCACCGTTGCGATTGCGCGTGCTGGCGAGGCGTTGCAAGAGGTAAGGCAGAAGTTGTTTCTTGCGGGAAACGATGCCCTCGAGTTCCCACACATTATGGCTGTGCACGGGGAATTTGATCGAGTCGCAGAAAGCGGCATCGCCCGCGACAAGCAGCAGCGAATTCTGCGTGTTGATATCGGTCACTAGCAGCGAGGAGAAATAATACCCCTGAGATTCGCGATGCGCTTCCAGCGCGTCGAGCAGTTCTGGTTCTTTCGAAGCAAACCGGTCCAGGCTGAGTTCTTCGATCTGGGAAACACTGAACCGCACGCCCTGCTCGGTGTATTCTTTACAATCTGCAAGCACCGCTTCACGCGCACTCATGGTCAGCAACGGTGAACCCACGGAGAAGATTTCGTCCGCCAGCGCCGTGCTATCGCAGTCCGCCAATTTGCTCAGAGCTTGCAGGATTCGCACGTCTGTGGCGGTAGCCGTGGGCGAAGTGAGATTCAGCGTGT
>CBDUBV010000292.1:0-1977 GCA_965365475.1 uncultured Chthoniobacteraceae bacterium | reverse complement strand
CGAAAAGCGCGTAGCGGATCGCCGGATGATCGTCCAGGATCAACACGCGCGAGGCAGAGGCGGGCTCAAGGGGCATTGAGCAGGTCAGAAAATTGCAGCTCACGAAGCGTAGCCTGCAAAGATGAGGCAGGGTTCTAACGGTCACCGGCCCCCCATAGAAAGGCCCGCCTGATTGATAGGCCCTTCTGCCCGTTTCATCAATAGCGTAATAGCGTTTACGCACCAAAGCATTGGCGCATTCTGCGCGCACCGGCCCGTACCCCCGATGCGGGCAGGCGATGCGCAGCCTGCCGGAGCGAGAAGTCCGCGCGGAAAAAGAACCCTCGCCGCGGCGACAAACCGTTCCCCCTGCTACCGCGTGCCGGAAGCTTTGAAAGAAAGGCAAAGGGCACCGTGTCCCAATGTCTTTATAGGGTAAAGCGGGAAGCATACACGGCTGTAAAGGTTGTGACGGAGCCGTTTCTTCCCCCCGCAGGTATGGGGGCAGGCAACAATTTCCGGTGCCTGCTCAACCCGCGCAAGACGACCAACAGATGTACCCAGCCTGGCTCGCCTCTACCTCCACGCGTCATCTAGCACATTCCAACGCGCAGGAGGCCCCTCTTGGAGTTTTAACCATTCCAGCAGCACGCCCCGCCTCGCTACGCAAGCCCCGGACTGCGATTTAGGCACGAAGGTCGCCCAGCCTTTGCCCGTCAAGTTCGCAGTCTTACCCAACAGTATTCAATCTTCTCATGTACCGCTTTCTTCTCCTTTCCTTTACGCTGTGCGCATTGACATCCGCGTCATCTGCACAGTCTATCCCCAACAAAACGTCTTCTCTCGAAAAGCTCGGCAACCCCGTCACGCAGTTTTACCAGCGACCTGACGACAAAACCATGTCGTACGATTTGCAGGTCTATGGAAAACGCCTCTACATCGGTCACGGCTCGACGACCAGTTCGCAGAACACGCGCGTGCTGTATTACGACCTGGAGCGCAACGCCTTCGACTACGAGCGCGACGGCAACGGCAACCGCCTGGAGTTCAAAAACGAGCTGATCCGCAGTATGCGCGTTCAGGATAACGAGCTGCTGGTGGAAGATTACGACCCTCAGGGCAACACCAAGTTCTACCGCAAAACCGCTGATGGAACGTGGACGATCCAGACCATCGCCGGCGACTCGCACACGCGTGACCTGTTCAAGTTCAAGGGCGAATACTTCATCAACTACGGACAGTCGAAGGCGAAGTATCCGTACATCTATCGTTCCAGCAACGGCGGCACCTCGTGGTCGGCTATCCAGCAGGAGCAGCTTTACAGCGGCTTCAGCCAGGTGCACAACGAGTTTTTCGAGTTTGATGGCAAGATGTACGTCACGGGCGGCGGCATGGGCTACGATGCGTCCACGAAAACCATCGCCACCTCGAACCAGCCTTTCATGCTGCGCTATGCCGGAAACGGCGCTTTCAGCGTAGCCTACCGTAACCGCAGCGACTTTTCGCGCCTCTCGCCCGACGGCATCAGCACCATTTCGCGGACCAACAAAATCGGGCGCAAGCTCATCTTTTGCTGGGGCAGCAACGTTTTCCTGGCCACCTCCATCGAGCCTGCCGCGCTCACCAAAATCAGCCTGCCCAACCTGCCCATCTACGACATGGTGGTGTACAACGGGGCGGCGTACGTGCTGATGTCCGACCGGCGCAGCACCAACTCATTCGACGCGCACATCTACAAAATCACCGAGCAGGGCGTCGTGACGGGCTTTGCCAAGGTGACGCTGCCCAGCACGCCCACGGCCATCGAGTTCTACGGCAAAGACCTGTACCTCTCCACGCCGGGCGTCGAGGTGTACCGCCTGAAAAACATGGTCTCGGGGGTCAGCACGACGGAGACCACGCCGACGCCCCCCACGACTCCCACGCCCCCGCCGCCCGCCCCCACGCCCGACTACCTGACGCTCGACCTCAAGGTGCTGCTGCAGGGGCCTTACGTGG
>CBDUBV010000291.1:0-2015 GCA_965365475.1 uncultured Chthoniobacteraceae bacterium | reverse complement strand
GCGTGTAACCGGTTTGGTTGGTTTTGTCAAGGGTGGGGATGGTTCGATACCCTCCCTTCGTCATGCCGAACTCGTTTCGGCATCTCTCGCGCCGTGATCGACAGTCGCGCGAGAGATCCCGAAATGAATTCGGGATGACGAGGTGGGGGGGGCTAGGCGGCGATCGTCGCGGGCCTTTCACCCCAACGGCGGCAGGCCGATCTCCTCCGCGAGATCGCGCCAGTCCGGATTGCCCTGCTCAATCAGCCCATGCTTCCATGGGCGATGCCAGGCCTTGATCTGCTTTTCGCGCGCGATGGCGAGCTCCATCGTGCCGAACAGTTCGAAGTGCATCAGCCGGTTCATCCGGTACCGCCGCGCATAGGCGCTGCCGGTGCCGGTGCGATGTTGAAACATGCGCTGGACGAGGTTCGATGTGACCCCGATGTAGGTCAGCGCGCGAGGCCGGCCAGCAAGGATGTAAACCGCGGGCTGGAATATGTCGCGCATGGCGAGATGCTATCGCGGGGTGTGCGGTGGTGCCAGGGGAAAGCAGCGGCCTGCCGAACCAGCCCCGCCCCCAACATTCGTCATGCCGAACTCGTTTCGGCATCTGTTGGCGCGGGGTTGCGGGGCTGGGTGCTGTGCCCGACCGCCGCGCGAGATCCCGAAACAAGTTCGGGATGACGAGAAGGGGGTATGACGGGGGCGGGTAGTTTGTACTGTGTCCCCATATCATGATGGGTCAAGTAACTTTGCCTTAGATGCTCAATCCTCGGCCCTCACTCGACGAGCCTACCTTGTCAGCTACTCCCGCCTGTTCCGCTTCCAGAGCCGCCGCCCTGCCCGCCGCTACCACTACCTTTACTGGGCGCCGGCGGTACCGGGCGCGTCGGTAAAGTGCCGGTCGTGGGAATTACTCCTCCCTTAACAGTCCGCCCTTCATTAATGGTAATACGCCCCCCTGGCGTTGAAGAAGGTTGAGGTGTCCTATTTCCGGGTGACCCACGCCCAGAACCCTGTCCACCATCGCTGCCTCTTTTGGTCATCAGTTTTCTCCTTTACTGGAAATTCAAGCGTTATAGATGACGGCAAACGCGACAAATATAGATAAGGCGTTGAATAGAGCTCATTACCCTTTTGATCAAAAACATAGACATCGTACATAGCTAATTCGCGAATATCGGAACGCTCCGAGTATGCACGAACATATCCAGCGTATATCAATTCATTTTCATAATCACGTATATGAGCAAACTTAATTTTTGGATCATCGGAATTGAACATAAACTCCCATATATCCTGATCGGCAATATGGTTCGTAACACCAATGGAATTAAGTAATCGAGTTACGACTTTATGAGTTCGTCCAAACACCCATAGAATTGACAGAACGCTGGCGACAACGAGCGCACACCCAAGCTCATCAAGAGCAGAAGTGAATTTCCACTCGCCATTAGACACATTAAAAGATCAAACTGCCTATTAAAACTAACGAAGAACAAACCTACTACTGCATAGCTTATTATTCCAAATAGGAATGTTCTAACAAGATATAAAAACTGCTCACTCTGCGTTGGTGGGCGGTGCGCTGCATCCAGCATTGTCCAGAGAATGCCGGGAAGAAATAGCATTGCAATCTGAATGGTCGAAACCGTCAGCTCCATTGCGAAAAATCAATCGCCTTTTTTATTGTAAGGAGACTGATTTGTCGGTCTGAGAGAAATGCCTTTCTCAGAGGCCTTACTATATACAGCGTCTTCGGAGCGACCCAATTTTAACCCGATCACCCGCGTTGGAGTGTTGCCGTGCGCCAGTTCCTTCATCGATTTGACTTCGACAGGCGTCCAAGGTTTCCCAGAGTTACGAGTTGATTTTGACATCAATCATCCTTTCGTCGCAGAAACTGAACACAAGAGAATTCACTCCGCCGCCACCCCGGCCCGCGCGAACATATCCTCCTCGCCGTCGTTGACCGCGATCGGCTCGGCCTCGCCCATCCGCGCTTTCTGCCGCGAGTCGAAGCTGCCCCAGAC
>CBDUBV010000290.1:0-2029 GCA_965365475.1 uncultured Chthoniobacteraceae bacterium | reverse complement strand
TCTACCTCAAGAAGCTCGAGTCCGAGCGCAAGACCCTCTGGGCCACCTGCCGCCTCAAGGGCCTGTCCAAGGACACCCCCGAACGCCAACGCATCACCGCCATCGACCAGGCGATTGCGGAGCATAAGGCGAAGCGGGGGCGGGAGGGGGCCTAAGTTCTAACCCTCGATAGAATAGGCTTAGTCAATAACTCTTTCCGACGCTTTATGGTTGCGCCTATTCATCGTTCTTAGTACGTGTTCTGCAATTGTTCCTTGTGGAGTGCGTTACTGATGGTAGCCCAAGCGTTTGGAGATGCGCACACGAGGCAAAAGCTTGAGACAGTCCAAAAGTATCTGCGCTCTTACGTCACGGCCCTGAAGTTTCAGGATTTCGAGCTTCTTTACATCGACGCCTGTGCCGGGTCAGGTTCATCAGTCCCTAAGTCAGCGCTCTCCGAGCCGGAGGAGGAGTATCAAGTTCGTATCAAGGGTTTTGATCCTCCGATAGCCGACACCGACGAGATCATAGTTGGCTCGGCTATTCGGGCCTTAGGGGTTTCTCCGCCGTTCTCGAAATACCTGCTGAACGACGTTTCCGCGAAGAACGTGGCCGCGCTCCAAAGCGCAGTGCAATCAACCTTCCCTCATTTAAGTGAACGGGTTCAACTTTCGCGAGAGGACGCCAACAGTTGGCTTCTCGATATCTGCCGCTCTTACGATTGGAAGCGGACACGAGCGGTCGTTTTCATCGACCCTTTCGGCCTTCAAATTGACTATTCGACCCTTGTCGAGCTCGGTAAGACTGGCGCCATCGACCTGTGGTACCTAGTGCCGGTATTCGCAATGTTTCGGCAGGTTTCCCGATCAGGCGAAGTGCATGCAGATGGTGGTCGGAGGGTAGATTCAGCGCTCGGCACCGCTGCTTGGAGGGAGGTTGTGGCCACCCTTGATGATGAAGCAACGGACCTCTTCGGCACCGTAAGACGCACGTCCAAGCGGGCCGTTGACGTAAGATGGTTCGAGCGGGTGGCTAAAGACCAGTTAAGAATAGCATTCGATGGCCGTGTCCTTGATGAGACGTTACCCCTCGGTCGGTCCGGTACGCAGGAATTTTCGCTGATGTTTGCTTGGGCAAATCCGGGCCAGAAGGCCGCAGAATTGGCCCAACGTTTGGCACGGGCGGTTCTCCGATAATGGCGACTCTTTCCGACATTGAGTGGACAGACATCACTTGGAATCCAGTAGCGGGATGTACGCTTGCTTCCGCAGGCTGCACCAATTGCTATGCGATGCGCATGGCTGCGCGCCTGCAAGCGATGGGCCACGCCAAGTATGAAGGCACAACGCGTAAGAGCGGCGGTCGGTACGTTTGGACTGGCCGCGTCAACCTTGACCACACTAGCTTGTCCGCCCCGCTCGAGTGGAGACGTCCGAAGCGCATTTTTGTGAACTCTATGTCTGATCTCTTTCATAAAGAGGTTCCAGATGATTTCATCCGGACCGTCTGGGACGTGATGGCGGAGTGCCCACAGCACCACTTCCAAGTGCTAACGAAGCGACCTGATCGAATGGCGGCTTTGTTCAAAGATGGTCAGATCGTCCCGTTGCAGAACGTCTGGCTTGGCACGTCGATCGAAAGCTCGGAAGTCGTTGATCGCGCGAAGAACCTCGTGAAGATTGAAGGGGCAACGCTCTTCATCTCCTTTGAACCACTAATCGGACGTATAAACGAGATCGATCTGCGGAAGGTGCATTGGGCCATCGTAGGTGGGGAATCGGGTCCACGCGCTCGGTCAATGGAGCCCGAGTGGGTCGACCGCTTGCACGAGATCTGCCGCCGCGATGACGTGGCTTTCTTCTTCAAGCAATGGGGTGGTCAGAACAAGAAGGCGGCTGGGCGGGAACTCCATGGGCGGACTTATGACGAATTCCCCTTAGAGCTGCAGCCGTAACTCACCTCACTAATTTCACCGCCCCACCCGCACCAACGCCTCATCCAACGCCTGCAAGAACCGCGAGCGGTCCGCCTTCGTAAATGGCGCCGGCCC
>CBDUBV010000289.1:0-2032 GCA_965365475.1 uncultured Chthoniobacteraceae bacterium | reverse complement strand
TCGACCGCGAGTTGAGCCAGCCGGTGATCGTGGCCAGCACCGAAGGCGGCGTGGATATCGAACAGGTCGCGGAACATTCTCCGGAAAAAATAATCCGCATGCCGGTGCATCCGCTGCTCGGATTGCAGCCATTCCAGACGCGCAAACTCGCTCGTCAACTCAACTTCGATTCCACCACCATGCGACCCGCGTGCAAACTGTTTGCAGCACTCTACCGCATGTTTATCCAATCGGATTGTTCCATGGTGGAGATCAATCCCCTGGTCGAGACCAAGGGCGGCGAGGTGCTGGCGCTCGATAGCAAACTCAACTTCGACGACAATGCTCTCTTCCGGCATCCCGAGATTCAGGCTTATCGCGACATCGAGGAAGAAGACCCGCGCGAAGTTCAGGCTTCCAAAAGTCACCTCAATTACATCGGACTCGATGGCAACATCGCCTGTCTGGTAAATGGTGCCGGGCTGGCCATGGCCACGATGGATGTGATCAAACACTACGGCGGTGAGCCTGCAAACTTTCTCGATGTCGGCGGCGGTGCGACCGAGCAGCAGGTCACCGAGGCTTTTAAAATCCTGGTGTCCGACGACCGGGTCCGGGCGATCCTGGTGAACATCTTCGGCGGCATCATGAAGTGCGACATCATCGCGCAGGGGATCATCAACGCGGTGAAAGCTGTCTCTCTTCCAGTGCCATTAGTGGTGCGTCTGGAAGGAACCAATGTGGAAGCGGGCAGGAAACTGCTGGAAGAATCGAACCTGCCGCTGATCTCGGCTACCGACATCGCGGATGCAGCGGAGAAAGTCGTGGCAGAAGCACTCCGGGGATAAACGCTCTAAATTTTTATGTCTATATTAGTAAATAAAAGCACCCGCCTGCTGGTGCAGGGTATCACCGGTAAAGCCGGTGCATTTCATTCCCGTTCGTGTCTCGAATACGGGACTAACATAGTGGCGGGAGTCACGCCAGCGCGTGGCGGAGAACTTTTCGAAGACAAGGTGCCGGTATTCGACACCGTGGATGAAGCACGGCGCCAGACGGGATGCAATGCATCGATGGTGTTTGTGCCCGCCGAGTTCGCCGCCGACTCCATTCTGGAAGCGGTGGATGCTGGAATCGAACTGGTGATTTGCATTACCGAAGGTATCCCCGTCATGGATATGATGCGTGTGCATCGCGTGATGCAGCGGACTAAAACCCGACTGATCGGCCCCAACTGCCCGGGCATCATCACGCCTGGGGAATGCAAGATCGGCATCATGCCCGGCTACATCCACAAGCCAGGCAAAGTTGGTGTGGTCTCCCGTTCCGGGACGCTGACGTATGAGGCGGTGTGGCAACTTTCCGAGCGTGGTTTCGGCCAGAGCACGTGCATAGGTATCGGAGGGGATCCCATCCACGGAACTTCGCATCTCGATGCGGTAAAACTTTTCCATGAAGATCCGGATACCGAAGCGATCATCATGATTGGCGAGATCGGTGGCACGGCAGAGGAGGAAGCAGCAGCCTGGATCGGAGAGCACTGCAAGAAGCCTGTGGCGGCATTCATCGCCGGAGCGACTGCGCCACCCGGACGTCGCATGGGCCACGCGGGCGCGATTGTCTCCGGTGGCAAAGGCACTGCGGAGAGTAAAAAGAAAGCACTCGAAGAAGCCGGGATCGCCGTGGCAGATACTCCTGCGGTGATGGCGGAAACTTTGCTTGCCCGGTATAAAGGCTAGCGCAAGCCATGGCCATTGCATCCCGAGGACTGGAAGGCATCGTCGCAAACAGCACCGCGCTAAGCGATGTGCAAGGGCAGGATGGGCGTCTGGTCTATGCCGGGTACGATATAGGCGAGCTTGCTGGCAGGGCATGCTTCGAGGAAGTCATCCATTTGCTCTGGCATGGGCAGCTTCCCAATCAACGTGAACTGGACGAGTTGCAGGACGATCTGCGCGGCAATCGGCATCTGCCCGAGCCGGTGCATGCTTTTCTGCGATCCATCCCGCGCTCGGCAGTGCCTATCGATGTCATGCGCACTGCCGTGTCCATG
>CBDUBV010000288.1:0-2054 GCA_965365475.1 uncultured Chthoniobacteraceae bacterium | reverse complement strand
GGAGCGTCAACAAATATTTATACGAATTTTAAAGTTTCTCAAATATCTTGTCCATGTGTCCGGTATGGCCGCAGCGCACTTAAATTGAAAATGTCGTCTCACAACCAAATGCTGCCACATGGGGGCAGGCTTCTCTGCGCCTGTTGATCATCGCGGTTGGGCCGTGAAATTCAATGGGGTTCAATCGCGACATTTGTGGGTGACGGCTGGTGCCTGAACCGGAATGGAGAGCGCGGGCTGGGTTGCAAGCCCAAAGCCATATGTGCCAGTCTCTGGCTGTGCCGAGAGAGAAGTGCGGCTTATAGCGAACTCGGCGCGACGTTATCTGTATGGATGTGCGGGTACATCTCGCGCACAAAGTCCTTCAACATGGTAAATGTCGCTTCCACATCTCTGCCATTGGGCTGCAGCCCCTGGGTGGCTGTGGCACTCACAATCACATAGGCCCATCTATGGTGCACGCCATGCACAACACGGTCCCAACTGGAGAGCAAAATGCGATGCCAGTGATGAGCCGTGGTCTTGTCTGCCCCCACGAACCAATATAGAAACACAGACTGCAATTCGAATCGACTTCCATCTGCGCGTTCGACAGAGCGGGAAAGGTCCAGCCGCATGGCTGTCATTGGGGAGCGCCCTGGCAATTCGATCTCCACGGGCATGCCGGAGCGGATGGTCCAACCCTGGCCGGGCAGACACACTTCCGGCCGGTGGATGCTGCGTTTCTCGCCACCGCTCAGGACAATCTGGCAATTGATCGACTCGCCATCGAAGGAATGGTAAAGACGCCGCGCGAACTCGGTATCCAGCGGCAGCATGGTGCGCTCGGCGAGCGTGATGTCCTGTCTCTCGCCATAATATCCGCCTACGATGGCGGGCAGATCCAAACGGACACCTGCAACGGTGCCCTTCTCCAGTTCACCTCCGCTCAGGCAGATGGCGGCAGTAATACCGGCCATGGCCAGCAGCGCGATGCTGCGCCAGAGTTGATGGGGAGCTTGCAAGCGAGCTGGACGAGATGGGCTGGAGGGGTCGATCATGGTGCAGTGCGGCCGATGCTTTTAAGCAGTTTCCCCAAGGCCACCATGCCAGCCAGTGCCACTGCAAACACCAGAAACCCGGCGAGCATGTGAAAAGTGGAGGGTTTATCGATGGTGCCAATGGCAAAGTCTGAGTTTACCGCGAGTGTGCCTGCAACGAGCATGAGGATCCGGAAAAAATTGCCCAGTATGGCGAGGGGCGCTGCCATGAGGAAGAGCACCCAGCGTTGCCAATCCTTGTGCAAGGTGAGGTAGCCGTAGAGGCAGGTGATGAGCATGAGGGCAAACAGGGAACGGATGCCGCTGCAGGGGTCGGCGATATCCACTGCAAACCGCTCACCGGCAGCAAGGCCAAGTGCGGGGTTGGATGCAGAAAGCACTGCGGTGCCTTGTTTCACCACGTCCAACCCGATCAGATCGAGGAATTGATACGAGACCTCAGACATGATGATGCGCAGCGGGAATGCGATCATGTTGTCCAAAAACAGGAAGGGCCACATAAAGGTGATCAGCATCCATGGGAAAAGAAACTCGCTGAAAGTCCGCCATCCCAGGAACCATATTGCGATGGCGGCGACCAGCCATTGAGTGGCTAGAAACCCGATGTATTGGATGTCTGCCTTGTAGCCGACCCAGTAGAAAAAGAACCCGAGGATCACCAGCACCAGACCCAAGCGGGAAGGCTGGACAGGAATGCTGGGAAGGAGTTTCAACCGACGATATACCAGCCAGCCCACCAGAATGGGAACGATCATGCCATGTTGCCAATCGCCGTAGTCGTTCCATAGTCCCCAGAGCATGGTGCCGAGCGGCACGGGCAGGTGACCATAACCGTAGGTGTAAGGCAGGAAGCCGAACAAACCCACCAGGGTGATCGCCACGGCGCCCAGTGCAAAAAACCAGGAGATATTTATAGACTGGACGCGAGATGGGGAATCCATGAGCGGGGTTTTCTTCGCACAAGGCACGGCATGAGGCAAGCTGTGTTTGGCTCGCGCCATGTGTTCACTGGGA
>CBDUBV010000287.1:0-2066 GCA_965365475.1 uncultured Chthoniobacteraceae bacterium | reverse complement strand
TGCCCTTCCCCTTCGTCACGTCGCCCGGCATCGAGTGGGGCAACTGGTCGGTTTTTGTGCAGAAAGATTTCGTTTTCCGCGACACCGACATCTTGTGGTTAAGCTACAGAAACGAAACAGCCGAAAGAATGCGCGATGGCTGGATGGAGTGGATGGATAAGACATTGCTCACTTGGGCCCAGAACCCTACATCGCTTCCGGATCTCGGGCATGCGATGTATCGCTCAAAAAATAGTCTTTTTATGCCCGATTACACGGAAGACTTCGCCGGACGCGCACCGGAGACATCGATAAACCCGCAGGTGGATAACGCCTCGGCGCTTTGTCTTGCAGGAGAAGGCAGCGTCATAGTGGACCCGAACGGGCGCGATGTGGAGATTTGTTACGACTTGGGCGAGCAGCGATGCGGTTATCTCTCCTTTGAGCTTCGAGCGAGTTCTGGGACAGTGCTCGATCTCCATCTGGTCGAATACATCCGGCCCGATGGGGTCGTGCAGCACACGGCTGGATACAACCGCAACGGCATGCGGTTCATCTGCGATGATGGAGCTAACTCCTATCTCTCCCTCAAACGTCGATCCGGGCGGTATCTTTTCCTCACTCTGCGCAACATGTCTTCCCGCGTGGAAATCGCACGCTTGGAGATGGTGGAATCCACCGCTGCTGTGATGCCCGTTGAGCGTTTCCACTGCAATGACCACGATTTCAATCGCATCTGGGCCGCTTGTGAGCGGACACTCAAGATGGGAATGGAAGACACTTTTACCGATTGTTCTCTTTACGAACAAACGCTTTGGATCGGCGACGCACGCAATCAAGCGCTCTATGCCGCGAACATCTATGGTGCCTATGAAGTTTCCCAGCGCTCGTTGGAGATCGGAGCGCAATCGCTGGATCGGTTCCCTATTGTTGGCTGCCAGGTTCCATCGACTTGGGAGTGCCTATTGCCAGCATGGAGCTTCCTTTGGGGCGTATGGGTTTGGGAGCACTACTTCACAACAGGCGACCGCGAGTTTTTACAGCGCATTTTTCCCGCTGTAATGAAGAATCTGGAAGGCGCATTTAATTTCGTCGATGACCGCGGGCTGTTCACCGCCTCTTTTTGGAATCTTTTGGAATGGGCCGACATGGATCAAGATCGCCCCACCGTCATCCACAATAGCCTCCTCCTCATATGGGCCTGCAGAAACGCCGAGAAATGCGCTGAACTCCTCGAAGATAACCCCGCTCTCGACTGGATTCGCCCGCGACGCAAGCACCTGGTGGAGTCGGTCACCGTGTGGTGGGATCCTGCGAAGAAAAGCTATCCCGACGCTATACTAGACGACGGGAGCCCAAGTCCGAAAATCTGCCAGCACAACTCCGCGCTGGCGATTCTTGCCGATGCACTTCCATCTGGATGCGTCGAACATGCCCGAAAAAACTTGCTCGATCCGCCGGATCACATGACTCGGATCAATTCTCCTTTTGCGGCTCAGTTTCATTTTGAGGCACTCGAAATTCTCGGTGAGCGACAAGCCATTCTTGACGCCATCCGAGCCGGCTATGTGCCCATGATCGCAGCCGGTGCCACTACAGTTTGGGAAACTTATCCAGACAGCACTTGCTCACCGGAAGGGTTTCCGACACGCAGCCATTGCCACGGTTGGTCCTGCGGCCCACTGCAGTTTTTCAACCGAATTATATTAGGTATTCGGCAGACGCAGCCTGGCGGGAAAGCTTTTACGATCAGCCCATGGATCGGGGGATTGCAGAGAGCTAGTGGTGCCATGGCCACACCCATGGGCCCCGTCCACGTCGATTGGATGCTCGAGGCAGGGAAACTACGGATCGCCATGGACGCGCCCTCGGGCGTAGATATCGAGTTTGCCCCCAACGCGAGTCATGACAGCATGGACGTAACAGTAGTGAAGTGACGCCCGGCCCGCCGCAAGCAATGCTTAGACAGTAAATCGGATGGCACCGAGGGGTCATTAGCCCTCCGCAAATTAAGCGATATACATGACAAGTAAAAAAACACTTGCAATATAACAAAAATAATGCCAACGTTGGCTTTGTCGAGATTA
>CBDUBV010000286.1:0-2071 GCA_965365475.1 uncultured Chthoniobacteraceae bacterium | reverse complement strand
CTTTGCACTGGCGAGACGTTGACCCAGCCAAAGCAGCGTTACATCCTTTTCATGCGCACGCAGACCAGCGCACTGAATGAGGGCAAGCCGGAGTCGATCACTCCAGAGACATTTCAGGAAATCTCGCGCCACTTTCCTGCCTACGATCCTGAGGCTGAAATCCTGGTGGGCGTGGGCGGGACATTTTCTTATCTAAAATACGACCTTGATGTGGTGGAGAAATCGCTCAGGCGCTTTCTGGAGATGGCTGAGCAGACAGCGACGCCGGTCTGGATCAAGCTGGATGGCGAGCAGTGGTGGGAAGCCCGGCCGGACCTCTGGAATTGGTGGGACCCCGAGCGCCCAGGATTCGATCCTGCAAATGCCCGCAACGTGGAATGGCGAGACTGGCAGCCAGACGCTGCCCTGAAGATCGCCTGGCGCGATTGGGGCACACCACTTCGGGTTCTGCCCCCGCCGAATTTGATGAGCCCGTCCTATCGCCAGGCGGTGCACGAAGCCATGGCGCGTCTGGTTCCGATCATCGTGGAGTGGCGCGACAGTTTGCCGCCGGAAAAAAAGCGGCTCTTTGCCGGAGTGAGCGTCGGGTGGGAAAGTGGGATCGGCACCAGCTCCTATTATCTACCGAATGGCAACGATCTCCTGGATCGGCCTCCGGAGGACGATCCAGCGGGAGCGGTGCTGGTGCTCGACGATGTGCTGAGTCGCGGCGTGCGCCAGATCGGCTATGCTGCGGTTTCCACGGCAGGCATCCGCACCTCGGGTGACATCGAGGAGGATGATCTCGTGGAAGTAGTCGGACGGCACTTGCTTGATTTATCGAAGACTGCGCACCAGCTCGGTCTCCGCAAGGAAGAAATCTACACGCACCCTTTCGGCAATGCGCGTGGTGAGAAACTCTACGATGCCGCAGTGAACTCCTACGCCACGCCTGGCTGGAGCGAATACTGGCACAGCGACAACATTCTCAAGAACCCGGGTGTCTTGAGGAATCTCCATCGCCCACAAGTCACTCAATGGGGCAGCGTGGAATGGCTGCTTCTCTATCCGGTGACTGAAGCTCAGCTCTGGTATGTAGCAATCTCCCGCACGATCAATGCCCCGGGGCTCAAGCTGATGTGCATTTACAATTGGGAAAATACCGGAGCTAAAGGCCCGGATGTGCCGCGTGTGGTGAATCGCGTGGTCGATGAAGGTCTTAATCCCGCACCACTTCCGCCGCTGCCGGAGAGAGCGCACGCTCCCACGATCTACGAGGTTCGCGAATCCTCCGAATGAACCCGCCCGGCAAGCAACTGCGGCCGCGAGAAAAAACGTTCTACGGCCTGGGTGCCGTCTCAGACGTGATCATGGCGAACATCATCTTTCAGCTCGCCATGCCGATCTATAACATTGAACTGAAAGTGAGCGCCGGGCTGATCGGCCTGGCCATTTCAATTCCCCGCATCTGGGACGCGTTTACGGATCCGTTCATGGGAAACATCTCCGATAACACCCGCACCCGATGGGGTCGGCGGCGGCCATGGCTGGTGTTGGGCGGACTCTTGGGTGGGCTTTTCTGTGCGCTGATGTGGATGCCGCCCGTCGGGTGGTCACAGGGAGCGCTCTTCAGCTATTTCCTCGCAACGTCCATTCTCTTTTTCACCAGCTACACCATATTCTCCGTGCCCTTCAATGCGCTTGGTTACGAGATGGCAAGCGGCTACGACGAGCGCACCAGCGTGATGGCTTACAAGACGTTCATCATGAACGCCGGGTCGCTGCTGTTTCTCCCCTGGGTCTATAAGCTCTGCTTTCATCCGGCTTTTGGTGACAGCGTGCTCGAAGGGGCACGGACGGTGGGAATGCTGGTGGGTGCCGCTGTTTTCACGTTTGCTCTGCTGCCTGCGCTGCTCTGCCGGGAACGCCCTGCCGGCCAGGCGCAGCCGCCGATCCGCCTGCTCCCAGCAATGCGTTATACTTTTGGAAACCGCAACTTCCTCACTGTAGCCGGAATCGTTTTCTCGATTCTGATGGCAATCTTCCTGGCTTTTCCGTTGATGATGTATCTCAACCTCGCAATTGTTTTTCG
>CBDUBV010000285.1:0-2076 GCA_965365475.1 uncultured Chthoniobacteraceae bacterium | reverse complement strand
TGCACGGCGAAGGTCGAGCCGTCCATCATCACGGGCACGAGTTCGGCAAGGGTGCCCGCGCGCAAAGTGTCAAGCAACTCCGGCACGTAGGGGCGCACCTGCTCGAACTGCACGACGATGGCGGAGTCGTCCACCTCAGCGGGCGGAAGTTCCACTGGATCGTCCGCTTCCAACAGAAGCCGCGCGTCCGTCTGCTGATTCTTCAGTTTACGAATCGCCATTGCTATTAGGGGTTAGCAGTTCAGCAGTTGCCTTACAGGAGACGCAGCACAACTTACTGGACTACTTTTCCGGCGGGAGAAATTTAATCTTGAACACTTCATTTGTTTTAACTTTCTCTCCGTTAATCTTCTTACTCTTAGCCGTGTAATAGGCTTTTAGCCGCATTCCTATCAACTCATTCATTTTTACCTCATGGTTGCTGCCGTCCTTCATTTTTACCGTATAACCTTTGGGCAGCACCCCAACAAAGGTTTGCTCTTTACCACCGCCCTTATACGTTAGGGTGAATTCTCTGGTCTCTTCGTTAACTGAAGTGACCTCGCCTGTCCAAGTATCGCCCGCGTACCCCATCGGGTAATAGTCCGACTCGGCAGTTCCCTTCTGCGCCATTAGTACGCCAGCACAAAGGATCAAAAGAGTGAGGATAACGAAGAGCCTTTGCATTTTTCCTCCAAAACATTCTTATTCGAGTTTTACCAATTTAAGCGGCTAATGGTAGCTGCAAATCGGCAGTTTTTTGAGCTTCTCTAATTTTTCGACACTTTCTTGGGGCGACATCTTGCAGTGCAAGTGCCACAAAATTAGCCGCATGGATTCCCAAGTGATTCGCCAATCTGCCTGCCGAAGAGACCGCGCGTCTGTCCCACGGCCCCATCGGCAGCGCTTCACACGCGGCAGCTATTGCTTTCAGAAGCGAGCCGGACAGAAGCGCCAAACTGATCCGCCTCTCCACAGCTTTTTCTCTCCATGCTCTGGGCATCTCCATTGCACACGTCCCTTGTGCAACATAGAAGTTAGTCTCCACAGGCCAGCGATGCCCATACGCTTGTCTGATCTCTTGGGTCGTCAACTCGCGGGCAGTCGTGCCGATCAACAAGGGTCTCTTGTAGGCCGGGTCATCGACCCGCACCACATCAATAATTGTTTGAGAAGCGCACTGGAAGTGCAGACCCCGCCACCGCCTCACACGCACCTCGCGCCCTTCGACTTCCGTAATGAAGTCTTCATCCGGGTGTCCTTCTGGCCGCTTCGCACCTGGATGCAGCCGAGGCCCGTGCAGGGGGGGACGGCCCCGCTTCCCCGGACGCTTCGGCTTGGGTGCGCGCCGCAAGCTAACATTCTTACGCAACCGTCCCACCAGCGCCTCGCTCTCAGTCGCTTGCTGGAACTGCTCTTTAGTCGCAATCCCCGCATCAACACTGAAGAGCCGCGGCTCTGCGCTTTCTGGCAAGTCAGTAAAGATTTTGGCGACGGCCTCCTCGCAGGTCAGACCAAAGCGGGTGCGCCGCACCAGGCCAACACGAATGCCGCGCACGAGCACGACAGTGGTGAGCGCAGCGACGATGTTGGCCGAGACGGCACGCCTTGCACGATGGCAGTAGCCTTTGCCCAAGAGCGCGCACTTCTTCTTGTTGGCTCTGAGGCGCGCAATGGTCGAGGAGTCGATAGCGTGAACACTCCGCTGCTTGCTTCCCAATCGCACTGGCTCAACTGGCAAACACTCCATGCACCAGTTGAAGGCGCGGTCAAACAACGCCTCCAAAGAGAGCCGACCGCGCTCAATCGCACGATGGGTGCGATGCCAGCCCCAGCGCAGATGCACGACGTAGGGCAACGCCGCACGTGCGAGGCTTCCCTGATATTGGACGAGTTGTCCGGTGAACATAGTCACGAGCACGATACCGATAAAGTAAGCGGTGCCAGTTGGCAGATCGGCAATCAAGTTGTTAATAACACTAGCGGCCAGGTAAACTGGCGAGGCAGTCAGGTGGAGCGACATATTGTTTGGCTTAGACATCCAACAAGCATCGCAAAATCTGGCTGCTTTTTGCTACTTATTTGGTAAAACTCGAA
>CBDUBV010000284.1:0-2079 GCA_965365475.1 uncultured Chthoniobacteraceae bacterium | reverse complement strand
CTCACAAGCACACCATCCGGTTTCGCTTCCGCGCGGAACGAGCTGGAATTTCGCAGCTCACGTTGATCGCTTCTGCGTGGCACGCGCCGGGAGATGGCAGAAATCTGGGTCTGGCATTGCGCGAGATTTTGATAGAACCAAAGTTATGAGCAAAAAGAAAATATCCGTAGAGCAGGCGGGTTAGACCATCTCCAACCCGCTGGGTAATGCATTCGACGGACTCACATTACCCGATCTGCCATCTGCTCTGGTGAGTGAGGCGGAAGTCACAAAGGTTGAGCGGCCCTCAGCTGGAAGCTTGCGCATCCGCCGATCCACGGCGCACCGAGGTGGAAAATGCGTGGTGGTCGTGGATGAATTCCCCGCAACCCTGCGCACGGCGCAGATCGACGAGCTGGCTGCCGCGTTGCGCAGGGCATGCAGCACGGGCGGCACGTGCAAAGACCGAACAGTCGAGTTGCAAGGCGAACAGCTCGACAAGGTGCGAGCGTATTTGAAAGAGCACGGCTGGCGCGTGAGAGGCTGAATCAATATCCGCCGAACCGGATAAATCTCACTGTATGCACGAGGAGAAAGAGCGCATTCATCGCGAGCAGAACTCCGATGACACGCATCGGGTTCCGTTGCGGTGCCAGGTGCAATTGCGGTAGAAGCAGTGTAATTAAAAACGAAAATACAAACCAGCTGATGTAGTTTTGCAGCGGTGGCCATGCCGGTGGACTGTCGCCCAACGGCGTGCCTGGCGGATACCAAATCCAATAAACGCGGACTTTCCAGGCGATGAACTCCAGGTTGATGTCGGTGAGCAACGCGATGGCGGCTGTGCCTGTTGCAATCTGAAGGCGCGTGGCTTGTGGACGCCACCAGAGCACTGCATAGCGACCGGCCATGAGGATGATCAGCCATGCCAGCGGGATCGTGAATGGCATGATGCCAAAAAGTTTTGCCCCCATATTGGAAGTGTACGCGTAGGGACCAAATGGGTACCCGGTGGTGGCACCCACAATCTCAAGCACCGCTGAGCACAGGATAATGACTCCCGCCCAGGCACGTGCGAGATGCCCGGCATCCTGCAGTATGAAAAGATAAACCACCGATGCTGCCAGCACGATCCACACTGCGTCTGAGACACGCAATATGTAAGCGAGTGCTTCACGCAGGCCTTCGTTGCGGAGGGTCACATCCGCTTCGCCCAGACCAAGCGGCATCACGATGGCACCAACGGCAGTCCAGACGAGAAACGCGATCCAAAGAAAATTTTCGAACTTACGCATGGCCAGGTTTTATAACTCGCTTAGAATTTTTCGCACGATCATCTGGCCGCTTAATATGACCAGCGGCACGCCTCCGCCAGGATGCGTGGTTCCGCCCGCGAAGTAAAGTTGCGGCAGACCGCGTAGCTGCATGGGCGGACGTCGGAATGATGATAGCAGCCCGTGGGATGCATACCCGTAGAGCGAACCACGCCACGACTGATCGCGCAGCTCGAAATCTGCGGGGGTGAAAATTTTTCGACTGACCACGTGTTTGCGCAGGTCGCGGAATCCGAATGTTTCGATGCGGTCCAGCACGCGCTCGGCGTATGGCTCTGCTTCGGAATTCCAATTGAGGCGGGGATGGTTTGCGGGGGCGTTGACTAGCACATACCAGTTCTCCGCGCCGGTGGGTGCGCGATGCTCATCGGTCTTGCTACTGCACGCGATGTAAATGGTGGGATCGGACGCTGCTGTCTGCTGGTCGAACAGCTCATGAAATTCTTTCCGATAATCGGGACTGAACAGGATGTTGTGATGCTGGAGTGCATCATGTGAGCGGTTCACCCCGAGAAACATAATGAAACCAGAGAGCGACGCGGGATGGTTGCGCGGGGGTTTACGAAAGGCAGCGGGCAATAGATGCTGCGCTGCCGTGATCGCGTCCATCGTGCAAATCACATGGCTGAAAGACTCGCGTCCGTTCTGCGCAGTGACCTGCCAATTGTCTTGTATTCGATCCAGAGCGGTCACGGGGGAATTGAAAATAAAACGGGCACCGTGGTCTGCGGCGATGGAGTGCAACGTTCTCGCCAGTCGGTGCATT
>CBDUBV010000283.1:0-2114 GCA_965365475.1 uncultured Chthoniobacteraceae bacterium | reverse complement strand
CACGGCGGATTTTTAGAATGGTTTAAGAAACTGCAAAGTATCAATTTGAACTAAAATGGCTGGACATTTTTCGCCTCGCGAACGATGAATTCGCAGATGAAAGCACCTCGCTACCGTCAGCCAACCAGCACAGAGCAAGCAATCCTTGATCGCGTGGAGATTCGCCTGCTTGACCCACAAGACCAGGCCGGGCGGAAACGTTACGGCGACTTGATGTGCGAACACCACTATTTGCACAGCGATGCTTTGGTCGGAGAGCAGCTTCGCTATGTAGCCTGCGTTGGCGAGCGCTGGGTTGGGCTTTTGAGCTGGAGTGCGGCAGCCAAGCACCTGCGGTGGCGGGATCAATGGATCGGCTGGAGCGTGGAGCAACAGCGGCGGCGGCGTGCTTTGGTCGCCAACAATGCGAGATTCCTGATCCTTCCGGGCTTGGAGTGTCCAAATCTTGCCACGCGGGTTATGGGGCTGTGCTGCCAGCGTCTGAGCAGCGACTGGGAAAAAACCTACGGGCACGGTCTCTTGGTTGTGGAAAGCTTTGTTGACTCCCAACTTTTTCGTGGCACCTGCTACAAGGCCCAGGGGTGGGAGGCGCTTGGAGAGACGCGGGGCTTCGAGCGCAAAAGCCAGGATTATTTTGTGGCGCATGATCGGCCAAAACAACTCTGGGTAAAAGAATTGCAGCCACAGGCGTGCGCTCTGCTCTGCGCGGTGCAACTCCCGCCCGTCTTGCGCTCGGTCGAGGATAAAGTGGTGCCGCAACCACATTTCCCGAGCAAAGAAGTCCACGCGTTGTGGGATCTCTGTCGGCAAGTGCCCGAGTGGCGCAAGCGCAAGGGCAGGGACTACCCGTTGCCCTGCGTGCTGGCCATTATCGTGATGGCAAGCCATTGCGGGGTGGTGCGCGGTCAACGTGATCTGGCGGCATTTGCCTCCAAGCTCACGCAAAGACAACTAGGTGCGCTGCGCAGCTACCAGCGCCGGGACAAACGCTACGACTATCCCAAAGAAACCACCTTCCAGCGGGTGTTGGCCGGAGTGGACACTGAGGTCTTGGAACGCATTCTCGCAGAGTGGAGTGATCGTATCCTAGGGCACCAGGAGGGCGCAGAGGACTCGCTGGTGGCCATTGATGGCAAAGCCCAATGCGGGAGCACTCCAAACGTTGCCAAGGAGATGAAAGCGCAAGTCGTCAGTGCGCAAAGTCTTCCCAGCGGGCGCGTGCTTGGCAGTGTGCTTGTGGAGGAAAAAAGCAACGAAATCCCGGCTGCCCGCGTCCTGCTGGAGAAGATGGGCGACATGGAAGGCAAACTTTGTATGCTCGATGCGCTGCATGCCAATCAAGCCACTCTGCGCCAAATCAACATGGACATTGGGGCTGACTATTTGGTTCCTGTGAAGGGCAATCACGAAGGACTTGAGCTGCGCATACGGCAAATTTTTGCCCCGGCACAGGGCGATCCCTTAACTGCCGGACCACCCAAGGCACAAGCACCAGAGCATCATGCCGCCGTTGCCGATGATCTTGGCAACGGCTTCCCCCCCTCTGGCTACGGGAGCGCAGAGCAAAGCCCCCCCGCCGCCTTGCGCAAGCCGGTTCGCCACTGCCGCCACGGAAGATAAAAACAACCGTTGCCGCCGCGAAATCCGCAGCTTGCGGTGGGCTTCCACCACGCCGGAGGCGCTATGTTGTGTGGGAGCCAGATCGGTGTTGGAGGTGACTCGTGAAGTAAGCTTCTTGAGTGGCAAGAGCAAAGGAAAAACCAGCTTTGAGAGAGTTTACTACGTTTGCAGTCTGGAGTTCGATCCGCTTCGCACGGCAGAGATTCTTGCCAGCATCCGGGAATATTGGGACATCGAAGGAGGACTTCACCAGCGCCTTGATGTGAGTGCCCGTGAAGATGCCAGCCGTGTGCGCAACCGAAACGCGCTGCTCATACTGGCCATCGTGCGCCGCAACATGCTCGGCCACTTTTACAAATGGCGTGCAGGGCGAAAAAACAAACGGCAATCAACCCTGATGGATTATTACGACTCCATGAGTGCATTCAACAACCGCCGTGCCTTCCAGACCATCCGATCATGAAACCTCATGCCCCGTGCAAAAATCCGCCCTG
>CBDUBV010000282.1:0-2146 GCA_965365475.1 uncultured Chthoniobacteraceae bacterium | reverse complement strand
GACGTGGGCGTCTATTTGCAGGTCGTTGTAGCTCAGCACCGCCAGGTCGCCCACCATCGGCGAGAGGAAATATTTCTGATGTGATCCTGAATTCCGGCAAAAGCTGCGTACTGGTATAAGTAGCCTAATTCACCATTCCTTCGCCGCCATGTCATGCTCTCCACACGCACAGCCCTCGCGTCGCTCTGCCCTCTGCCCGCTCCTGCTCGTCGCCGCGCTGCTCACCACGCTCGGCGCCTGCGACAGCCTCGACACGAGCGAGCACAAACCCGCACCCGCCACCGACGCCGCGCTGGGTGCCGCCCGCGCGTGGTTCGACAGTCAGACGGCCAGCCTCGCCAAAAACGGCGACGACGCCCTCCGGCGCTTCTACCCCGACTGGTCGCGCGGCACGCTCGTCATAGGCGCCAACGGTAGGCGGGCCGTCGTGACGACGCTCTGGCGCGACTACCCTGTCACGTACGACTCGACGCTCTACTTTCTGCGCGTGCTCGCCGTCGTGCTCGACGGCAAAAAAGGCAGCGTGGCTTCAGGTCACATCCTGGAGTTTGCCAGCCCCGCGCGCATCGCCCCCAACGACGGGTCGCGCCTGGTCGCGCAGTGGCTCTCGAACGTGCTAAACGAAAACCCGATGTGGGTCGTTGAGCGCGGCGTGACGAACGAAGTGGAGCAAGCGCGTCTGTTCGTACCGGGTCGTGCCCCGATAGAAGGGCGTCATCAGATCAAGGAGTGTGAGGCAGGGCTGGGTAAAGCGATGGCCGTACAGCAGTGTGACTTTTTCGACGTGTACACGCCGTCTGGTATCTGCACGGGGCCGATGGGGAATCTGGACGAGATATGTGGATGGACGTACTCCGTGACATACCAGTAGTGCTGGGGGCCAGATTCCGATGGCGGGAGCAGCGGCGGTGGTGCGGAAGGTGGCAGTAGTGGCGGGTATGGAGGTGGGTCAGGAGGGAGCAGCAGCACCGGTGATCCTGGCTACCATCAGCCCTCCCACGTCACGAAAGCTGCATTTGAAAGCCAAATCCGAAACGCCTGTCCCGAACTTCGGAACGCAGCGGCAGGCTCGCAGATTTTTGACAACGTCTGGGAGAACAGCACCGTCCGCTCATTTGCCGAACACTTCGGGGCTATTCCTGGTGGTTCATATACCGTACAGACAGGCCCGTTTACATTTGAGACTATTCCCACAGATGGGATTAAATACGGATATTCCGGTACTCAACGATATATAGATTTCATTATAGAATCCAATAATTCCGCGTCCAGCGCACTCAATAATCCAGATAAAGTTGCCCAATCTCAGAGGCACATATCCAAGCTCAGAGACGACATGCTTGCTCTCGGATACACCCGTCTCGTCAGCGCCCCATCTCTCTACATCGTCAGCACGGCTGCACACGTTGACAAAACCAGAGATCCCAGGATCAACATCATAAACTATGCAAACGAGAGGGGTGTCAATCTGTACTTCTTCCAGTTGAACCCATCGACCAACAGACTCGAAGGCAGGCTGCTTACGAATCCTGCGCGGGCGGGCAATCCACCTGCTCAGACCGTTCAGACTTCCCCTCTGCCCGCGCTCCAGGTGCCTTTTCAAACTGTCTGCCCCAGTTCCGAGCACTGGCGCAACGTCAACAGCAACGAGTAGATATGGGCGTCAACATATCCAATTTCTACTGTGCGCAAGACGAGAAAACCTATTTGCTCGACAGAGGATTGTTCATCAACCGAGACTACGATCTCTTCGGCCTGATGGGAGCATATCGCGGCAAAGCGCGCCTGTTTGAGCTTCGCGGCTTGCCTGACGGCTTCTCGGACGAAGATATATTCAGGCTGAAGAGCGAAACAGGTACCGAAAACGACTTCTATCCTGCAAACTTCTCGTGGCTGACGACGGCAGAGTTGCGCGAGGTGGCCGACGTATACTGCCGCTTGCCGCGCAAGGAGCAGCCCTGCTGGCCACCCATCGCACTCGACATGACCATTGCAGCGATGGAAGCCATCGACGCGCGCTACAAGGCGATGGGCCTTCAAGGGCGGGCAATTTTGGTGTACACGTTCACGTAATCATGAATCCTCTCTGACGCGTCGGCAGCTTCGGCGAGTCGTTCGCTTACATCAGCTTGAGCGCGTCCACGAC
>CBDUBV010000281.1:0-2159 GCA_965365475.1 uncultured Chthoniobacteraceae bacterium | reverse complement strand
TCCAGCTTTTGTCGGAGGAAGTGGCAAGTCAGGTCGCAGCAGGCGAGGTCGTGGAGCGCCCGGCTTCCGTGGTAAAAGAACTCGTGGAAAACAGTATCGATGCTGGGGCGGATCGCATCGAGGTGCTCGTGAACCGCGGCGGCATCTCTCTCATTCGTGTCACAGACAATGGATGCGGGATGGATCGCGACGATGCGTTGCTGTGTCTGGAACGCCATGCAACGAGCAAGATTCGCACGGGCCAAGATCTTGCAACTGTGTCCACGCTGGGGTTTCGAGGTGAAGCCATCCCGAGCATCGCGAGTGTGTCGCGCTTCACATTATCCACCCGAGAAAAGGACGCGGTCGGAGGCACGGAAATCGTGATTGCAGGAGGGCGCATTCAGGCGGTGCGCGATGGTGGAGAAGCACCGGGCACGACGGTGGAAGTGCGCTCGTTGTTTTACAATCTGCCTGCTCGCAGAAAGTTCCTGCGCACGGAAAAAACCGAAGCAAGTCACGTGGAGCATCATCTGCACTTGCAAGCCATCGGGCACCCGGATGTGGGGTTCACGCTGGTGAAGGATGGGCGGATGGTATTTCAACTCCCGCCCGTGACCGATCTGCTCTCGCGGATATGCGATCTGCAGGGCGCTGGCATGCGGCATTCACTGATCGCCGTGGATTACGAGGGCGACATGCGGATCACGGGATGGGTCGGCAAGCCGGGCGTTTCCCGCGCGACACGGGATCAGCAGCTGGTGTTTGTAAATGGTCGGGCAGTGGAGAATGCATCGATCAACTACGGTCTGCGCGAGGGGTACCATACGGCGTTGATGAAGGGGCAATTTCCGGTGACCTATATCTTTCTGGAGATCGAGCCTTCGTTGGTGGATGTAAATGTGCACCCCGCCAAACGCGAAGTGCGGTTTCATAATGGCAATGCCGTGCGCGATGCAGTGGCGGAAGCGGTGCGTCTCGCGCTGGAGGGGGCGCGTGCGGGCTGGTCGCAGCAGTTCACCCCGGCTCCCGCAGAGGATTTCCCGCCCCCCATATCGCCGCCTGGAGAACAGGAACATGCGCGCAGCTTGCCTGGTATCCCCACGCTCCCAGCGGAACCAGAGTTGCCCGGCGCGATGGTGCCGCCTGCCTTGGTGACTGCGGCAGTGCGGTCCATTCCGCAGGAGCTGCCTGCCCCCCAGCCAACTGTGCCCACGCAGCCACAGCGCTCGGAGACGACTGCTCCCGCGCGACCTGCTTTTCGTATCCATGGAGTATTGGGCAAACTCTACATACTCATGGAGAATGAAAAAGGTCTCGTGCTGGTGGACCAGCACGCTGCTCATGAGCGCATCCTGTTTGAGGAATTGCGTCGCCGCATGGAGGCCCAAGGCGTCCCTGGCCAGCGGCTGCTGCTGAGCCACACCATCCAGGTCACGCCGAGGGATCGCGACTGGATTTTATCGAATCTCGACACGCTTCAACGCATGGGAATCGGTCTGGAGGAGTTTGGGCCCGTGAGTTTCAAGCTTGATAGTCTGCCTGCATTTCTGAGTCACCGAGATCCTGCGCAGACTCTGCTGGAAATCATCGATGAACTGCGCGAAGCCGGACGCAGCGCTTCCAGGCTGCGCCTGGGCGAGGATGTGATCGCCACCACAGTGTGTCGCCATGCAGTGAAAGCCAACGATGTGCTGCGGTCCTCCGAGATTCAGAAGCTCATCGAAGACTTGCTCGCGTGCGAGCTGCCGTATTGCTGTCCACACGGGCGGCCTACGATGATCCAGATCAGCTACTTGGAATTGGAGAAAAAATTTGGCCGCAAGGCCTGATGCGGTGCGTGCGAAAACTCCATGGCTTCATGGACCTGCGTATAAAAGTGCGTCCTATCGCGCGTTGCGAACGATCTTTTTATGTTATAAGCTTATTCCAAACCTTGAAACACGACACGACAACACTGCGCCCTGGCATCGTTCTGGTTGCTGATCCCGACCTGCGCGACCCAAATTTCGAACGCACACTCATCCTGCTTGTATCGCACGATGAAGATGGCTCGTTCGGATTTGTCATCAATCGCGCGACGAATCAGCGCTTGGCAGATGTGTCTGATCCTCAGGAACTGGAGGGCTTGGAGGAAGTGCCTGTGTTCTTAGGCGGACCGGTGGCGACCGACCGCATTA
>CBDUBV010000280.1:0-2179 GCA_965365475.1 uncultured Chthoniobacteraceae bacterium | reverse complement strand
TCCAGCTTTTGTCGGAGGAAGTGGCAAGTCAGGTCGCAGCAGGCGAGGTCGTGGAACGCCCGGCGTCCGTGGTGAAAGAACTCGTAGAAAACAGTATCGACGCTGGGGCGGATCGCATCGAGGTGCTCGTGAACTGCGGTGGCATCTCTCTAATTCGTGTCACGGACAATGGATGCGGGATGGATCGCGACGACGCGTTGTTGTGTCTGGAACGCCATGCAACGAGCAAGATTCGCACGGGCCAGGATCTGGCCACCGTGTCCACGCTTGGCTTCCGAGGTGAAGCAATCCCAAGCATCGCGAGTGTGTCGCGCTTCACATTATCGACGCGGGAAAAAGATGCTGTCGGAGGCACGGAAATCGTAATTGCAGGCGGGCGCATACAGGCAGTGCGCGATGGAGGTGAGGCACCGGGCACGACAGTGGAGGTGCGCTCCTTATTTTATAATTTGCCCGCGCGGAGAAAATTTCTGCGGACGGAAAAAACTGAGGCAAGTCACGTGGAGCATCATCTGCACTTGCAAGCCATCGGACACCCGGATGTGGGGTTCACGCTGGTGAAGGACGGGCGGACGGTATTTCAGCTTCCCCCGGTGACCGATCTGCTATCGCGAATATGCGATCTGCAAGGTGCGGCCATGCGCCAATCGCTGATCGCGGTGGAATATGAATGCGACATGCGGATCACGGGATGGATCGGCAAACCGGGCGTCTCCAGGGCGACACGGGATCAGCAGTTGATATTTGTAAATGGTCGGGCAGTGGAGAATGCCTCGATCAACCACGGGCTGCGTGAGGGCTACCATACTGCGTTGATGAAAGGGCAGTTCCCGGTGACATATTTATTCCTGGAGATCGAGCCTTCGCTGGTAGATGTCAATGTGCATCCCGCCAAGCGCGAAGTGCGGTTTCATAATGGCAATGCGGTGCGCGATGCTGTGTCGGACGCTGTGCGGCTCGCGCTGGAGAAGGCGCGCCCGGACTGGTCGCAACAATTCTCCTCGATGCAGACGACCGTGTTCCCTCCCCCCGCATTACTAAAGCAAGAAGAGGCGATCGCGCACAAATTACCCGACAGTGCACCGCAGTCGGCGCAACCAGAATTGCCGCCTGCGGAACCAGAACTGCCCGGCTCGATGGCGCCACCCACATTGACAACTGCAGCAGTCCGATTCGAGCCGCACGAACCGCCCGCCCCCCAGCCTGTTTCGCCGACGCCGGCGCATCGCACGGACACACATGCTCGTGCGCGTCCTGCTTTTCGTATCCATGGCGTTTTGGGCAAGCTCTATGTGCTCATGGAGAATGAAAAAGGCCTCGTGCTTGTGGACCAGCATGCCGCTCATGAGCGCATTCTATTCGAAGAATTGCGTCGCCGCATGGAAGCCCAGGGAGTTCCGGCCCAGCGTCTCCTGCTAAGCCACACCATTCAGGTCACGCCGCGAGATCGTGACTGGATCCTGTCGAATCTCGACACGCTTCAGCGCATGGGAATCGGCTTGGAGGAATTCGGGCCAGTGAGCTTCAAGCTGGATAGTCTGCCTGCTTTTTTAAGTCACGGCGATCCTGCGCAGACACTGATGGAAATCATCGATGAGCTTCGCGAAGCCGGGCGAAATGCTTCCCGCCTGCGGCTGGGCGAGGACGTCATCGCCACCACGGTGTGTCGGCACGCTGTGAAAGCCAACGATGTGCTGCGCATGTCAGAAATCCAGAAGCTTATCGAAGATTTGCTCGCGTGCGAATTGCCATATTGTTGTCCGCATGGGCGCCCCACCATGATCCAGATCAGCTACCTGGAATTGGAAAAAAAATTCGGCCGCAAAGCCTGATGCTGCCTGCCCAAACACTACATGGCGCAAAGGCTTGCGCATAAAAGTGCGTCCTATCCAGCGTTGCGAACGATCTTTTTGTGTTATAAACTCTTTACAAACATTGAAACAAGACACCACAGCACTGCGCCCGGGCATCGTTCTGGTTGCTGACCCCGACCTCCGTGACCCGAATTTCGAACGCACTCTCATCCTGCTGGTCTCGCACGATGAAGATGGCTCGTTTGGGTTTGTCATCAACCGTGCGACCAATCAGCGGCTGGCAGATGTATCTGACCCAGAGGAATTGCAAGGCTTGGAGGAAGTGCCTGTGTTCTTAGGCGGACCGGTGGCGACCGACCGCATTA
>CBDUBV010000279.1:0-2208 GCA_965365475.1 uncultured Chthoniobacteraceae bacterium | reverse complement strand
TAATAGCAATACAAAAACCAAGGCATAGGCAATGTTTCATGGCAATAATTTAACCCTACCCGGCCGCAAGCATACAAACAAAATCAATTGCCAACACATATGCACGCTGGCAATCCGATTGGCTCTGCTTGCTGCGCCATGTGAATTATACAAAATAATTCATTTTTATTTATGACTCCTGCCCCTTCCCATCGTCCTATGATCATTCCCGGATTCCCTCATCTTCTTCATGGCGCGGATTACAATCCGGACCAATGGCTGTCGCAGCCCGAGGTGATCGATGAGGATTTTCGGTTGATGACGCTTGCCGGTTGCAACGCCTTCTCCATGGGCATATTCACCTGGAGCGCAGTGGAGCCGGAAGAAGGTCGGTTCGATTTTGATTGGCTCGATGGCATCATGGATCGGATGGCGGCGGGTGGTCACCATGTCTTGCTCTCCACGCTCAGCGCGGGGAAGCCGCCCTGGATGTCGCTGAAGTATCCCGAAATCCGCCGGGTGAACCGGGAAGGTTTCCGCGAGCCGCACATCAAACGCGCGAATCACTGCTGGTCGTCGCCGATCTTTCGCGAAAAGACACGCCTCATCAACCTGCGACTGGCAGACCGGTATGCTGGACATCCGGCACTCGCGATGTGGCATATCTCCAATGAATACGAGGGGGAATGTCTATGCGAGCTATGTCTCACGAGTTGGTGCAATTGGCTGCGCGAACGCTACAATACTCTTGATGCGCTCAACGCCGCGTGGTGGTCGGATTTCTGGGGGCATCGCTATAGCGACTGGGCGCAGATCGACCCGCGCAATGTCGCGCTGGATGGGCTCACGCTCGACTGGATGCGCTTTCGAACCGTGCAGATCATCGATTTCTTACCTTGGGAGACAGAACCACTGCGCGAGATCACGCCCGGCATTCCCTGCACCACGAACTTCATGGGCACCCATCCGTGGATTGATTATTCCGCCATCGCCCGCCACGTGGATGTCATTTCCGATGATCAATACCCGCGCTACGATTCTGCCGATCACGACCTGCCGGGCAAAGCGGCGGGAGTGAGCTTCAAGCACGATCTTTACCGTTGCTTCAAGCCAGATCGGCCGTGGTTCATTATGGAAAGCTGTCCCGATGCTGTGCAATACCGCCAGCCGATGCGTGCAAAGCGTCCGGGTTTGCACCGTGCAGAGATGTTCCAGGCTCTGGGACATGGCGCGGAAGGAACGCTGTATTTCCAATGGCGCAAAGGGCGTGGAGGTCAGGAAAAATTTCATGGCGCAGTGGTGGATCACGTGGGCCATGAGGATACAAGGATATTTCGCACGGTCGCCAAGCTCGGTCATAATTATCGTGCGCTCGATGCAATCATCGGCAGCCGTTCTACTGCACGAGTGGCGGTGATTTACGATTGGGATGCGCGGTGGGCACTGTCACTGAGCCAGGGTCCCAATGTCACACTCGATGATTATACACTTGTGGCTGTGGAGCATTATCGATGGTTCTGGGAGCAGAGCGTTGCAGTGGATGTGCTAGCTGGCAGGTGGGAGCTTGCAGGCTACGATCTCGTCATCGTGCCGCAGCTCTGGGTGCTCGCCCCGGGTGTGGCGGGCAGATTGCGTGAGTTTGTTGAGCGTGGGGGCACCCTGGTAATGACTTACTTCAGCGGTGTCTGCGACGAGTCCAACCGGCGCTTCACCGGGGGTTGGCCGGGCGACGGACTTCGCGAGGTGTTTGGCATATGGCAGGAAGAATGGGACATCCTCGATGCTGAACACGCCGTGCCCGTTTCGTGGAACGAAGGAAATAGTCTCGGAGCCTGTGGCGCGGGCGCAGCACAGCGCGTCTGCACTGTGATCCGCGCCGAGGATTCAGAAGTGCTCGCGACTTACGGTGGAGAGTTCTACGCGGGCACACCCGCCATCACGCTCCGGCGGTGCGGTGCGGGCCGCGCCGTGTATGTCGCGGCGCGGCTGGATGCTGGTTTGCTGGGTTCGCTTTACGGCGCACTCGGAGCGGACCTGCCGCGCGCGCTTCCCTTCCCTGCGCCACCGGGCGTCGCCGTGCAGAAGCGGACGACCGATGAAGCCGGGTTTTTGTTTATGCAAAATTTCACTAGCGAAGAGCATCGAGTGGAACTGCCTGCCGGGACATGGTGCGATCCTGTGGAGGGGCGTGAAGTCAGCAACAGTGCGCAGCTCGAGCCTTTTGGCAGT
>CBDUBV010000278.1:0-2210 GCA_965365475.1 uncultured Chthoniobacteraceae bacterium | reverse complement strand
TGGATTGGCAAAGAGCCCGCGAAGGAGTCGATGTCAAACTCCTGCCCCGCACCGGGGAGCTATATGTGCTGGCCCGTTCGCGCGACCGCGTGGCCAAGGAACGGAGCATGCGCCGCCGCCAGCTCAAAAAACTCTGGACACGTCTGGCCGACCTCAAACGGCAAGCTCCGGCCCGAGATGCACTCCTGCTCAAGCTTGGGGCGGCCAAGCAGCAGTCACCGGCCGCCTGGCGGCTCGTTGACATCCAAGTCGCCCAGGATGGCGCACTGAGTTACCGCGTGCTCAAAGACAAGCTGCGCGAGGTCACCCGGCGCGAAGGCCGTTATCTGCTGCGCTCCAACATCAGTGCCGAGGATCCCTCCGAGATATGGAAACTCTACATGCTGCTCACACAGGTCGAGGAAGCGTTTAAAAATCTCAAAGGCGACCTCGCCGTGCGTCCCATCTACCACCAATGCGAGCAGCGAATTGAGGCTCATATCTTTGTGGCGTTCTTGGCGTTCTGTCTTCACGCCACCCTGAGCCACAAATTGCGTCAGAAAGCTCCCGGCCTCACCCCTCGCTCCCTCATCGAACAACTTTGCGCCATCCCCATGCTCGACGTCCACTTCCCGACCAGCGATGGACGCACCCTCATCTTCTCGCGCTACACCACCCCCAACAAAACCCAGAAACTTCTGCTGGCCCAGATCGGGTTGGAACTGCCTCAACAGTCCCCACCTCGAATCACCTCTGCCAAAACCCTTGAACCACTTCCGGCCACCACTCGCGTAGTGAAGACCTTTTGACCTCAGTCATGTATCAATGCGGCACGGAGTCCCGCGTTACCCCCCAGTAGCGAAAGTCGGGGTAGAGCCGCTGTGGAGCAGAATTCCTCCGGAGAAACTTGATCTTCAAGGAATCTCCTGGCTGATTGCGGGCGGGGAGAGCGGCCGGAAGGATGCCGTTCGCCCCTTTCATCTTGATTGGGCTCGGGAGCTGAGGGCTCTTTGCCAAAGGAAGAAAGTGGCATTCTTTCTGAAACAACTGGGCTGCCGCCCGTTTGAATCTAGCCAAGAGCTGAAACTGCGTGGTGGTCACGGTGGCAACTGGTCCGAGTGGGCTGAGGACCTGCGGTGCTGGTGCGAAATACGTAGATGCCATCAATGGCTGCTTCCCGGTCAACGCTTTCGGTGCGACGCAGAGCGGTGATCCAATAAAGGCCTTCGACATCGCGAAGCTCCTCATCAATGCGAGCCTGGGTGATCATGGCGCGGTCACCGACGAGAACCAGTTTCTTGATGCCGAAATGATCACGGACTTTTTGGATTTGGGTGCCAAAGGTCATGGGATCGGCCACATTGCCCTCAGAGACTTCGACGGCCACGGGAACCCCTCCGCATAGCAGAGAAGCCCATACTCGACTTGCAGTTTGCCTTCAGCATGGTATCGAGCAATGAGCGGGATCATCTCGGCGCGTCACCGGCTGGTGGCATCCACCAATGGGCGGGATGCGGGCCGGTGCGCAGGACGACGGTCTTGGTCTCGGTGAATTCCTCGACGGCGGCCATGCCGAGTTCGCGTCCGAGTCCGCTCTGGCGGTAGCCGCCAAAGGGGAGTTCGGGGAAACCGTCCATGAAGCAGTTCCCCCACACGGTGCCGGCGCGGATGGCGCGGGCGAGGCGCAGGGCGCGGTCATGGTCGCGGGTCCAGACGCCTGCGGACAGGCCGTAGAGAGTGTCGTTGGCGATGGCCGTGGCCTGGTGAGAAGACGCCGTGCATGATGTCGAGCCAAGCTTTTTCCGTTTTGATCGGCGGGGTTGGGCCGATCTTCTGCGCATTCCAGTAGCGGTAGTTGGGAGCGAGAACAGGGCGGAAATTCCCCCAGTTGACAAGATCCGGAGACGAACTGATCCAGATCTCGCCCGCGCTGCCATCGCCGCCGCCCGGACGGTCAAATTTCCAATACAAACCATTGATTTTTTTCTGGAAAGAGTGAGGCTCCGCGGTTGCGAGGCGCGGTCATGATGGCGATGCGCTCGTAGGTTTGGAAGTCGGTCGTTTTCCCCAGCATTCCGACCGGACAGTCGTAGCCGCGCAGCATCACCGGAGTAACGATATAATAGGTGTTGTCGATCTTGGTGACCCGGTTGTCGATGAAGTGGTGGCAGAGATCCCACGGACTCTCTTCACTCTGCGCATCGATGAAGTTGTCCGAACCGAGTGTGAAA
>CBDUBV010000277.1:0-2210 GCA_965365475.1 uncultured Chthoniobacteraceae bacterium | reverse complement strand
GTCCTGGAGTGCGGCTGTCCTCTGCCGCTTTGGATTCTCTCCTTGCCGCATCCACCAAAACCTTACGCGCGCCCCCACCGGACATGAACTTCCCGGATGAACCGCAATTCTGGCTCCCGGCATGAAGCTCACGATGCACGCATGCGACATTGGTGCCGTGAATCTCTCCTGTGAGACGATAAACGAGCATATCTTTGGCGTGCTGGAAATGCCGTACTCCAAGCGAGCCATCGTCCGCCGAGAGGACTTCCGCGCTTCTGCCGTTCGAAGATGCCGCGCGGGTCATTCCCATGTCAACGCAGCGCGGAAAGCGAGGTCGTCTCCACACCACTGAGGAAAATTTGTGCCCCAGCAATTATTGACGAGGTTGAGATGCAGCCCACCTCTTGGATCGATGTCCGTATTAGGAAACTGGTAGATCATGGGATGCCCAAGAGCGAGGAGGTGGGCGTCGCGAGTGAGGAAGACTACCGATCCATTCCTCGCGCCGGTCTGCACGCCGTGCAGCCAGCGTCCCCCTCCTGCGGGAACGGCGAGAGGGTCCATCCATGTTCCCGCCTTGTCAAAGCGCCAGTCGCGATGGCTGGCGACCTTTGGCGCAAAGCTCCACCACAGGGCTTCGGGCAGACGAGTCGGAAATTTCTCGAACCAATCCAAGCGGGCATCGATTCGCCCGGCGCGAATCGTGAAGGTGACAGTAACCCGGCGGGGTGCGCCAGCTTTTGCGATGGCGGCTTCCTCAAACGCGAGATCGGCCGAAAGCGCATCGCCACGCCGCCACAGCGCGAGCACGCGCGGCTCGAAAAACCGCGACACGGCATCAGTGCCCGCAAGTCCGAGTTTTGCAAATTCCTCGCACAGCCATTCCGCTTTCCATGTGCAGTATTCATCGACCGCGCGGCGGCAATCGGAATCGTCAAAGGTCTGGTAGCGAAGCAATCCCGTCGGTCCAGCCAGTCGTTCCGTCCCGTCGTTTGCGGAAATCAACGCGCCTCGCGCGTCCAGGCGCACCGCTACATCGCCGACATTATGAGATGCGGCGGGATCGATGGCATCCCAGCCTGTGCGATCAAACCGCTGCGGAGCGCAGCGGTCGCATGCGGCCTGCGCTTCGGCCCGCAGAGTCGGGTCGTCGAGGGCTTTAATCGCTTTATCCACATGATCGCGTTGTTCCTGCCAGCTCGCCTCAAGCGCTTTCCACGCTCCGCGATTTCGCACGCGGGCAAAATCCGCATTATTCCAGTGCGTGCGGTCGTGATGCGTCCAACCTGCGGCCGCACCGCCCCATGTGTGCTCGGCGACGAGCATAAGCTCCGTATCCATGCGAATCGAAGTGCGCGATCCGGGCATGAGCCGGTTGGCAGCGAGCCATTCCCGGCGCAGACGCAGCAACTCACGATAGCGTTGCGTTTTAAAAGGATCGCTTCCTGTGCCATGGATCCACGAATCACCCAGATCGACATCGATGATCGGCAAATCGGCGGCGCGCGCCAGGAGATCAGTGCCAGCCCAATCATCAGGCCGTCCCGCCCGGACTTCTGCGCCGGGATACTTCGCCCGAAACGCGGCAAACTGGGCGCGCACATCGTGTTCACTCGGGACTTCACAATTATCTCCCACCACACTCCAGAATAGTGCGCAATCCTCGCCCGGCAGGCGAAATTCGCCGCCATAATCGGGGCTGATAGCGAGGACGACCTCGTTCCCCTCGTGGTCACGCCAACGGCCAATACGCGGGACATCCGGCGAGGGGCTCATCCAGTTCGTGCCGATGTGGAGGTTTGTGATGCCCGCCCTGCTAAGGGCGCGCACGAGAGCGATGGTGTGCCCGGGCACATCAGTGAGCCTGGCACATGTGGTGTGGAGACCGAAGCGCGCGTCGAGCCTGCGGGACACAGCGGTAGAGGCATCCAGCAGGCTCTGATCCATAAGCTCCGTGTGTGAGGTGAACGGTAGTGCGTGCCATGCCAGATCTCCGCAAGCGAACCCTTCCTCAATGACCCGCAGCTCGTCCCCTTCCAACCATTCCAAAGCCAGTTCGGCTATGAATGCTGGCACCACCCAGCACAGGCCGTCTGCGCCGCTTTCGCGCTGACGTTTCGCCTGCGCCGCAGCCACAGGGAGCAACCAGCGACAGGCATCGTGCAGGACCTTCCCCTCATTTTCGGTAAAGCCGATATCGACATGATTTTTCGTGGAAACAATGAGAT
>CBDUBV010000276.1:0-2243 GCA_965365475.1 uncultured Chthoniobacteraceae bacterium | reverse complement strand
CCAGCACGCCGCCTGGCTGCACGAGCTGGCGCGGAAGGAGCACGCGAAGGGGTGATCGAGAATCCTACTTGGGCACCAGGCCGAAAGTAGTGGACAAGACGATGGCGACCCTGGCTTCGTCGAGCAGCTCGGTGCCGTTGGCCTTTGTTCCGTCCCAACGGTAGGTGAAACTCAGCCCGGAGGTGAGAGCCCCTGCGGCGTCGACTGCGAAGTAGAACGGCACTGACACCTCTCTGCGGTCCCGCCGACCGTCGCGGAATTCACGCGTCAGCTTGGGCGCAATAGCGAGATTCTTGATGAAGAAGGGGCCCGGAAATACGAAGCGGAGCTCAACCCCCGGAATCCAACTGGAATATTGCCTGGGCTCGCCGATCACGAGCGGTGTGCATCCACTCAAATCAAAGAATGTCGATGTTGTCGCGGGCGGGCAAACGTTGGCCTTGGTCGTCTCATAGTCCCGCTTGAACGACGAGGTTAGCACCATTGTGCCGTCGACCCAGCTGACGCTTTCGCGCGCGCGATAATAAGCATAGGGGGAAACCAACCACGACATCCGCTGGTCGGGCACGATCAGCTTGCTAAGATCGGCCTTGGGATCGGTCGGCAAAGCAGCGATCGTCTGAAACTCTGGAAACGCAACTTCACCCGAAAGGCCAAATCCGAAGCGTGGCAATTTCTCGCCCTCGGGCGGCCCGTAATAAAGGTTTGCCAGCGCCTCTACTTGAGCCTTGCGCTTGTAATCCTTCGTCTTAGGGTCGCGTTCCTCAATCCAAGCCTGAAGTTCATTATTATTCTCGCATAGATAGGGAACAGGATTTGTCCCTTGCTCCGCGCGGCACGCGACACGTGCGGCCTTATAGATTGTGTCGCGCCGTTTATCGAAGTCAGCGTAGCTCTCGCGGGGGTAGAAGTTCCACGACAGAGATGTCGTCACCTTGGCACTCGCACCCAGACGATCGAGCGTTTCAATCTCGGTTTCTTGCTGTTCCTTGGGACGTTCATCGAACTGGAGCAGATCGCCACCATCAGACACGAAACCGAGAGAATAACCCAGGAAGGACGCGCGTTGGCCGGTCCCAGCTCGCGTTCCGTCGGCTTTCAGGGGATCCAATCCCGTTGAGTAAGAACGGAACTTGCGTGTGTCGGCGTAGACCAGAGAGAGCACAGTGCCGCTCCTCGATCCGACTATGGAGGCAGTTATCCCCGTACGATCGACCGGGCGATCAACTAATGAGACATTTGTCTGCGTAGCGGGTTGTTCTAGTCCCGCTAGGGCCGAGGCCAGCAAAATCCCACGCTCGCGGCATTTCTCCGGATCGATGCTCGAAAAGCCGCCGGGACCGAATTGACAATCCGAGGAATTGGCGGCCGCCCGCGTGGGCCCGGAAGGACGGATGGCGGGGAAGACATTTTCCACGATCAACGTGCGCTGCAAGGCAAGCTTATCGCGGGCACTGATAACCGCCGCCCCTTGCTTCGCCACAGTCCCTCGCAGTTCTGCCAGGTCAGTGCTCAGGCGAGCTTGCAATGCACGATACTCGGTGCGCCGCTCCATGCCGCCACTCACTTGCGCCAATGCCGCCAATTGCTCGAGTTCCTTTTCTGCGGCTCGACATTTCTCCACCAGCGCTTCGTAATCCCGATGAGCGGCAAGGTAGGCACGCGCGCTCGCGAGCGTGGCGTCGAGAAATCCGAGTTCGGCGGTCACCCTGGCTAATCGAGCTTCCTCGTCAGCGGTACGCGCGGCGATGGCTTCAAGATCAATTTTCTCTCTCGCCATACCTTCGCGGCGCAAGGCCGCAGGTTCGCGAAACGCCAAATCATCTGCCGAGGTGGCCGCGATCGATGCTGTGCAACTCGCGTTCGCCGCTTGTTGGTCAACGGCGTTTTGCGCCAGCGCGGGTGCAGGCACCACGCAAAGCGCGAACAGTGAAACGGATACTATCCGACGATTCATGGTACTCCCCCCCGACTACCTACCGGACCTGATATGCCATTGGTCCTTAAAGTAAATCCGCAATCGTACGGGGGCTCCCCATTCCTCAGTTCCGGCTTCCATTGCGGAATGTCACCTGCGAGCGGAACCATGCCAGCCAATAAGGACTGCCGAGACTGTCAGCGTTGTCATCGCGTGGTCGCTTCCCTATCAGGCGCTCCGACGCGCCCGTAGCTCAGCAGGATAGAGCATCAGATTCCTAATCTGGGGGCCACAGGTTCGAATCCTGTCGGGCGCACCATCAGTT
>CBDUBV010000275.1:0-2271 GCA_965365475.1 uncultured Chthoniobacteraceae bacterium | reverse complement strand
GATTTGTCGTCCGAACTGATCATAGTCGTACGCGGTCTCGATTCCCTGTCGGTCGCGATGACTGGAAAGTCCGCAGCAACTGTAAGAGAATTCTTCATACGTGCCATCTCCATACTCCATCCGGGTCACCCTGCCGAATTCATCGGTATCTGTGGCATCGGCTGTTTCAAGGACAAGACCGGAAAGAATGTCGCTTGTTTCCCGGGAAAGAACCACGCCGGAAGCCGATGTGAGCGTTTCCGTGCGTGTTCCCTTTATCACACTGTTCTGCGTACCATCGGCTTCGCCCCGCGACATCACGGTGGTTAATCCACTTGAGGAACTTGAATATTGCCACGTGGTGAGTGTGCCGTCGGAGTGAATGGTTTTCGAGGGTTTGCCTGCGAAAGTTCCCGTGGTGTGACGAATTGAGGTCGAAACAAGACTGCTGCCTGCCCCCACAGCGGCACCGGGTTCCGTGCATGTTTCATGACGAACAGTGCCCGCACTGGAAATCGTGTGACTACGAGCCACTTCCACCCCGGCAACCCTGCGGATTTCCGTGTGCGTAAGATTATCCGGGCTGGTGATACTCTCCACTACCACACATTCGTTTTCCGCCGCAGCGGGCAGGGCGTCCAGCCAGGGGCTGATGCGTTTGTGGATTCGCCCATCCGAGGCGTATGTGAACCGCTCCCAGTTGCCATCCGAATCAGTTCGAAGTTTCAGTCTTCTATAGGCTGCGCCGTCGATGCTTTCGTTATCATAATAGCTGAAGGACGTGGTCAGCGCCGCCCCATCTGGATCATCAATGCTTTCGACAAGTTCAAATCCCCATGGAAACTTGGAGAACACCTGTTTTACAACGGATTGCACTTGAGCGGATGCGTTCGCTATGGATCTGGTTTCTGTGCGTTGGGTTCGGGTCTCGCTCCATTCAATCAGCAGAGTTTCAAAAATCGCGCCATCGCGTGCCAATTGCCACTCAGACTCCGCAGGATCATAAAGGTATTCGGAAATCTTCTCTGCCGAACCTGGATTTTCAGTAATGCGAAGCAACGTGTAATCCTGCGTGGAAGCGTTCGGACATTCCACGCGGACCGTTTTGAACGCAGGAGCCGTGGGCTGGTAAAAACCACCGGACAATGATCCTTTGTCAGACGCATGATGAAACCGAATTTCGTAAGAAACACCGGCTTGGGTAACAACCACGTTGACCAAAATCTGCGTGGTAAGGATTTGCCGAATGACCGCTCCCGACTTGAGGACCGTGACTGTTGAATCCACTGCTGCGCGCAGTGTCGATGGTGAAGCAAGGTGTGCCCCGGAAGTGGGTGAACGAAGGAAAAGATTTCAGGCTGATTTGAGAGCTGACATTTTGCCCAGTTTGTTGTGCATGTTCACACTTCCAAGGTTAAGACCCATGTCCCCCGGCTCGCAGGTGCCGCCTTCACAGGTGTCGCAGCAGTCCGCATCATCGGGCTCGATCTCAAACTGTGGCTCGAACACGCATATACCATCAATAATTTCCCAAGATTTAGTGGTCCCGCAATCGCTTGGAAGAGCTTGGGAGTGCGGAAACACATCTGCCAACATTTGTGAAGCGAAGTTCTGTCCACCTTGAACACTTTCCTATAGCTGCCAATTCAGATCAGCGCCCACCGGAGGTGCCTGCATATCGCCGACGCCGTGCAAGCCGGATTTGATGCGCAGAAATATTTTTTCCGAGCCTTGGCCCTTGCTGCTCAAATCCGCCGTGATCTTTCCGCGAGATACGGAAAGGATCGTAGTAGAACTCTGATTTCGCAAATACGTGCCAATCCCGCCGGAGCCCAAAGCACCGGCAAAAGGGTCCGGGCCGTCCTGCCAGCCATTTATAGTAAACCATAAATGAGCGTTGGAATAAGAACTAGCGCAGGAAGAGCCAAACCCCTGCCCCCATCGTCCCTCCCATACGCCATAAGAAACTGCCATCTGAATACGTGTGAGCTTTGCGACGAATCCTTCGAGTTCCTGAAGCACTTGATGAAAATTGGTGGACGTAACGGCGGGAGCGGTGGACTTCAGAGATGCGGGAAGATCGTTGCCGACAAAATTTTCCGGAGCGGTTTGTGTCCCCTCAAGGTTCTGCGTTTTTAGATAGTGGGTATAAACAAGGAGGAATGCACTTTTTGCAGAAGCCACTTTTGCAGCCAAAGCCGTTGGGTCTTCGGCATCTGCGGCATAAAAACCATCCGGCGGAAATGGCGGTGCAGGCACTCCTGTAACACAATTGGGCCAAACACGGTCCAC
>CBDUBV010000274.1:0-2287 GCA_965365475.1 uncultured Chthoniobacteraceae bacterium | reverse complement strand
AGCTCCTCCAGTGACTAAAATCCGCATCCCGCGGAAGCTAACCGAACGGCAAAGACAGCCGCAAGGAAAAGTTCCCCGATAAGGGTCGTGCGGCCCATTTGATCGTTCATTCTTGATTCGGCGCTCAGGCCCCTTCACCATGCAGACCACTCTGCTGCCCACGGAGCATTCCTTGCCATGAGATCTTTCCGCTCTCCGCTACTTACCGCATTCTACTGGCTGGTGGCAGTGAATTTAGTGCTCTTATCGAAAGGTTTCTCTCAGGAAACTGCGAGCGGGAGCATTAAAGAAGACGCGGCCCCCTTGCTAGTTCTCGATCAACTCGTGCTCAATCTCGGAGAACGTTCGATAATCTACTCTCTAATCGAGCCTCCCGCGTTGAAACCGCAGTCTGCTGTTCCAGCTCAGCCTGCATACACTGCTGTTTCCCGTCTGCACGGTCCAGAGACAATGGTCTCTTTAGACCAAAGCACTGCAAAGACGGATGTGTTCATGTCGCTTTCATGCACGGTTTTTGATCGCAAAATAACAGAAGTGCGCTGGCAACGGGCTGAAGGAGAATATGTTATCTGGAGTGGAATTGACTTTCATCTACTGCAAGGTGTATCGCGCATCGAAACTCCGAATACTCGTTACCATGTCCAGATGGAACTCGGAGATGAAAGTTTCGCTGCTGCGGACAAGTGGAATGCCATTGCGCGGTCTGACCCGGAACTCATGGCTTACTCGCGCGCAAATAACTTTGATTTCACGATAAGAGTGCCTTCACTGCGCCGTTGCCGCGCGGGTTCCGCAACCACCAGGCTGAGGCGGTGAGGGGCTGGAGTGAAGACAGCGCGAAGATCGCGCGCAATCGCGGCGGGGATGCGGCCCACCACTTGCTGCGGCTGATGAAGCGCACGAAGCCGCTGGAGCCGGGCACGCCGATCTGGCGCGGGGAGAGTTTCGCGAGCGAGGGGGAGATGCTGCAACGGGTAAATGATTTGCTGGAAAGGCAGGAGTTGAATGCGATTGCTACGAGCTTTTCCAAAGACGCCGGGGTGGCGCGGAAGTATGCTCTTGGCAAGGGCTCTCACCAACTTATCCTCCGCATGGAGGATCACAGGTCGGCAAAGTCCATCGAGCAGACGGTGGCGATTGCTTATCCGCAGAACGCGCCCGAGCGCGAAGTGCTCATGCCGCACCGCGCAAGGGTGAAAGTTATTTCTTCGCGGAAGATTGACGGCGGCTTGGAAGTGGTGATGAGGGAGGTGGCACCGTGAACTCTTCGCCTTCTTTCAGGGCTTTGATTTTCGCCATGATGGCATCGACCTCGGCGCGTGTGCGTCCTGAGCTGCCGGTGAGGGGAGCACCCTCGGGGGTCCATTTCTGGTCAAGCTTTTCCACAAAGAAAGGATGCAGCCTGTGAGCATGGAAAGCAAGGACAAAGAGGGGCGCGATGGGGCCATGCTCCCTCCCCTGCCCTATCAACGACGCTACATTGAAGATGGCAGCCGCTTCAAGATATGGCTGGCAAGTCGGCAGGTGGGCAAGAGCTGGGCGGCGGCACTGGAGGCGGTGATCGATTGCTGGCGGCGGGCGGGCACGCATTGGGTGATCCTCTCGGCGGGTGAACGGCAGGCTCTCGAGTTCATGGAGAAGGTGAAGCAGCACGCGCGGGCCATCGGGCTGGTGGTGAGCGGCTTTGCGGATGAGAAGGCAGGCGGGGCGGTGTATAAAAGCGCGGAGGTGCGCTTTGCCAATGGCAGCCGGATCACGGCGTTGCCTGCCAACCCGGACACGGCGCGTGGATACTCGGCAAATATCATCCTGGATGAGTTTGCGCTGCACGCGGACGCGGAGGCGATCTGGCGGGCGGTATATCCCACGATCACCAACCCGCTGCGGGGCGAGCTGAAGGCGCGGGTGCTCTCGACGCCCAACGGGTGCGGCAACAAGTTCCACCAGCTCTGGAATATGTCGCAGGAGGTGGGCAGTGAGTGGAGTGCGCACCGCACGACGATCCACGATGCAATCGCCGGTGGGCTCGAGCTGGACCTGGAGCAACTGCGGCGCGGCGCGGGCGATGGGGCGACGTGGGAGCAGGAATATGAGTGTGTGTTTCTCGATAGTGGCGGGGTGCTTTTCCCCTATGAGATCATCACTCGGGCGGAAAGCCCGCTGGCGAGTGTGGAATGGCCGATGGTGGAGCCGGAGGGGCCGTTTTATCTCGGGGTGGATATTGGAGCAGCGCACGATCCCACAGTGGCGGTGACGCTGCGACGCGATGAGGCGGGGCGATACCTTG
>CBDUBV010000273.1:0-2309 GCA_965365475.1 uncultured Chthoniobacteraceae bacterium | reverse complement strand
AAAAGGCGCAACACCTCATCTTCGAGAGTCGCGTAGTCTGCCGTCGCAGCGGCCTTTCGCGCCACGAGCACCACCCACCAACCGCTGCGGATATGCGGACGATTTTGACGCACGATCTCGCGAAGCCGACGTCTCACGCGTGCACGGATCACCGCGTTGCCCACACGCTTGGAAGTCACGATGCCAAATGCGGAAGCCGCTGCGGGTTCATCGTGGACTAGCACTCCAACCAGTAGATAGCGCGATGCAAAGCTCCTGCCAGAATCGCGGATGGCGCGGAACACCGCAGAATCGCGCAGACGGGCGGAGCGTGGAAATTCCAGCCCCATAAAAATGCAATCAAAACCGAGCGACCACCAATCTGCCTGGACGGGTGAAGATCGCGGCTTAAGCTTCGGTGTGGCGGGCGTAAGGCAACTCGGCGCCCTTTGGCAGCAGCCGTTTGCGACCGCGTTGCCGGCGGCGTGAGAGGATTTCGCGACCGCTCTTGGTGGCCATACGGGCGCGGAACCCATGCTGACGCTTGCGAGTTCTTTTGGATGGCTGATAAGTTCTTTTCATAGCGGCGCGTTAGTAAAGGTCAGGAAAGATTGGAAGAGCCGGTTAAAATAGTGATCCATCTGCAAGTGTCAACACCTTTGGCGCAATAAAAATATCCCATGCCATCCGCATGCGAAAGACACACGCTGCCACCCATGATTTGCTTGTCATGCCTCGCTGCAACCTGCATGGTGTGGGCCGTTTGCCGCTATGAGTTCAGAAGAAATTTTATTTGAGACCGAAGCTTCCATGGAAAAAGCCGTGGAATATATGAAGCATGAGTTCACTTCCGTGCGCACAGGCAAAGCCTCGCCCGCACTGGTGGAGAACATCGACGTGGACGCTTATGGCTCCCGCATGAAAATTAAACAACTGGGGCTGATCACCACTCCCGAGCCCCGCATGCTCATGATCCAGCCGTTCGACGCAAGCACCACCAAGGATATCGAACGCGCCTTGCGCGAGTCCAAGGTTGGCATCAACCCGCTGGTGGATGGCAAAAACATCCGACTACCCATTCCAGAACTCTCCGAAGAACGTCGGAAAGAGCTGGCCAAAACCGTCAAACAGATGGCGGAGGAATGCCGCGTGCGCGTGCGGGCCTGTCGCCGTGAAGGAATCGATGAAGCCAAGAAAGCTCAAAAAACGGGCGAGCTAACTGAAGACGAATTAAAAACACTCGAAACTCAAATCCAAAAACTCACTGACGAATCGGTCAAAACCATCGATGAACAAGTCTCCGCGAAAGAAGCGGAGATCATGAAAATATGAAAACGTTTTTTGCTTTTGCACTCTGTCTGGTTCTGGTCGCGCTCTCGGCGGATGCGCGTGTGGTCCGACCCGCTCCTGATTTTCAATATGCCGGCATGGGCGGACGCGTTTCCACATTGAAAAGCCTGCGCGGTCAGCCTGTGGTTTTGGTGGTTGCCAGTTCACCGCGCAGCCGGGCTTTCAGACGCCAAGTGGCCAATTTGGAAGAGCTATATCGCCGACTTGCCTCGCGCAAGGCGGTGTTTGTCGCAGCGTTTACAGAATCCGAGGGACCTGTTCTTTCGGACATCCCTTTTGTCACCACGCTCAATGGAGCGGCAGTAGCTGGCAGCTATAACCTTGCAGCCAACGAGGATTTTGCGGTGTTCGTGATCGCGCCGGACGGCAATCTGGATGCTGCGACTGCTAAGGTCCTTCCAGCTGAACGCATCAAAGAAATTCTCGATAACTCGCTTTCTGTTCAGGCACCGCTTAGGCGCTAATTCTCGCGGGGCTTCGGAGATAAGCGAATAGGTGCTTCGCATGTGTCGGCTTGAGCAGTGCGACCTTTCCACATGCGCCATGAGACGCAGATCTCCGCCTCCACCAGATGCCTCGCAGCATCCTGCGCCGAACCATGGAACGGGACGGCGATCATGTCCGCTGCGGCGCCTGGTGTCAGGCTACCCAGCTCGTTTTCCGCGTGCAAAGCGGCTGCCGGGTTGCGTGTGACCATATGCAGGATTTGCTCGGGCGCCAGTTGCGGATACGCGCGTCGCACCCGCCGCATTTCTTTGAATGAGTCCAGGGAATCCGTGCTGGCCAGACTGTCCGTACCGAGACTTATGGGGATACCTGCTTTCTGAAACTGCGTCAGGGGAAACGGCGGGTGATCGAAAAAAGCATGGCTTCCCGGGCAGTGTACCACGTGGAAACTTCGAGCCAATGGATGCTCGCGCAACTGGGCAAAATCCTCATCGGTGATGGTATTCATATGCACGAGGATGGCGCCCGGCGGC
>CBDUBV010000272.1:0-2324 GCA_965365475.1 uncultured Chthoniobacteraceae bacterium | reverse complement strand
GCCTCTGCGGGCTGGACCGGATTGCTTTTCAACATCATCTCGCCGCCCGCAAAATTCCAGTTCACTACGGGACGGGCGAGCTGGCCGACGATCTGCGCACCATCGAGAGCCTCTGAGCAGTGACCGTTGTCACCGACACCTCGCCTCTGCTTAATCTTGCCGCTATCGGCTAGGCCCGGCTGCTTTCCGCACTCTTCGGGCGGGTCGTCGCCCCAAACATGGTGCGCGAGGAGATCAATTCCCTTCGCTTGCGCGATCATCGGTTCCAGTTCGCCGATATCGCCGATGTGGTAAACTTCTCGGCCGTTGGCGATTCTTCCCGCGTAGCACTGCTATCGCTCCATCTCGATCCCGGCGAGGCGGAAGCCATCGCGCTAGCTCTTGAACGGCGAGCCGACTTGATCCTGCTTGACGAACGAAGGGCGACCCGAGCTGCCCGGCAGCTTGGGCTTAAAACGCTTGGGCTTCTTGGCGTGCTACTGCTCGCCAAACGCAAAGGGATCATTGATCGAGTCCGTCCGTTGCTTGACCGACTCGACACGACAACCGGTTTTTGGATCGCCCCGGATCTCCGCCTGCAAGTATGCCGGGCGGCAGACGAGGAGCTTTGACCGATGTCTCTCTTAGCTGTCTCCATGCGATACCGCGAGACCTGATTGCGCAGCGAATGTTTGTGCAGATCAAGAAGCGAGAACACTTGTGTATCCTTTGCGGGACACCAAGTGCCAAAGAAATGACGCAGCACTGCGCAAGGAGAACAAGCCAGCACTGCGCAGGATATAGCATAGAGATGACTAAGTCCTGAGCTTCAGCGAACCGCTTTGAGCAAACTATCGTTGTTACCACGGTCGGAAGCCCATCAATCCGGTCGGAAGCCCATCAATCGCAGGCCCATACCCGCAGGTTGCGGTAGCGGGCTGCTGTCCATTGCATCTGCCGGAAGCCGAGGTGTCCGGGGCCATACGGCTTCCCGAAGCGCTCTGCGTCATCATCCTGCCAATCGATAATCACCTTTCCATCGACGCTCATTTGAATATGGCTGCCTTTTTTAATTAACTGCACCCGATGTATCTCCCGAGAGCCGGGCAGGCTGCCTGCGGGGCCTTGGGCGACCATCATTGAGGGCGGATTCTTGCGCATGTTCGAGGTGGTGCGTCCAGGCTCATGCTCGGGATTGCTGTAGTAAGAAATGTGATAAGCGTTCACATCGCCGTGGGTATATTGTCGAAAGGTGCCATCGCGTTTTTCCAGATCGGGCGCGAAAAGATCGGACCCGCTCCGTCCGGTGGCAGCAAAGAACGTGATCAGCAGCCCGGCGTGATCGAGAATTTGCACATCCCATTCTGCGACAAACGACGCAGGCAATTGTGTCGGGCACCAAAAGACAAAGTGTCCATGGTCCGGCGTTTGCGCATCGGCCTTGCGCGAGCGCAGTGTCATCCAGCCGTCGCGGAAACTTGTGTCGCCCGGCCCTTCCATTATCCAATTGGCGACATCCTGCGGCTGGGAGAGCGGGTTTGTCATGAGAAGTTCTTTCTTGAGCGAATCTGCGTCCAGGACCGTCGCTGGCGGTGGAAAGTCCCAGAAAAGATCGGCCCGTCGCCCGACCAGGTTCTCTGGCACCCGTTCGCGCAGCACCGGGGCTGGCGTCTGTTCGCTGGCCACCCGGAGGTCGCTGATGGTGATCGGAGCAGCGGGAAGACGCACCTTTGTGGCGCGATCCTCATCGTCCCAAAGCGTCCTAAAGCGCGCTTCCGGCAATCTGACAGGCGTGCCATTGATAAAAAGCTGCAGCAAACCCTCGTCCGCCTTCCATGTGTATTGGATGAAATACTCCTCCGGGCCAGGCCACAGGGGAAAGCCTTGCAGGATATGGTGGAAGGGCTTTTCGTTTTTCCCCCTCCACCAAAGTTCCGCACCGGCGGGCGCACTCCGCCATTCCACTTGGGCAAGTCCGGGAAACTCGATGAGCGGGATTCGTGAGACCTCAGCTTTCAGTCCGCTTGCATAGGCGCGGGGCAGAGCCATACGAAATTCCACAGTCCCTTCCCGGCTGGTCAAACGTTGCGGAAGTGTGATGTCCTCTGCGGGTGTCAGCGCACCGCACGGCAGCACGGAGAGGAAGACAAGGAACGCGCACAATTTCATTTGAAGAACTACCTTTCAACAAAACCGGGCACGCTCGCAAGCGCCGTTGACCGCACTCTCCCCTGGCGCAGGTGTAAAGTGCAGACTTGCTTACCGCCTACGGCGGCGAAGCGCGAGCGCTGCACAGCCCAAAGCAAGCAGGCCAAGCGTCGAAGGTTCTGGCACGGCGGAGTAAT
>CBDUBV010000271.1:0-2324 GCA_965365475.1 uncultured Chthoniobacteraceae bacterium | reverse complement strand
GGTGAGCTGCAGGCCTTGATCTACGAGGAACAGCCTTATCTCTTCCTGTTTATTCCGGAGTCCGTCGGCGCGATGTGGAAGGATGGTTTTCGCGTGCGCCGTCCCGTTGCAGGACAGTGGAAAGATGAACCGGTAAGAATGACTGCGGCTGGGTTCCGCACATTTCGAGACTGGTTCTACAGACCAGATTACCAACCGGGGATTCGACCATGATGGCGTATATTATCAGGCGTCTTTTTATCGCAGCTATATTACTGGTAATAGTCAGCGTCCTGTCATTTTTCATCATGACCCTCACGCCGGGCAGTCCGTATCCCTGGGGCGATATGAACCCCGATGTCTCGGAATCGGTGAAAGAGAATTATCGGAAAAAGTTTCATCTCGATCAGCCATTGTACAAACAATATGCGTTCACTATGCGGGACTTGTTTACCGGAAATCTGGTGAGCAACAAGGATGAGCGGCCCGTGCTCGCGAAGATCGCAGAACGATTGCCCGCCACGATCAAGCTGAATGTGTTCTCGATCTTGCTTATTTACGGGTTCGGCATCCCCCTGGGTATCTATGCTGCATCCAGGATCGGACGTTGGCCCGACACGGCGGTCACGCTCGCCGCATTTGTGTTCATCGCATTGCCCGGCTTCTGGATTTCGTATCTGGTGGTCATCGCGCTGGTGAAATATGCCGGGGTGCCGCTGCTGGGCATGAGCACATTTGGTGCGGCATTCAGCTCGCCTGTGAGTGCGTATCTTGACACGGTCTGGCATCTCGCCGTGCCCGCCACGGTTATGGCCATCGGTGGCATCGCCGTGCAATCGCGCTACATTCGAGCTACGATGCTTGAAAGTCTGGGGGAAGACTATATCCGCACGGCACGGGCCAAAGGGCTGCCAGAGGAAATGGTTTATTACAAACACGCCCTGCGCAACTCCATCCGTCCTGTCATCACCGGTATCGGATTTCTGTTGCCTGCGCTGCTGGGTGGCTCGGTGATTATCGAAAGCATCTTTGCTTATCCTGGCATGGGCCGTCTGGGTTACGAAGCGGTGATGGAACGCGACTACCCCGTGCTGGTGACGCTGAATTTCGTGGTGGCAGCATTGGTGCTGCTGGGCACACTGGTTGCCGATCTGCTCTATGCCGCTGTGGACCCCCGAGTGAGATTGCGATGATCGATCCCACGCAAAGATTTTGGAGACGGTTTCGGTCCGATAAAATCGGACTGGCCGCTTCCGGCTTGTTGCTGGTGCTGATGCTTACCGCAATTGTGTTTTTTGTTTTTCGTCAGCTCGGCATTGAGTTTCCAGCAGATCCCAACGCGACTTCCCTCGTAGATAAATTAAAACCGCCCAGCGCCGCGCATTGGCTGGGCACGGATAATCTCGGGCGCGATGTTTTTACCCGTATTCTGCACGGCACATATGTCTCGCTGGCGGTGGGGTTCATTGCAGTGATTGTGTCCATGACAATCGGTGTCGTGGTCGGCGCCATATCGGGCTATGTAGGTGGATGGGTGGATGGTGTGATCATGCGCATTGTCGATGCGATCATGTGTTTTCCTACGTTTTTTCTTATCCTCACGGTGGTGGCCCTGCTCGGGCCGAGTATTATCAATATCATCATCGTGATCGGACTGGTGAGCTGGACAGGAACTGCCCGACTGGTGCGAGCTGAATTCCTCACGTTGCGCGAGAGTGAATACGTGCGGGCTGCTCGCACGCTCGGACAGCGACATCGGCGCATCATTTTCAGACACATCCTGCCCAACGGTATGGCACCGGTATTCATCGCCGCAGTGCTCGGTGTGCCCGAAGCGATTCTTACGGAAGCAGGTCTAAGTTTCCTCGGGATCGGGGTTCAGCCTCCGCAATCGACGTGGGGGAATATCATTGCGGATGGCAAAACTTACATCCTCGATGCATGGTGGCTTATCCTGTTTCCCGGCCTCGCCATCCTAATTACTGCGCTCGCTTTTTATTTAACCGGGGAGGCTCTTCGCAGAGCCGGACAAGCGCGCACCACATACAAACAACCATGAGCGACTCTCCACTATTGGAAGTTAAAAATCTGAACATCCGCTTTGAGACCGAGAACGGTGTGGTCGAAGCTGTGCGCGAACTGGATTTTAGTCTGAACAAAGGTGAGACGCTGGCCATCGTGGGCGAAAGCGGCAGTGGCAAAAGCGTAACTGCCATGTCGCTCACCAAGCTGTTGCCCATGCCACCGGCGCGGATTGTTTCGGGTCAGATTCTTCTCGAAGGTGAGGATGTGCTGGCGATGGATCGTGCTGCACTGCAAAAGGTGCGTGGAGGTAAAATCGCGTA
>CBDUBV010000270.1:0-2355 GCA_965365475.1 uncultured Chthoniobacteraceae bacterium | reverse complement strand
AGGGATCGCCCGCACGGGCGACCGCGTGAGCGGCGGTGGGGGCAACGATTTTGTCCGTCTGGAGCGTAGCGGAGGACGGTTAAAATGGTGGGGCCCTGCCGTCCTTGACGCGCCGGTCGCGCGCCCATCACACTGGGCAATCCGTGAGCAAACCCCCTCCCCCCGTTTGGTGGGAAGCGACGCATCGATCCTTGGGCACCAATTGTATCAGAACAACCGGCGATCAGGGTCGCGTGGTGACCTGAGTTTCGCCCTTTGGCTCCTTGACTATCGCCGAAACTTTGGTCGCGATCTCGGAAAGCGTCGCCTGCAATCGATTGGGCTCAGAAAGGCTCGCTTCCCCAGGCTCGTAACGCGTCGCGAGGAACTCCCGCCTGTCAGAAAGTGATTGGAGATGGGACACCGTTCGCTTTCGCAAGCCCAGTCTGACTACCACAGCACAGTCTGCCCTAGCGGCGAGATTATGGTGCAGAATTCTGATCGCTTTGGTGTCACACGCGGGAGGCGCGGATCAGGTCCGGGGCGGCTTTGCCCTTGAGGCGGTTTTCAGTGCCGAGCTTAGCGGCTGTCAAAGAGCGCTTTCAGCTACCTACGCGCGGTGGCCGCAGACGAGCGGCTGAGAGAAATATAGCGGCCCTGAGTTTCAACTCAAGTTATAGTCCAAGTGTGTCATCCAGTTTGCCACACGCAATAAAGTCAACAAGTTGGTCAATCTTGATCGACGAAGGCCGCATACTCTCATAAGACAAAATACGCGTGGAACGACCAGTAATCATGCCATAGACGGCGCTATGTAAAGAAAAATCGATAAATAGGACGAATTCGCTTGTCAGGATATTAGAAGTGATCACCCTTTCGATTGACCATACTCTCAAAAAACTCCCTTCGTCAAAATCATCATTACTAAAACCGTCAAACCATCGATATATATTATCATAGAGTGCATCGAACACATCGTTTGAGACAACCGCCTTAAGCTTACTGAGTTGAGCCTCCGACGCAGGGTCAGCAACATTGATGCCCCGCGCCCGCAGACGATCTGGCCCCATCAGAATCCCATCCTCGACAATATATCCAGTCTTGTCTTCGCAACATCGTACATTAGCTTGTTGCCCGTATTCAGCGCTCTGCCTACCCGGTAGTTAAAAGAAGATTTATATGCACTTACTATTTCCTTAGTAAGTCCTTTAGGAACTGCTATGCTCCCTCGTTGAAGTGCAGCACGAGCATCTTTCAGACCGCTTCCCCAGACGTTTCCGAGCGCCTCATTCACCCCAGGGTACGCTTAAGAACTTGAACGCCCGCATCCCTAGCTGCTCTCAGTGCGCGAGTCGCGTAAGTCCGACCCATAGTCACCGCAACTCGGCCGAGGTAGTAGGAAGTTCCCTTCGCTGCCGTTGCAAGAGCAGGAAGCCCAAACCCGCGTGTCGCGATCGTGGTGCCAGCGATGGCAGCACCGATAACTCCGCCCGCACTTCTCGCTTGTTGTCGATCCCGAAACTCCTGTTCAGATATCTTGCCGTCGAGTAATGCCCGTTCATCCCTGAGGGTTGCATCCTCCCAAGCGCTCTCTGTCCCGGTGGGATCTGTTCCATTAACCGGATCGTTTGCGACATAAGCATATAAGTTGATCTGGTCGTCATAACCGATAGGGTCGCTTTGGAGAAAGCGGCCTAGTGTGGGCGAGTAGTCCCGCGCCTTGCAGTGATACATGCCCAGTTCGGGCAGCCACGCCTGACCGGTGAATTGGAATCGTCCGACGTTGGTCGCGGCGGGGATGCCATATTCATCATAGCTGTTGACTCCGGTACGATAGCCGACCGGCTGGCGCTCGATCGGAAGCAGCGCGAACTGGAACAGGAAGCCGCGCTCGAACTCGGACGGATCTTACTCGGGACCGGCCTCGAGAACTTCTCGAAGAAGGCCCTCGGGCAGGTCGCTGAAGTGCTCGGCAAGATGGGAGAAGAGGAGGCCGTGAAGCGCCTGGCTGCGCCAAGCTTCGCCTCCTCGCGAACCGCGCCTCAGCCGGTCCGATAGACAAGAAGAGGGGGCCCAGTCCGGTACGGACTGGACCCCTTCGAGGGGAGATCGACGGGAGAGGTCAGTCGATCTCGGGAGCATCCCTGTTGTCGGTCTCGTCGCCGCTGCCGTTGCCGCGCGAGAGGAAGTCGACCTTGTCGGCGAGGATCTCGGTGCCGTAGCGCGTGACCCCGTCCTTGTCCTCCCACTGGGTGTAGTGGATGCGGCCCTGGACGCTGACCAGCTGGCCCTTGGAGCAGTACTGGCCGACGGTCTTGGCGAGGCCGTTGAAGCAGGTCACCCGGTGGAACTCGCTTTCCTTGGCGGTGAAGCCGT
>CBDUBV010000269.1:0-2365 GCA_965365475.1 uncultured Chthoniobacteraceae bacterium | reverse complement strand
CTAAGGAGGTCAAGATCACGATTGGAGGTTCGGAGTTTAAGCTCCATTTTAAAGTCCAAGGGGTCGGCATTCTCAGTGAGCTTGAGGCGGCCGCTCTTGTTCCAAATGCCGCGCCAATTATGCTGGCTTACCGGCAAGAATCTCTTGATTTTGGAACCACTTATCCCGCCGGACCTCAAGATGACGCAATGCGGCATGCTTATTGGTGCTCGGTATCGGTTTCAACGTTCCCCGTTACGGCTGGAGATGTTGATCTGATCTCGACCGGGCACGAGTATTCAAATCGTTATGATGATCAGCAGCAGGCTTTCAATAGCACAATGGACCTGAAGAATAACGCGGTCGGGATGAGCGTGAATCACCAAGTTAATGGCTTGCCTGATCGAGCGGCTATTCGCACAGAGTTAGAGCAACGATATAATGCTGGCGAAATGTATATTTGGGAGGTTCCCAGAGGTGCGACAAGCCGACTTCAGCAGGACAGCGAAGGAATCCTCATTAAATCGAATGGCTCCCGAATCCATTGATGAAACTCTGTGTTTCCATCGTCATTCTGGTATTATGTTGTTTAGGTTCTGTATCAGCGCAGAACTTTGAGTCGGCAGTTTCAAGAATCGCACCATCTGGCGTGAGTTTAGGTTTGACTGTTGAAGTGTTGAAAGCAACTCGCCCAGATGTTTATCAAGGACCATCGGCGGCGATGCCGGGATTACCCCGAGTCGATTCCAAACAGTTCGTATCTTATATGGAGGTCCAAGGGATCGGGCAACCGGGACATGTTTCATACTGGTATCTTTTGGCCCAAAATCAGGTTGTCGGAGTGCTCAAAACCACCAGACTTGTCAGCATTAGTGGCGAAGCTCGAGACTCAGCAGCACAAAGCTTGTTCCGTGAATTAACGACCCTGCTAGGAGACAGTAAGCAAGAGTCAATACTCCGAAAGGGTGGAACTGCTTTTGTCCCTGTTCGTTCTGATGTTTGGAAAGACTCGGAGTCGGGCAGCGCTATCCATTTCATTGCAACTGACAAGGAGATTACCGTTGCGGCACTAGCGCAAAGCAATTTTCCAATCGAACAAGTGTTCATCCGGCCCAATCCTGAACGCTTTCCGCTTGAGAATCCCGCTGAAGCCTCAATCCGCGATCTCGAGCGCCCTAGTGCCGACAAGTCGCCAATCACGCAGCGCCCTGCGCAAGCGCAGGGCAACCCAGACGTGCGATCTACTCCAAGCACTAAGGCAGGAACAACGGATCCACTGGCGAAACAGCCAAATGCAAGCGGTGGGGTTGTTTCGGACGAGAATAAGGAGCATTCGTTTCCGATTGCCCTCATCTTCGGCGCAGTCGTCCTTGCGGCTCTTGTTTTCATTATTTTCTACTACAAAAGGCGTTCCCGATGAAGTTGCGGTTCGGAATCATCGCGGGGCTTGTTGCCGTTGCTGCATGGGGCGTTTGGCATCAGTGCGGACCCCGCGTGCTTGCGAAACAAGCATCTGCTCATGGGGAGTTCATCGTCGTTCGGGAAATCCAACTGAGACCTCTTTCGTTGAAGGGGCTATTTCGTGTAAACCCCATGGTGTATCGATTTGAATATTATCCGAATACAGGTTGGCCGATGCTTTCGGCGCAAGGCTTCTCCGGGGAAAGCTATGTTGCGCGATCAGTTAGAATCGAATGGAAGACCGCAGATGTGGCGATAGTCACAATAGATCAAGCGAAAGCTTTTGAATGCACCAAGGGGCAATGGAGTAATGTCCCATTGTAGCTTTCGACCGGTCAGCGTGCAGCAACGCCGTTCCGCTGGCGCGAGTGGCAACGAACGCCAAACCCTCGTCAAACGCCGATGCACCGCACTGGCACGCTGCCTGCGAATGGGGCGGGAGAGTGCGGCTTTGCCGATGAAATCGAACCGCCCCGCAGGCATCGCGCCAGTGCTCGCGCCTTGGTTGTTCAACGGCGGGCACTGGTCACGATGTCTGCTCGTGGCGGCTCGTTCCTCGCACGCCACGGCACACATCGCGCCGTGCCCTTGGCTGTGCCGTAGCCGCCCGTCGGCTGCTCCCCCTGCCGTGCAAGCACGTCAGCCGCAGCCGCAGACCCTTGCGCTTCGCTCCAGGGCGGGCTGGTCCGCGGGGCTGCGGTGGGGCGGGCGCGCGCTCTCTGAGTGCCGACTTCGTCGGGAATTTATTGGAGGCCCCATCCTCGCCCCGCTCCAGGGAGCGGGAGGAGGGGTTGGCTTCTTGGTAGATCGTGAGTCCGTCCTCTTCGGCCACGCGCCACGAACCACCCCGTCCTTGCACCGTGACGGGCTGCTCTCCGCTCGTGCCTCGCTGCGACCATCCCGCCACCGTGCCGCGTCCCCCCAA
>CBDUBV010000268.1:0-2405 GCA_965365475.1 uncultured Chthoniobacteraceae bacterium | reverse complement strand
GACGACTTGTTCGTTCTCTTCGGGCTCGAGGCTGCATGTGCTGTAAACAAACGTGCCGCCGGGTGCCAGCAGCGGGATGAGACGACTGGCTATGTGAAACTGAAGATCGGGCATTTTTTTAAAATCATCCGGAGCAAGGCGCCAGCGTGCATCGACTCTGCGGCCTAGCACGCCGGTGTTGCTGCATGGGGCATCGAGCAGGATGCGTTGATAGCCGGTCTCACGCCACGAATTGGGCTGCGTCCAGTCCACCACATGGATGGAAGTGTTGGACACGCCGAGGCGCTGGATATTTTCGTGGAGAATGTCGCACCGCGACGCAGAGCTATCGCATGCATGGATGCGGCCTGCATTGCGCATGAGTTGTGCGAGGTAAGTGGTCTTGCCGCCCGGTGCTGCGCACGCGTCGAGCACGCGGTCTCCGGGTTGTGGATCGAGCATTTCGCACGCCATAAGGGTGCTTGGGTCTTGAATGTAGCAGAGCCCGTGGAAAATCCATGAAGCCGGGATGCGGTCGAGCTGGAAGAGATCGGGACGGCTGGCGAGCGGCTCTGCTTGCGGATGCGAGCGACGCAATTCTCCCGGGGTTACTTTAAGCTGATTGCAACGAGCGTATGCGCACGCTGGCTTGTTGTGGGCGCGGGCCAGGGCGATTGTCTCGTGTTCGCCGAGGTGTTTTTTCCATCGATCCAAAAGGAACGGTGGGAAGGAGAGTTGGATGTGCAGCGGCGCGGAATCGAGGCGGGTGAGCAGCGAGGAGCGTTCGCGAATGGACCGACGGAGGATGGCATTGGCCAGCCCACGCGCTTTGCCTCCGAGTTGCACGGTGGCGTCCACCGCTGCGTGATCGGGAATGCGCATGTGAAATATCTGGTAGAGCCCGAGCCGCAGCAGTTGTTGCACTTTGGCTTCCACGGGGCGCTCTGTGCGCAACTGAGCGATGACGTAGTCCAGCCGGGAGCGGTTGCGCATGACTCCATAGAAGAGTTCGGTGACCATGGCGCGGTCCATGGCGGAGAGATGCGACTCGCGCAGAAGCTGGTGGAGTATGGCGTCGGAATGTCCCTGGCCGTGTTCCCAGCGATTGAGTGCTTCCCATGCGACGCTGCGGGCGGTGGGATCGGCATGGGAAGGAGCATTCATCCTGAGGGAAACTTACGTGCTGCGAGTGGAGTATGCCATCGCTAATAGTGACTCACACGTGGTATCGTTCTGAGCCTCGATTTGTGGTGTCCGGGTCTGGTATGAACGACCTTTGCCGGTTCCAGGATGAGCGGCATGTTCTCCGATAAGATGCATGAATTCATCGGGGACAGCAGACGGCTGTTCTGGCTCCGGAGTAAATCGTGCCTTGGCCACGACTAACTTTCTTGGCTCTTCAAAACGAACAGAGCATAAATGCTCCTTGAGCGCGCGGGCGAGAGTCTCGGCGAGAAGCGATGGGACCGCATTGCCTAGTTGGCGTTGAATCTCCACCCGAGGGCAGGCAATTTTAAATGTTTTCGGAAAGGTTTGCAAAGCGGCCATCTCACGCCAGGAAAGCTTTCGGCTATCCCAATGGAATGGTCCTACAGCGGACCCGGGCTGAGCTTGAATAGTCCAGGATGGACGGTCTTTGGCCAACTTCAAAAGAAAGCACCAGTATCGAGTGCGCCAGCCAAACAACGGCAACCCATCTTTGCGGTCGGTGTGATAAAAATAATTCTCGCCTTCGGGAATAGATGGTAGCAATGCGCCCCACTTGCCGCCAACAGAAAGCTTCTCGTCGCTGTCGGGCTGAATATGTCGAAGGGCATCCCACGCCGTCGCATACGGTGCTCTATGAACATCAAAGAGAGGCGCGTTGCACGCACCCGCCTCGCTATGTGTAGGATTGGGAAACTGAAACTCCCTGCCGTCTCGTAGCGCCACGAGAATGAAGCGAACTCGTAGTTGAGGGACTCCATAATCAGCGGCATTTACCACGCGGTAGGTCGGGCGGTAGTCAGTGCCTTTCTTTCGATTAATTTCACGGATTCGCTCTATCAAGAATTGAAATCCCTCTTCCTTTCCTGAGTAGCTGATGCCGTGGACATTCTCGAGCAGAAATGCCTTGGGTGTAAAATCTTCCACGACGCGAAAGTATTCATTAAGGGAATTGGCCCTCGGGTCTTTGAGTCGGAGCGTATCGCCGCGCGACCAATATGCCGACTTGGAAAACGGCTGGCACGGTGGCCCACCGATCACCAGATCAACAGAGTTCCTGCCATTGCCAACCACAGATCGAATCTGTGCTGTGGAAATGCCTTCTATCGGTCCATGAATGACCTCTCCCGCAGCATTCATCGCCAAGGTCTCGCAAGAATGGCGGTCAAAGTCATTCCGGAATGGGATTTCCCATCCGGCTGCTTCAAACCCGAAATCCA
>CBDUBV010000267.1:0-2464 GCA_965365475.1 uncultured Chthoniobacteraceae bacterium | reverse complement strand
CATTGGCAGTGTTAAAGGGCAACCGCGCTGGGCAGTTCAACTACCGCAGCAACAACCGCGACTATGATCTGGCGGGCGTGCAGACTCAGGCGCTTATCAACTTCGAGACGGGCGAGGTGTCGCACCAGGCCGAATTGGGTTTGCGTCTGCATTGGGACCAGGCGGTGCGGTTTCAGCGGGATACCGCTTTCACGCAGGATGCGTCAGGCCGGGTGATCCGTTCCAAGAAAGGTCCCGCTGGTGGCGGGGGCAATCGCGAGGAGGAATCTTACGCGCTCGCCTTGTTTGCGCAGGACCGCATGCAGCTTGGGCGGCTGGCGGTTATACCCGGCGTGCGGTATGAATATGTCGAGCAGGAGTATCGCGATTTCAACACCACAGGCAGCCCGTCGAAACTGGTGGAATCCGGTAGCGGATCGACGCATCTGTTTGCCCCCGGTCTCGGCTTGAACTACGAGGCCAGCGATCGCATCACGCTTTTCGGGGGCGTGTATCGCGGGTTCACGATTCCGGAGCCACGTGCAGCGATACGCGACGGAGCAGACCCGGAGACTTCCATCGGCTATGAGCTGGGCGCACGCTATGCGACCCCGGCATTTTCCGCATCGGCGACTTTATTCTACACCCGGTTCGATGACCTCATCGTGATAGATAATATCGGTGCGGGCGGCTCTGGCTCTTCGGAGAATGTGGGTAAAGTGGATGCGCGCGGAGTGGAATTGCAGCTCGGTTACGACCCGGGTGTTGCGCACGAGTGGATTGTGAAGGTGCCGATGCGTGCAGGGCTCACGTTGAATCACGCGCGGCTCAATGGCGATGCCAGTTCGGGCGATGCCGGTTCCATTTTTAGCGGAGGCAAGGATGGGAATCGTGTGCCATACGTTCCGGACTACGAAATCTTTGCTGGCATCGGAATCGAGTATGCCCAATGGTCTTTGAACTTGGACGCCACCTACACACCGGGCACTTATGCCACAGCGAGCAACACGACTTCGCAACGCAACCCGAAAGGAGAACCTGATGCACGTTTTGGTCGCACGGATGCCGCTTTCTTGATGGATGCGACTGCGTCGTGGCAGGTGAGCGATCAGTGGCGTATCTTTGGTGGCGTGCGCAACGTGGTGGACACTGTTTATCTTAGCTCGCGGCATCCGGAAGGTCCGCGTGCGGGTGCACCGCGCACGTTCTTTGTGGGTGCGGAAGTGAAATTCTGATGTTTCTCGCAGCAGCCATACCGGATTTCCTCGCCAAGGGAGGCATCGCCATGTGGGTTCTGGTGCTCTGCTCTGTGGTGGGAGCCGCCGTGATCGTGGAGCGTCTGGTATATCACGCGCGGCTCAGGCTGGATGTGCGTGAATTTCTGGAGCGGCTGGCCCAGGCGCTTGCCACGGGCGACACGGAAAAAGCTGAAGCCGTTGCTGCTGGCGTGCGACATCCCGTGGCGCGGATTGCGCAAGTGTATCTGGCCGGGTTGCGATACCCGCCAGCACTTGCTCGGGACTTGTTGGTGCGCGAGGGCAATGAAGCACTGGCGGCACTGGAACGGCGTCTGCGTGTTCTGGCCACAGTGGCCCAGATCAGTCCACTTCTTGGATTGCTGGGCACTGTGGCCGGGATGGTGAAAGCTTTTGCCACCATCGAGTCGATGGAAGGCATGGTGCAACCGGCGCAGTTGGCAGGCGGTATATGGGAAGCATTGCTGACAACCGTGGCTGGCTTGATCGTGGCCATTCCGTGCATCGCCATGTTGCACTATTTTCAGAGCCGCACGGCTGCGATAAATCACGACATGGAAGGCGTGGCCATTTTCCTGGATGAATGGTTCGCCGCACGTAAGAGCGATGGATAAAAGCGCTTTTATACCGAGAGGCATCGGGGCACCTTTGTTTAAACGTCCCTCGGGTCTGCGGGTGACCCCCGACCTGACTCCGCTGGTCGATGTGGTATTTCAGCTTTTATTATTCTTCATGCTCAGTTCGAGCTTTGTAGCTCCCGCTTTGAGACTCGACTTGCCCGAGGCCAGCGCGGAGCCAAGGCAGGACCAGGAAAGCCCGGTCATCGTCTCTGTGGATGCTGACGGACTCATCTTTGTAAACCGTGAACAAGTAACCATGCAGACGCTGACCAGCACGATCAGCCAAGTGCTGGACACCATACCGTCAGACCAACGCGCGGTCCGATTCCGCGGGGATCGGTCCATCGATTACGGCCAGTTTGTGGAAATAATGGACCGTGTGCACGATCTGGGCGTCCAAACTTTTCAAGTCGAGCATCAGCCCTCAGACACAAAACCCTGACCCATGCGGCTGGCGCAACACTGGAGCGCAGAGACCGCACGCGGACGTAAGCGCTGGCACATCACGCTTGCAGTCTCGATCGCTGTGCACATCGGGGTGTTGGTGGTCTGGGCGCAACAAAGGCAGAAGGCGGTGCCCGTCGAAGTGTACTCTGTGGAACTCCGAAC
>CBDUBV010000266.1:0-2492 GCA_965365475.1 uncultured Chthoniobacteraceae bacterium | reverse complement strand
CGAGTAGAGCGCCAGACGTATCGACGCTGCATTTCCGGCAAGCGGAGCTTGCCCCGCTCGATCATGCTGACGAGTTCTTCGACGGTCGCTTCGGTCTTGGCCATAAATTGCGGGAGGGATAATTTGGGGTGGATTTATGCCTTAGCCGGATATGGCCGGATTCTGGCCGGATTTAAGCTTCCTCCCTGAGGGTCATGTAAATACCTGATTGCAAGAGCAGAAACGCCCTTGTTTCCGGCTCGGAGCATATCGAAATTAAGTGGTGGCATGGGCTTGTCCAGATATGGCCGGATTCTGGCCGGATCAGAGTTTTTTGGTGAGGAGGTAGGCGGTGGACGGTCCGGCACCCGTCCGCTTGAGCACTCCTCTGTGCTCCAACTCGGCCAAATCACGACGAGCTTGGCGTGCGCTCATTGAGGTGGACTTTTCGTAGTCAGCGGCCTTAAATTGGGCTCCGAGTCTAATGATTTGAGGAATTCCTCCTGTCTGGGATTCAGTGCTGGCTGCTCGGACAGCTCGGGTGCGGGGAAAAGGGTAAGCGTCACGGTGTGCTTTTGCTCCTTCCATTTGGGAGATTTCGCTCCACCGGATACGCACTCTTCCACGATGCGCTGGGTTCCCAGACCAAGTTGGTCCATGAGTTTCCGGAGATAGAAGACTCGGGCAATGTCGGGATTCCGGGGATGAGATTCGACTTTCCGGCCCAGATCCTGACCAGTCCAGCCATCTGGTAGCTGTCCGGGGTTGGCGATTTCCAGACGATCTTCGTAGATCCTGACCAACACGCCGATACCGGATGTCTCGTAGTCCCGGTGAACTATGGCGTTCACCAACCCCTCGCGAAGCGAATAAAGGGGGTAGGCGGAACGTTCTTCGCGTTCGAGCTGCCCTTTGGGAAAGGCGATTGAGCGGCCGGTTCTTTGCTGGATCACGCTCACCGCCTCCCGCAGGATGCGGATGGCGGGACCTTCGAGAATTCGGTCGTGAGTCGCCTCCCCACCTCGAAGGTGGCTGGTCACTCTCACCGCGAGGTTCGGTGCTCAAGCCAATGGATTGGCCGCGAAAAGGACGACCGCGGCATTGGTGAACTGGCCGCTCTTCAGCAGATATAACTTGGCGAGAAGTTCCGCATCGGCAGCAGGAACATCAATGCCGAATCGTCCGGCCTTGATGATCTCATTCCGCGCTTCCTGCAGTTCGGCAGGGTCACAGTCCGCGAGGTCGAACCCCGGGTGCGGTTCCCGTTCCCAGCGGTCAAGCGCGACCGCGCTGAGTTGGACCATGCGGCTGCTTTGTGCGGGTGCCGCCCGCATGGTGAAGGAACCAAGACGAACCCAAATCTTACGCTCGAACGAGTAAGGCTTTTCCGTGCCAGCGGGGATGTCGATGGCAACAATGTCCTTCCCTCGAATCCGGTGTGCTGTGGCCGAGAAAAGCGGGCGAGGCTTCATCCGGGGCATCAGGAAATTATTCAACTCGACGGCTCGAGCCTCCGCATCGGCAATGCCGGTCGGACTTCCCTTGCCATCCACGCCCCACAAAATGACGCCACCGCGCTGATTGAGCATCCCGCAGACGACTTTTCCAAGCTGAGCCGGTTTTACCTTGCCCGTCTTGAATTCCAGTGTTTCGGACTCTGATTGTTCGAGGAGCTTTTCGATTGCTTTGGTCATGATTTGCCTCCCTTGATCCGTCCACGAATCGCAGCCGTGTCCTTTAGCTTCGGCAGATACTTCTCGGACATCTCCCGGTAGCGGCGGAATTGAGCGGAAACAAAAAGCCGGGCGTCGTCCTCCGACGTGTATGACTGCACCCAATTTCCCTTGCGATCTTTGACCTCGGGGATGTCGTGTCGCATCGCAAGCTCGAAAAGATCCAACACACGGAGATCCGAGAGAATGCGGGTGCTCTGAAACTTGATTCCGTTTTTAAGGGCGAAACGGTTCTGGATCTTTTCATCCCGATACGGCCTCAGCAGCTCACGGGCGACGGAAACGTGTTCATGCACGAAGAACCATCTCGGTTTATTGAGTTCGATTGCCCGGATTGCCTCCCGGTGCGTGATCGAAAGACCATCCTTGTCCTCTTTTCCCGAGCCATAGCGGGAGAGGACGACGCCCAAAAACAAATCGCAGTCCTCGACGGCTTTCAGGCAGGAGTCCATGGCGGACACGGAGGGCTCCACCGGAAGGGTGCCCTTGTGGGACATGATCACCTCGTATCCGTAGGTATCCAAAAGGGATAGATGCTCTCCAGTAATTCGTCCCAATCCACCACGGCGGAGGAGACCAGGATTTTGAGGCGCGGTGGAGCCGTCGCTTTCCGGTTGGTTTTGTTCTTCGGTGCCATCGTCAGGGTGCGCTAATGAGGGGATTTTCGGAGATGCTACATTCTATCGGCGGCCATTTGCAGGCGTCTAGCAGCCTGTCGGACTTTCCCAAGCCTTCTGGCTTGGAAAAAAATGCGGCACGAAGTAATCGGGAACATGGCAA
>CBDUBV010000265.1:0-2508 GCA_965365475.1 uncultured Chthoniobacteraceae bacterium | reverse complement strand
CGCGCTGATCGGTGGGTCGCATCTGGGCACGGTGAGTTCGTTGCATCTGCATGCCACAGTGGCCGACTGGCTGGGAATAAAACCAGCCGCTGCCGCAAGAACGCCCGGACTGCAGGTGGAGTGCTTAAGGAAATGAGCAGACGCATCTTTTCACCGAAAGCATTGGAGCTGTTCGCCGGCGGCTATCGGCTGCGCGATTTGCAGAGCGACATCCTTTCAGGCATCAGCGTCGGGCTCACCGCGCTTCCTCTCGCGCTGGCACTCGGGATCGCAAGTGTGCCGGTGGGGGCAGCCACGCCTTCCGCTCCACCCGCGCTGGGACTATACACGGCCATCATCGGCGGGTTCCTCATTTCCGCGCTGGGTGGCAGCCGATTCCAGATTGGCGGTCCCACGGCAGCTTTCATCCCGCTTATTTTACTGATCATAAATCAGCACGGGTACAGCGGGCTCATCCTGGCCACGATCATGTCGGGCGTCTTTCTGCTGGTGATGGGTTTTTGTCGCATGGGTGTATTGATCCGGTTCATCCCCTGGCCGATCACCAGTGGTTTTACTACGGGCATCGCGGTGGCGATCATACTCACGCAGATACCTCACTTTCTTGCGCTCCAGACCGAGGGTGCCGCGCCGGTGGATTTCCCTGAGCGTCTGCGATGGCTGGCGAGCGCGTTGCCTTCGGCCCACACGCCAGGAGTAGTGCTGGGGGTTGCATCGCTGGCGTTCATGATCCTGTGGGGGCGATACGGATGGAAGAAAATTCCCGGCGCCGTGCTGGCCATGATCGGTGCGACTCTTTTGGTCACTCTCACAGGGATTGAGAAGTCGATGGATATTGCCACGATAGGTTCCACGTTCGGGCAGAACGCCATACCCGCAGGGCTGCCAGGCCTCGTGATGCCCCCGTGGGATTTTGCGCTGGTGCGTTCTCTCATCGGCCCGGCTATCGCGCTGGCGCTGTTGGGTGCCATCGAGTCGCTGCTCTCGGCGGTGGTGGCCGACGGGCTTTCGGGGCAGCGTCACGATAGCAATACCGAGCTGATCGCGCAGGGTGTTGCCAACATACTGTGTCCGCTTTTCGGGGGTTTTCCCTGCACTGGCGCGGTCGCGCGGACATCGTCGAATATCAACAACGGCGCGAGATCGCCTGTGTCGGGCATGGTGCATGCCGCGTTTCTGATGGCGATCATCCTTGTGTTTGCGCCGGTTGCGTTGCACGTGCCCATCGCGGCCATGGCTGCGGTGCTGTGCCATATCGCGATGCGCATGGGCGAGTGGGGAGAGTTGCGACGGCTGCACAAGATTCCGCGCAGCGATGCGCTCCTGGTGCTCACCACGCTCACGCTCACTGTGGTATTCGATCTGGTGATCGCGGTGGAAGTCGGAATGGTTCTGGCGGCAATCTTTTTCATCAAACGCGTGTCCGAGACCACGGAGGTCTCACAAGTCACACCCAACGACGTGCTGGAGTCCCATGAACAGCTCGCTTCGGGAAAAACTATTCCCGACGGCGCCATCGTGCTGCGCATCTTTGGGCCGTTCCTTTTCGGAGCAGCGGAGAAGATGGAAGCCGCGCTCAGCCGACTCGCCGAGCCGCCCCGTGTGCTCATCGTGCGGATGCATCTGGTGACAGCGATGGATGCCACGGCGCTCCACACGCTCGTGCATGTGGTGGGTCGTTTTCGGCGCGACGGCGGCAGCGTGATTCTGAGCGGGCTGCACCGGCAACCGCTTGATATGCTCCGACGCGCGGACCTGATTGACACGATCCACCGCGCCAACATCGTGGCGCATTTTGACGATGCACTGAACCGGGCCCGCGAGATATTGCAGGTGGAAGATTCTTCGGTAAAAATTTGACTCACCACAAGATATTGTGTTGAATGTGCCAAATCCAAACTTTTCCCCACAATGCGTTGCCCCAAATGCGGCACGATCGACGATAAAGTCATCGATTCCCGACTATCCCGCGAAGGTGCCAGTATCCGGCGCCGTCGGGAGTGTGTGGGGTGCAACCATCGCTACACGACCTACGAGGAGATTGAGATCGAGGATGTGCGCGTGATCAAACGCGACGGGCGGCACGAGCCGTTCGACCCGCTGAAGATGCTGACCGGCATCACCAAGGCCTGTGAGAAACGCCCCATCAGCGTGGAGACTCTGGAAGCGACCGCTGCTGAGATTCAGCGCGAGTTGGAAGCCGAATACACGCGCGAGATACCTTCGCGTGCCATCGGCGCGAAGATCATGGAGAAACTGCACAGTCTGGATGAAGTCGCCTATGTCCGCTACGCTTCCGTGTATCGGCAGTTCCAAGACATCGGCGAGTTCATTAACGAAATTCAATTCCTCGAGACCCGTCCCCGACCCGACAAACGCCAACAGGAGCTGTTTAAATACTGACCATGATAGCACTGCGCGATGACATGCCGCTTGTTCGCCATTCCGGCGGTTACGTGACCACCTTCGAGCCATCGTGGTTGCGCAGCGCATTGCTGCAGGCTGCGG
>CBDUBV010000264.1:0-2514 GCA_965365475.1 uncultured Chthoniobacteraceae bacterium | reverse complement strand
AACAAATGTTTGCCCACATTGCCCATGCCGATAATTCCTACTTTGGATCGATAATATCCCTTCACTTCCTGCCGTTCTTGCCATGCTGACCGCCCGTTCTGCAAAAAACCATGCGATAGAAGAAACACATTCTTCAAGCACATGAGAATCTGTCCCAGCAGAAATTCCGCTACCGGCTCTCCATTTACATTGGCCGCACTCGTTATCCGAATGCCGCGATCCCACATCGCGTCGCTTTCCACGGACTTGATGGAGCCGGCAGAATGCAACACGACCTGTAATTTCGGCGCGCGCGCAAGCATCTCCGCATCCACGCGCAGACTTCCCCAACCAGTGATCATCACCTCAGCATCCTGTAAACGCGGGTACATCCAGTAGGTCGAAATCTGCTCGGGCACCTCGACATCCAACTCCACCAGGCCGCACAATTCGGAGATGGCATCCGGATGGAAACACTTCTCCACTATCGACCGACTCAGATTAAATACAGCTTTCATCGCCTCACCCTGGCAGATCGCCACTCAATGCCACGGTCTTGTCTGACATCGGCTCCATGATTATCTCTTTCACGGTCCCTCCCGCCGGAATCATCGGCAACACATGCTCGGTATAGGGCACCATCACGTCCAAGACATACGGGTCGGGTGAATCCAGCATCCGACGCAGTGCAGGCTCCAAATCCTCAGGATGAATGACTCGCTCCGCTTTCACCCCGAACCCTTGGCAGATCGGAAGATAATCAGGAAAAATCTTATCCGGGTCCGCTGGATCACCCAGGAAAGTATGCCCACGATTGCTTGCGAAAAAACGATCCTCCCACTGCACCACCATGCCCAGATATTGATTATTTAAAATAATCACTTTTGCTGGTATCTTCTCCGCAACCGCAGTCGCCAACTCCTGCACGTTCATAAGGAAGCTGCCATCACCATCTATATCGATCACCTGCCTGTCCGGGAATGCCACCTTCGCACCCAAAGCCGCCGGATACCCAAACCCCATGGAACCCAGCCCGGAGGAACTCAGATAGCTGCGCGGATGAGCATAATCATAGTATTGCCCAGCCCACATCTGGTGTTGTCCCACACCGACAGTGATGATCGCTTCGCCCCGAGTAAGTTCCGATACTCTGCGCACCACGTGTTGAGGCATGATCCTGCCAGGCACAGGATTAAAATGAAGCGGGTACTCCTGTTTCCATGCGTCCAGTTGAGCATGCCATTGCGACAAATCTGGCTGATTGGTGTTGCTGGCTTTTTTTAATGTATTGAGCCGCGACAGCGCATGGCGGATGTCGCTCAGCACCGGCAGATGCACCGTCTTATTTTTGTTCAACTCCGAGTTGTCCACATCCACATGCACGATCGTGGCATGCCGGGCAAACTCGCTCACCTTGCCCGTCACCCGGTCGTCAAACCGCACACCAAAAGCCAGAAGTAGATCGCATTCGTCCACCGCGAAATTGGCATACACCGTGCCGTGCATGCCCAGCCACTTTAAAGACTTGGGATGCGTTTCCGGGAAACAACCGATCCCCATCAAGGTGGTCGTCACCGGGATGTTCGTCAGTTCCACAAACTCCCGCAGGTCTTCACATGCGTTGGATGTTATGATGCCCCCTCCTACATAGAGCACAGGTTTCCTGGCGTTCTGAATCAGCCGAAGGATTTCTTGCAATGGTTCATCCTCCGCTTTTGGAGCCGGGGGGAACCCGCGCAAAGCAATCTCCGTGGGGAAAACTGGTACCGCCATACTCCGCTGCACATCCTTGGGGATATCGATCACTACAGGGCCGGGTCTGCCCGAAGCCGCGATGTGGAACGCCTCCGCCACGATTCGAGGGATGTCCGCCGCATCCATCACCAGGTAGCTGTGTTTCACCACTGGAAGCGTCATTCCAAAAAAATCTGTTTCTTGAAATGCACCCCTCCCGATCGAGTCTCGCGCCACCTGACCGGTGATCGTCACCAACGGCACGGAATCCATCCAGGCATCTGCAATGCCCGTAACCAGATTGGTGGCACCCGGCCCGGATGTAGCCATACATACACCCACCTTGCCTGTAGCGCGCGCGTAGCCTTCGGCCATGAATACCCCCCCTTGTTCATGTCGCGGGAGAATAGTGCGGATCGATTTGGATCGGGTAAGACTTTGATGAAGCATCATGCTGGCGCCGCCTGGATAAGCAAAGATCGTGTCCACTCCTGCGCGTTCGAGCGATGCCACGAGGATGTCCGCACCCGACATCATGACGCCCTGTTCACCATTGGTGGGGGTGGGGGGTGAGAGTGGCTGCTGATTTTTGGTGGACGTTTTCATAACTTGGGATGCGGAGCCTAGTGAGGGTCGTGCATCAATTCAAGTGCAAGGTTAAGGTGTTTCCGAGCTTGGCGTTGCCGCGTTGCGGCGTTCGGCGTTTCGGCGTTCGGCGTTCGGCGTTTCGGCGTTTCGGCGTTTCGGCGTTGCGGCGTTGCGGCGTTGCGGCGTTGCGGCGTTGCGGCATTGCGGCGTTGC
>CBDUBV010000263.1:0-2549 GCA_965365475.1 uncultured Chthoniobacteraceae bacterium | reverse complement strand
GTTGATAGGGGTAGGGACAGAGCGCTGAGTGGCTCTGCCCCTCCCTCCGAACCGGACAGGCAGTTCTCCTGCATCCGGCTCTCCGGTTAGTGATTGCCCGATGTTTGGGACTGAACGGTCAAGACATGGGCTGCGGCGAGACTGAACAGCCCTTGCTTGATGAAGTAGTGGTTGGGCCATCGCTGGTGGTCTAGGCCAGCGGCGCGGCCGCGCCGTTTGGAGCGTTTTCGCAGGATCGCTCGGAGACGTCCCCGGACATATGCGTCCATCGTGGGGAACGTTGTTTTGTAGCTATCCTTGAAGTACCCGTACCAGCCCTTGAGGCACTGGTTTAATTTGTGGATCGTACATTCCAGCGACTTGCCACTGGTGCGGGGAGTCAGTTCGCGGATGCGGTCTTTCATCCGCATCAGCGACTTCTTCCTCGGCCAGCGATACTTCCGCTCGAAGTGGTAACCGAGGAAGTCGAAGCCTCCCGGCTGTTCCATATCCACCACTCGGGTCTTTTCGGGGTGAAGCGTCAGACCGTTGTCTGTCACCCATTGTTGTACCTGCGCGAGCGCTTCCAGCGCCTCCTCCTTGCTTCGACACAGGATAACGAAGTCATCGGCGTAGCGAACCATTTGATACCCGTGGCGGGCCATCAGATGATCCAGCGGATTGAGGTACACGTTGGCCAGAAGCGGGCTGATGACCGCCCCTTGGGGTGTCCCTTCTTCTTCTGCTTCAAAGGTGTTTAGCCCGTCCATCACTCCCTGCTTGAGGTAGCTTTGGATAAGCGTCAGCACCCGGCTGTCCGCGATGCGTTCGCCGACTCGTTCCATCAACCGCTGGTGCGGGATGGTGTCGAAGTAGCGTTTCAGGTCCGCATCCACGATCCACGTGTAACCCTCATCAAGCAGGGCCTTCACGCGGCGTAGCGCGTCCTTGCAACCACGTCTGGGTCGGAACCCGTAGCTATGCTCGGCAAAGTCATGCTCGAAGATGGGTTCGAGCACGAGGCGCAGAGCGGTCTGCACGATTCGATCCCGCACCGTCGGTATGCCCAACGGGCGCTTCTCATTCGTGCCAGGCTTTGGGATCCAACACCGTTTGACTGGACTGGGCTGGTAGACGCCTTGGCGCAGTTGCTCTTGGAGGGCGAGCAGCCCGCGTGGGCAGTCTTTGGCGAAGCGTTCTACTGTCATGTGGTCCACGCCGCTGCCACCTGCATTGGACCGCACGTGTTCCCAGCCAGTCGCCAGCGTTTCCACCCGATAGACTTTGTCGATCAGGCTAAACCACTGGTTTCCTCTCATCCCCGTTTCCAGGGCGTTCAGCATGCGCTCTGTCCAGACTTCCGGTTCAACCCAGGCCCAGCGGGCATAGATCTCTCCACCCGGTTTATCCCTCGCAGGAACTTGAGGTGGGGGTGTTTCCTTTGGTCCATTCATTGCGCGTTCACCTTCCTGCGCCCCTTCGCTCCACCGGCATTACCCGGCTTCGTCGCTACTATGAGCGCTCTGACTGCGGCGCAGGTCAGTCCCCCGCGCCGCTCTCGTATCTTCAGCCATGAACCCTTCCAAGCGTTCCCACTCCAACCACCCCGGCTAACCCCTGCATCCAGCATGGACAGGCGCTGCGCCGTCACAGGGTTGCCGCTTCTGCGGCAGGCTTCGCTAATAGCCAGCAAGCTCGCCGTTGGCCGAGGCCGAATCGAGTTCACTAACGTTAGTACGTCTATTTGGGACCACTTGTCCGCCTCGGGCTGCTCTCCACCCCGCCTTGCGGCGACGCAGTTGCCTCCGGCTGTCCACGGTTTCCTGTCGTCCGTCGAGTGATGACTTTCACATCCTGAGTTCATGTCCTTGATACCGCACTAGCTGGCCTCGCCGAGGCCGGGAGCGACGCTGCAAGCGCGCCCGACGCCAACCGGGGCCACCGGCTCCGGCCACAACAGACTCAGCGTCAGCGGGAAAGCTGGCGAACCAGCGAGGGCGCCATCCTTACGGCACCCGCACGGACGGAAGATTCCAGATCTGCTCCGCATACTCGCGGATCGTGCGGTCACTGGAGAACTTCCCCACGCGAGCTGTAGTGAGGATCGCGCTACGCGCCCAGCGCGTCTTGTCGCGATAGACCTGATCCACGCGCGCTTGGGCGTCCGAGTAGGAGCGGAAGTCGGCCAGGACCATGAAGGGATCACCTCCGCCGAGCAGGCTCTGCTGTACCAGGCTGAACGCGCCATGCTCGTTGGGCGTGAAGTAGCTCGACCCGAGCCAGTCGATCACTGCACGCAGTTCCTCGTCCGAGTTGTAGATGTCCCAGGGCTTGTAGCGGTGGGCTTTCGTCTCCTCCACCTGCTCCACGGTCTTACCAAAGATGAAGATGTTCTCGTCGCCGACCTCTTCGTGGATTTCGACGTTCGCACCATCCATCGTGCCGATGGTCAGCGCGCCGTTCAGGGCAAGCTTCATGTTCCCCGTTCCGGAGGCCTCCTTGCCGGCGGTGGAGATCTGTTCGGACAGGTCCGCGGCGGGGATGATCTTCTCGGCGAGAGAGACACGGTA
>CBDUBV010000262.1:0-2556 GCA_965365475.1 uncultured Chthoniobacteraceae bacterium | reverse complement strand
ACCTTGTCGAGAATCTCGCGGGCGCGGGCACGGCCCACACCATAGACCGAGGTCAGCGCAACTTCGCTGCGCTTGCGGTTGGGAAGGTCAACTCCGGCAACTCGTGGCATAATTCGATTTCGGATTTCGAATTGCAGATGGCAGATTGGCTGTCGGATCAATCAATCCGCAATCTGCAGCCTGCAATCCACACTGGGGTCACCCCTGGCGCTGCTTGTGCTTGGGGTTTTTCTTGTTGATGATGTACACGCGGCCGCGGCGGCGAACCACCTTATCCTCGGCGCTGCGCTTCTTGACGCTGGCTCGGACTTTCATCGGTCTGTATCAGTAAAGAGGTGGAGGCGGAAAAGGGTGAGGCAGTCGGAAGAGACGCCTTGGATGCATTGAAGTTCAGCTATGCAAAAACTTCGCTATTTGTACCGATACACGATGCGCCCCTTGGTGAGGTCGTAGGGCGAAAGCTCCACTTTCACGCGGTCGCCGGGCAGGATTTTGATGTAGTACATCCGCATCTTGCCCGAAAGAAGCCCCAGGACTTCGTGTCCGTTTTCGAGCCGCACCCGGAACTGGGCATTCGGAAGCGCCTCGACCACGTCGCCGTCTTGCTCAATGGCTCGCTGCTTGGCCATGCAAAACCCCGTGATAGGGAGGATCTATATGGTTCTCGATGTAACGATAGGTTGTGAGCACTTCCGGCGCTTCCCCTTTGCGGGCCACTACCATGTGCTCGTAATGCGCCGAAGGGCTGCCATCCTCCGTGCGGACGGTCCACTTGTCGCTGTCGGTCTTGACGCGGTGCGTGCCCAGGTTCACCATCGGCTCGATGCAAATGGTCAGCCCGGCTTTGATCTTGGCGCCTGAGCCTCGTTTGCCGTAGTTGGGCACAGACGGGCTCTCATGCAACTCCATGCCGATGCCGTGCCCGACGAGGTCGCGCACGACGCCGCAGCCATTGGACTCACAGTGCTCCTGCACGGCAAACGCGACATCGCCAATACGCTGCCCGTGCCGCACCTGCTCGATTCCCTTGTGAAGCGCCTGGTAGGTGGTCCGGCAAAGATGGCGCTTCTCGTCCGAGATCGTCCCGATAGCGAAGGTGAAGGCACAGTCGCCGAAGTACCCGTCGAGTTCCACCCCACAGTCAACCGTGATGATGTCGCCGTCCTGCAGCTTGTAATCCGAGGGAAAGCCGTGCACGACGACGTCGTTCACCGACATGCAGAGCACACCGGGAAACTTTCCGCCGCCCCAGCCCGGATCGTGCCCTTTGAACGCAGGGCGCGCGCCGTGGCTGTAGATGAAGTCCTCCGCGATCCGATCCAACTCTGCCGTCGTCACTCCTACGCGAATGTGCCTTGCCACTTCGCCCAGCGTCCGACTCACGAGGTCAGCGCTCCGGCGGAGGTAGGCAAGGTCACGTTCGCTTTTGAGATGCATGGCTCGCGGACGGTCAGGCGCGGCGGCTACGCACGCGGCCCGTCTTCATAAAGCCGTCGTAGTGGCGCATGAGCAGGTGGCTCTCGATCTGCTGCAACGTGTCGAGCGTAACGCCGACGAGGATGAGCAGGCTCGTGCCGCCAAAGAAAAGCGCGAAACCCGGCGTGACGCCGAAGTTGATCGCAAACGTCGGCAGGATCGCGACCAGGCCCAGGAAGATGGCACCCGGCAGCGTGATCCGCGTCAGAATGTTGTCAATGAAGTCGCTGGTCTGCTTGCCCGGACGAATGCCCGGAATAAAGCCACCCTGGCGCTTCATCGTGTCCGCCATGTCCTTCGGGTTGACGGCGATGGCCGTGTAGAAGTAGGTAAAGAACACGCAGATGGTGAAGAACACGACGGCGTTGCCCCAGCCCGAAACGTCCGTGAACCAGCCGCCGAAGCGCTGCACCCAGTCCGAATTGGGTGCGAAGGAGGCCAGCGTGGCCGGGATGAACATGATGGACTGAGCGAAGATGATGGGCATCACGCCCGCCGCGTTGACGCGCAGCGGTAGGTATTGCGTCGTACCACCATATACCTTCCGCCCCACGACGCGCTTGGCGTACTGCACCGGGATGCGGCGCATACCCTGCGTAAACAGCACGCACACCAGCGTCACCAGGAACAGGAAGCCCAGTTCGATGAGCAGGATGAAGGCGTTGTCCTTCAGGTCGTATTCGTTCCACAGCGCCTGCGGCAGCCCGGCGATGATGCCCACCATAATGATGAGCGAAATGCCGTTGCCGATGCCGTCCTCAGTGATGCGCTCACCGAGCCACATCACGAAGATGGTGCCGGCCACGAGCACGATGACGGTCGTGATGGTAAAGGCCCAGGGTGCGATGACGATGGCCGCGGCATCGGTGGCCCGAAGGCTGATGACGTAGCCAAGGGACTGGATCACGGTGATGAACACCGTTCCGTACCGCGTAAGCTGGGTAATCTTGCGCCGTCCGTCCTCGCCTTCCCGCTGGAGCTTCTGGAAGTAGGGCATAACCGCCCCCAGAAGCTGGATAATGATCGAGGCCGTGATGTACGGCATGATGCCGAGCGCGAAGATGCCCGCCCGGCTGAACG
>CBDUBV010000261.1:0-2568 GCA_965365475.1 uncultured Chthoniobacteraceae bacterium | reverse complement strand
CCTGCCGATGTCCTCGCGAAATCAGGCGGCAGAGGCGGCTCGATGCCACGCTGGCGAAAGCACTTCCGACACGAACTCGCCTCCGCTCTCGCATGGCTCGCGCATCATGACGGAACCAACCAGGCTGACCTCATCGCCTACGTCATCGCGGCCCATCATGGCAAGGTCCGGCTCTCGATCCGCTCCCTACCCGAGGAGCAACCACCGCCAGATCGCGCCACCGATCTCATGGCGCGAGGCATCATCGACGGTGATGAACTCCCCGAAGTGTATTTGACAGACATTGCCCTGCCCAAGACCACGCTCAGCCTGCAACTCATGCGCATGGGCAGCGATGAGAATGGGCGGCCCTCATGGCTCGCCCGCATGATCGCCCTGCGAGATGAAATCGGGCCCTTCGCCCTCGCCTATCTGGAAACCCTGCTTCGCGCTGCCGACATGCGCGCCTCCGCTGCCGAAGCCCAACCTGCCACACAACCATGAGCACCCTTGCCCTCTTTGAAGAAATACAAGTCCGTCGTGCCTGGAACCAGGCCGAGGAAAAATGGTATTTCGCCATCGTCGATGTCATCGCCATCCTCACCGGCAGCGACAACCCTCAAGTCTATTGGCGCGTCATGAAAAAGCGCCTCTCCGACGAAGGAAATGAAACCGTTACAAATTGTAACGCTTTGAAAATGACCGCCGCTGACGGCAAGCAGCGCCTCACCGATGTAGCAGACACCGAGCAGCTTTTTCGCCTGATCCAATCCATCCCATCCCCCAAAGCCGAGCCTTTTAAGCTCTGGCTCGCCAAAGTCGGCTACGAACGCCTGGAAGAGATCGAGAACCCCGAACTCGCCGCAAAGCGAATGCGCCAGATCTACGAGCAGAAGGGCTACCCCGAAGACTGGATCGAAAAACGCCTGCGCGGCATCGCAGTCCGCGACGAACTTACCGACGAATGGAAAAAGCGCGGCGTAAAGGAACAGAAAGAGTTCGCCATCCTCACCGCCGAGATCAGCAAGGCCACCTTCGGCATGACTCCATCGGAATACAAGGCGCACAAGTCCCTCACCAATCCCAAGGACAATCTTCGCGACCATATGACCGACCTGGAGCTGATCTTCACCATGCTCGGCGAGGCCTCCACCACCGAGATTGCCAAGAAACGCGAGGCCCAGGGATTTTCGCAAAACAAAACCGCCGCCCAAGCGGGCGGTCGCGTCGCTGGCAACGCCCGCAAAGAACTCGAAGCCCAAAGCGGCACCCAAGTCTCCGGCAAACAGAATTTCAAAGCCCTGACCGAAGGCAAGAACAAGGCACTGCGCAAACCCAAACCCAAAAACGACTGACACCGCCATGCCCACCCTCACCCTCTCCGGCTGCGCTCCCGTCCCTCTGGCGCACTACCTCAAAGCCCTCGGCATCCTTCGCCTCGTCAGCGAGCAAAAAGACCCGAACGCCACGGGGCGCTGGCATCGCGACCAGTTTATTCTGGCTTCCACACTGGATCGGGAGGCTCTTTTGATGTTCTTCTCGGAGGAGTATGCGCCCACGCCGGTTCTTGCCCCTTGGAACGGTGGAAGCGGCTTCCATCCCAAAGACAACTCCAAAGCTCTGGAGACGGTAGCGAAGTCCGAATCTAAGCGTTTGCAGCCTTACGCCAATGCGCTCGTAGCAGCGCAGAACGCACTGCAACGAATGGAGCTTGGTGAAAAACCAACACCGGAACAAAAAGCAAACCTCCTGCTAATCTGCCGCAACACACTTCCTGAAGATGCCTTGGAATGGCTCGATGCCGCTTTTGTCCTCACTGATGGCGGAGCCAAATACCCACCCTTGCTGGGAACTGGAGGGAATGACGGACGCCTGGAGTTCACCAACAACTTCATGCAGCGAATCACGGAGGTGATGGATGTTACCACGGGCAAACCTTTGGAACACTCCCTCCAAAGACTCAGCGTTGCACTCTTCGCCGATCCTGTGGCGTCTCCACTGGCCAAAGCACCCGTCGGGCAGTTCCTGCCTGGCACTGCAGGAGGTGCCAATGCCACTTCTGGATTCGATGCCGCTTCAGCCGTCAACCCCTGGGACTTCATTCTGATGATTGAAGGTGCTCTGCTCTTTGCAGCAGCCAGCGTGAAGCGGCTCGAATCCGCAGAAACCGGAGCGCTGGCCTATCCCTTCTGCGTGCGGCAAGCAGGCGTTGGTTACGCCAGTGCCACGAGTTCGGATGAATCAGCCTCCCGGTCTGAAATGTGGCTCCCCGTCTGGACGCAACGCGCCGTCACCCTCGCGGAACTCAGCACGATCTTCTCAGAAGGCCGCTCACAAGTGGGAGACCGCGCAGCCCGCAACGGCGTAGATTTCGCCCGCGCGGTGGTCGGACTTGGTGTGGATCGTGGGCTGGATGAATTCCAGCGCTACGGCTTCCAAGTCCGCAATGGGCTGTCTTACTTCGCCACCCCGCTCACCCGAGTCTCGGCAAAGAAGAATGCAGCCGTTGATCTCCTCAGCGATGTGGATGCATGGCTGGACCGTTTCCGCCGCGCCGCCACCAAGGACACCGCACCCGCCTCCGCGCGC
>CBDUBV010000260.1:0-2580 GCA_965365475.1 uncultured Chthoniobacteraceae bacterium | reverse complement strand
CGGTGCGTGCCGCTCTTCCCAGATGCCAAGGAGCAGGGAGAAGTGAACTCACCATTCCGCGTGCAGGGCGACCGTTCGGCGTTGGCAAAACAGCTGCGCGAGCACCTGGCCGTGCATCTTGCTGATTACATGATTCCGTCCATGTTCGTGTGCCTGGATGAACTGCCGCTCACTCCGAACGGCAAGATCGATCGCAAAGCGTTGCCGACCGCTGAGGTTGTCGCCGACGCGAAGACTTTTGCCGCGCCTCGCAATGATATGGAAAGGCAGTTGGCCGAAATATGGGCCGATGTGCTTGGGTTGGAGCGGGTGGGTGTAGATGACGCCTTCTTCGAATTGGGCGGCGATTCGATCTTAAGCTTTCAAATTACAGCACGCGCCACGCAGGCTGGTATTGCGCTTTCGCCGCGTCATTTTTTCGAACACCGCACCATTGCAGAAATGGCGAAAGCCGTGGGTGATGGAGCCGCGCAATCACCACCCGGCGCGGGTGCGATCCGGCGAGTGTCGCGGGAACAGTACCGGAAGGACAAGCTGCAACCGTGAGCGAGGTATTTGTTTTTCCAGCATCAGTCGGGCAGGAATCGTTTTGGTTCATGGACCAACTCATTCGGGAGGCATCGCCTTTCACCGTGCCCGTGCGGTTCCAACTGCGAGGTCCAGTGGACCCTGCGTTTGCGCACGCGGCGTTGCAGGAGATCGTGAAGCGCCATGAGATTCTGCGGACGACCTTTCAGGACGGGCCGGAGGGCTTGCAGCAGGTGGTGCATGAGGAAATGGAGGTCCCGTTTTTTACTCTGGACATCCGCAATCGGGCGGACGTGGCGCAGGAGGCCGAGCGGATCGGCACGCAGGAAGCGCGTGCGCCATTTAATCTCAGCAGTGGTCCATTGTTTCGTGGGGGACTTGTGCAGCGCGCCGAACAGGACTGGATACTGCATGTCACGGCACACCATACGGTTTGCGACGGCTGGTCTGTGGGCGTGATCGTGCAGGAGTTTGCCGAGTTCTATGCGGCACTGAGCGAGGGTCGCGCATCGGCGTTACCGGAATTAAGCGTGCAATTCGCCGACTACACATTGTGGGAGCGCGAGATGCTGGTCGGGCCCGACATGCGCCAGGATGTGGATTTCTGGAGAGCCCAATGGGATGACCTTCCGCACAATGAGATGCCCATGGACTATGCGCGACCCGCTGCAAAAAGTTGGCGGGGCAATATCGTCTCGCGCATGTTGCCCGCAGAGATTGTGGCACCACTGCAAGCGCTGGCTCGTGCGGAGAATGTAAGTTTCTTTGTGGTGTGCCTGGCGGCGTTTCAAGTTTTTGTTGCGCGACATTCTGGTCAGGATGATGTGGCACTCACGGTGCCTGTGGCGGGACGCAATCAGTTGGAGTTGGAGCCCTTAATCGGGTCGTTTATTAATACGCTGGTGATGCGGACAGAGCTGCGGGGCAATCCTACATTTAAAGAACTGGTCGCACGCACGCGCGACACGGTGGCTCAGGCAATGGCGCATGCCAAGGTGCCTTTCGAAATACTGGTGCGCGAACTTTCGCCGGAGCGGGCGGGCAATCAGAATCCGGTTACGCAACTGAGTTTTGCGCACCAGCGGGATTTTGTGCGGCCATGTATATTCGCAGGAATCGAGCTGAAAGCGATCCCTTCGTGCGCTTCGGGCGCGATCCACGATCTGAACGTTTTCATGGTGGAACGCGAAGGCCAATGGCGGGTGTCGTGCGACTACAGCACGGATTTGTTTGCGGAAGCAACCGCGCAGGATTTTCTACTGCGGTATGAACATGTGCTGCGGCAGTGCGCGACTGCGGCGGAGATGCGGATCGAGCGCATCGAGATCGCAACGCCGCAACAGCGGGAACTTATTTTGGAGAAATGGAATGCCACGCAACATGCATTCCCAACCGGCACAGTGCTGGATTTGTTCACAGCATCGGCTGTGCATCACGCGGATAAGATGGCGGTTGAGGATGCCGATGGAGGATTGAGCTATCGCGAACTCTCCCGCGCGAGTCTTGCGGTGGCTGGCGCGTTGCAGAAGCGCGGGTGCCGTCGGGGCTCGGTGGTGGGAATGGCGTTGAGGCGCGGGCCAGAGGCAGTAGCCGCCATCCTTGGAATCATGCGGGCCGGTGCGGCTTACGTGCCGCTGGATGTCGGCTACCCCACGCAACGATTGGCCTTGATGATCGAGGATAGCGGTGTGCGCGTCGTGCTGACTGATGTAGATCGCGGAAATCTGCCGGACATGGATGGCGTGGAAATGTGGCAGGTGGATATGACTGCCACGGGCGAAGCGGTGGAGCTGGAAGGCCCATCGCCGGAAGACCTGGCGTATGTGCTTTTCACCTCGGGCTCGACCGGCCGCCCCAAAGGCGTGGAGGTGACGCACGGTGGACTGTTGAATGTGCTCATGCATATGCGACGCAAGCCGGGGTTTGAAGCTTCGGATCGTTTGCTGGCGGTGACTACGTTGTCATTCGATATCAGCGTGGTGGAGACATTGCTGCCGCTGATCTGTGGAGGGTCGATCTTCGCTGCATCGCGCGAGGATGTGATGGATGCCG
>CBDUBV010000259.1:0-2582 GCA_965365475.1 uncultured Chthoniobacteraceae bacterium | reverse complement strand
GCATCTTCCACAAGATCAACACCGACTTCCTCGACCCGTCGGTCAGCTGCGCGACCGCGCTCTACCAGCCGCTGGCCGGTCCGTTGGGGCTGGGCCAGAACATCACCGGGCAGTATCTCGCCATTGCCTCCACCTTTATCGTTGAAACCATTGCGATCGTCTGCCTGTACTGGCGGCGCTTCTTCTGGCTGGGCTTGCTGGTCAGCTTGCCGTTCCACTTCGTCATCCCGCTGTCGGGCTACTCGTGGTACATGGATTTCTCGAGCCTGGTTTTCGCCCTTTATATGCTGTCGGTGCCGCGGGAAGTGGCGTCCGGCCTTTATTCGACGGGAGTGGCCTTGCTGCGCAGCGTGCCCAGGCTGCGTCCGGGCCTGTCGGCGATGGCATTGCTGGGATTGGTCTGGACGGCGGCGCTGGCGGTCGCCTGGATCATCGGCGCGGAGCACCGGGCGGAAGGTTCCGCGCTCCTCTGGCACTCGGCATGGCTGCTGGTGTGGGCCTTGTTCGGCGGATTGAGCATGATCCTCATCATCCGTGCCGCCCTGCTCGAGCAGCCCTACCGGAGCCCGCCAGCCCATGGCCGGCAGAGCTGGTGGGTTTACGCGGTTCCAACGGTGCTCTTCCTCACCTGCACCTCGCCTTATATCGGCCTGAAAACCGAAAGCTCGATATCGATGTTCAGCAATCTTCATACCGAAGGGGGCGTGAGCAACCACCTCGTCTTTCCGAAACCGCCTTACCTGTTCAACTACCAGGCGCGCGCGACGCGGATCATCGCCAGCTCTGATTCGACACTGAACGCACGAGCGCAGAGCCCTGGCTTCGGCCTGGTCGAGCATGACATCGCCATCCGGCTGCTGCCCAATCCCGATATGTGGATCACATATGAAATGGACGGCCAGCGTTTTGAGCGAATCACGGCGGAGACGTTCACCGGCCACCGCCCGAATTGGATCGAGCGGAAGCTGCTTGATTTCAAGCCCATCGATTGGACGCGGCCCAAGGTCTGCACGCACTGAGTTGCCGAATTACTCATCGTTACCCAACTGATCCCTGCGGCACTGCAGCATCCGCCGCTTTTTAGCGGTAACCGCATACTGATTGCTGCCCACTCCCAAGAGGCGATCTTCATTCATCATCCGGGCAGCCTCCTCGAAGGCCTCTCATCCACTGTTTTTCCCAATGTGAAGCCGCCGCCTGTTTGCTCGAACCGGTTGCTCAAAGTGTGTATCGCAAGTCGCGTGATCACAACCGAGGCAAGCAGGCATACGGAATGCACAATCTTCACCTGCTTCGACGGCTTCATGAGCATCGCAAGCAACAAAATCGAGAATATTGTTATGCCAAAAAGGGTCAATAGTGGTGCGGGACCCCCCAACGCCGCAGTAAGGGCGGACACTAGCACCGCAACCAGCGGAAGCGCCTTTAGCTTCGCCTCCATGCCCACAGCCAGAAGTAACGGAACCACCATGTGCAAATCAGCCCCCGCGTCGTTTCTGTGGCCGATCATTCCAGCCGCCTGCGCCTGTCTCTGCAAACTGTTCCAGACTGTCACTATGCCATTCACGATAATGACAAACGCAAGACCGTTGATTAAATTATCAAGACCGAAGCGTGGGAAATCGATATAGCTGCCGAGAAATAAAGTGCATCCTTGCACAAGTAGTCGAAAAACTCTGGCGTAAACAGAGCGTCCACAAACATGCCTATCACGCTGCATATCATATAGAACAACTCGATCCACATGAATATCGACTTGTGTTCTCTTTTGTGAAACTTGAGGGATATCGCTAGCGCCAGCGTGTCGGTCAGTGAGATGATCAAGCCGTTTGTATGGCCCGGCTATCCAGCCCATCTGATGAACGCTGCGCCGAAATCGAGACCGCTACTGATGATTGGAGCGGCACCCAGTGCCACAATCAGCCAGCGACGCCAGTTTCACTCGTACCCAGCGCTTAATGGAATACGGGAAGTGATGTTAGAACAAGGACAATGCCGATGTATCTCTCCTCGCTTCTCTTGTTGTAGCCATTCCTGTATATATGGTAGCGACGACTGCTATTAGTGAAAGCGCACAACCACAGTTGATGCGCAAATCGCCGCATTAGTAGCCACGGCAATGCGCATCCCGACATTAGACTGGCTTCTTAAGGCTTGGGCGAACAGCAGCACGAGACGCGGCGCAAGATGCAAGCCATGAAGGAATGTCTCCTCGCGATAGACGAGATGCAGGCTTACTTGATCGCCGAGCACGCTTACCGATGCCAACGAAAACTTGTCTTATCTCTTGATGGCCGCAGCCGTGGAGACGGCAAGGATGTAGGCGGTGTCGCCGCTCGCGAAGGTGGCAGGCACCGTGGATCGAAATAAGTTCATGACGCCGGTTGGCTGACTGAACAACAATCTATGATCGGGCGCCACGAAAGGCGTGGGCAATTCTCCGGCTTGACGGTCGAAGATCGTGCCGCTGTCGGATTGACCGATATAGAGTCTCTCGCAGAAGAGCCTGGACGGCAGGAAGAGGGGTGAGCCGGTGTGGAAGATGCTGTGGAGCAACAAGGCGGTGCTGGCGTTGCTGTACA
>CBDUBV010000258.1:0-2589 GCA_965365475.1 uncultured Chthoniobacteraceae bacterium | reverse complement strand
CTATCTTCCCTCGTTTTTGCCATTGCCACCGCTTTCGCCATCGCGCCTTTGCATGCTGCCAGCTTCGCCGACGATTTTGCGCGAGCGGACGTGGAAGCCGCCGCCCTCGGGGAGGACATTGGCCCGGGATGGGAGATCGGAACGGGAACATGGGCTCTGTCGGACGAACGCCTCCGCGTGCATACCCTCTTCGAAGAGATGAAGGACAACGCCGTGCTGTGGAACACGGAAGTCGAACTGCGCAAAGGCGACTTTACCACGTCGCTGACGCGCTTCCCGAGTGACCAATCCGCGCGTGGCGGGCCTGGCATTCATGGTTCAGGGGGCCGATGCTTTTCATGCGTTTCGCTTTGGCGGACCGGATGGGGAGAGCGCTCTCTGGGAGCTTGTCCAGGTCGCCGGAGATGCGGTGACGCCGCTGGAGAGCGGCGAGGCAAGTGAGCCTTGGGATTCGCGGGTGCCATACGAGGTCACCATCACCTCGACTGCGCCAGATGTTTATCACTTCAAGGTGCTGAACCAGGAATCGTCGGCAACGGTGGTGGATACGACAGTGACCCAGCCGGGTTTGCCGGACTCCGGCTTTGCAGGTCCCTACTATCAGCAAAGCTCCGGCCAGTATCTCTTCGACGACTTCTCCGCCGAAAGTCCTGTCGCAACGCGATGACAGGCAAACGATATCGTCGAATCACCCGGAAGCCGGCCGGGCGAAAGAACTCCCGAGACCAACGCCAACCGCTAAGAGCCACATGAATAGGCGAACTTTTGTCAAGACAATGGGACTCGCCACCGCCGCCAGCATGGTGTCGCGCGATGTCTTTTCTGAAGACGGGATCAAACAGAAGCGGCCAAATCTACTGTTTGTAATCACCGATCAACATTCGTGGGACATGCTCGGCTGCTACGGCAACAGCCAGGTCTCAACGCCGCACCTGGATCGCTTTGCCGGACAAGGAATACGCTTTAATCATTGCGTCTCCACCTCGCCAGTCTGCTCTCCGATGCGGGCTAACCTATTGACAGGGAACTACGCTCTGAAGAACGCAGTGGTGCGCAACAGCCACGACATGCTTTGCAGACCCGGTGAGAGTTTTGGAGAGATACTTAAACAACGAGGCTACCGCACGGGCTACGTCGGCAAGTGGCATTTGCAGGGCGGGGATGTTGACCGGCCCGTAGCACTCGAAAATCGCTTCGGTTTCGAGGACTACTTCTACAGCAATAATTGCCATGTAAACTATCACCCCGACGCCGCATTTTACTATCACCCGGTCACCGACGAGAAAATCATGTTTAACCAATGGGAGCAGTATGGCCAGACCAGCCAGGCTATGGAGTTCCTGGATGGATGTGATGGCGAGAATCCGTTTGCGCTCTTTGTTTCCTGGCATCCGCCGCATAACCACACGGGAATGGCTTACGATGCTCCGGATGAGTTTGAAGCACTGTATCCCCTCGACGGGATAGAGCTTCGTCCCGATGCCAAGGATCAGCGCTCGGAGCAACTGCTGCGGGAGTATCAGGGGCACATGGCACTCATCTCGAGTATAGACGAATGCTTTGGCACACTCATGAACAAGCTCGAGGAGCGCGGGCTGGATGAAAATACGCTCGTGGTGTTCACCTCTGACCACGGCGATTTGCTACGCTACCGCCCCGGCACGCCGATCGCGCAGCACGGCAATGGGCGCTTCCGTATGTTCAAAGCGCACCCCCTGCCCACTGCCTGCCAGACTCCGCTGCTCATGCGCTGGCCGGCCAAGCTTGAAACGGGCGAGAGCGACCTGCTTTTCGGCTCGATGGATTTCATGCCAACGCTTCTGGGTCTGCTGGGAATTTCTTCACCAAAAGTGGATGGGCGCGATCTGAGCGCAGCGATTCGAGGCAGGCGTGACGATGCTACGGACTACGTGCCCATGGCCATCTTCTCCGGGCGCGGCTGGCGTGGCATCTATACGCGCGATCACGTGTATTCGTTCGATCTGCCCGGCAACATCGGAGCGGATCGCGCAGTCTATCAGTATTTGATCGATCATCGCACAGACCCCTATGGCCTGGACAATGGCTATGGCCGTGCAGAACTGGCAGAACTCCAGAGACACCTGCACGAACGCACGCTCGCATGGATGGCAGAGCTTGGCGACGAGGGCTGGAACTACAACCAGATATGCGAAGCGACTCTGGTCAATCCCGGCGACGTGGAGCACATGAGCCGCCCCGGCGTCACCATGAAGAACAAAGGTCGTCCGATCGACCTGCTCCGTGCCAGCGGCGTGAAAGGGAGGTTCAGCTAAAACGAGATCAAATGCGCTTGTCAGCAGGTGCGTGGGCAATTTCAACAGCTTTTTGTGACAGCAGGTGGCGTGGTGAATAACGGCCGCCAGGCCGCCTACTTTTTTCGCGCTTGGCTTACAAATAAAATATCCTTTTTGACAAAAAATATGTTCGCGCTGCCATTGTGCGGCTCTTCTGGTGCTGCCACCATTTACTTCTCCATGTATCTCCATCGTCGCTTCTTTACCTCGGTGATTTTTCTCCTTGCGATCAGCCTGTTGTGCGGCTGCGATCCGCAGTCCCCTGCTCCGCCCC
>CBDUBV010000257.1:0-2600 GCA_965365475.1 uncultured Chthoniobacteraceae bacterium | reverse complement strand
AGGCGGAAATACTTGGAGCCGAAATAAACATGCCTCAAGGCGACGAAGTTCCCAGCATAGTTGCGCATCCCTTCACAACAGTCGCTGAGATTCCTCAAGCTCGACCTCCAGACCCTGACAAGGACGGACGAATGCCAATCATCCTGGATGTCGCGGCTCGACTATGCCGCGCTTGTCATGGAACTACGGTCTATGTGCCCGTGTGCGGCCCTTTGGCTCTGGCAAACGGATTGGTGGGATTTGATGAGATGTTGTGCAGCGTCATCGATAGCCCGGATGAAGCGCGAGATGCTCTTATGCATCTCGCCCAGCTGCAGGCACCCTACGTGCGCGCCATCCACGCTGCGGGCGCTCTGCCCTTGATTTTTGAGTCAGGTGCAAGCCCGCCGCTGCTGCCTCCGTCGTTATTCCCAGAGATTGAAGCACCGGCATTGGCAGCATTGTTCACTCTGTGTCGCGAGGCCTGCGGCTGCGCACCAGCCTGCATTCTAGGGGGCGACGTCGCTCCGATCCTCGGCGATTTATTGGCTCTAAAACCAGGGTTTCTAATCTGCCCGTCCGAGACCCAACAGCGTAGTTTTGTGGACATGGCGGCCACACAGCCCGAAGTTGCTATTAGGATAAACATGCCGGTGGCCACGCTTGCACAAGGCAATTGGAGCGCAATCACCGCCTCCGCTGACGCCGCAATGGTTCTGGCAGGAAGGTTAAATAACGCCTCGATAGGAACCGGCGTCCTGCCCTACAACACAAAACCACACCAATTGCTGGCACTGCGGGATTATGTCTTAAACAGCACTCATTGGAATGCCCCAAGCAAATCGCCATGATCCCATCTCGCAAAGCCAAGATTGGCCACCTCCATGATCTGAAAGAGATTGTCGTCGGCGGTCTTGACCTTTACAAACCCCCATGCGCAAACCCGCCCTCCACTGGCAGATTTTTTTCGCCATATTTTTGGCCGTCAGCCTGGCAACGATTCTGCGATCACTCGCCCCGGATTCCCGAGTAACATCCGCCGTCGTTGCGACCAGCGGATTTATCGGCGAGATATTTCTTAATGCTCTCCGCATGGTCATCGTACCGCTCATCATCTCTTCGGTCATCACAGGCATCGCCGATGTCGGCGGCATCCAGGGCTTCGGGCGCCTCGGACTGAAGACCATCGTCTTTTACATTCTGTCCAGCCTCATCGCGATTCTGGTCGGACTCAGTGCGGTAAATTTGATCGAGCCAGGTCTGGAGAACGGAGAGCCGAACCCTGCGATCCTTGCTGCCTTTCAAGCAGAACAGACCCGCCAGTTCGAACAGCCCGATGCCCGCATCGCATCCGCTGCGGAGCAGGATATGCGCAGCGTGGTGGATATTTTTCTGCGCATGTTTCCAGTGAATGTGATCCAGGCTGCCACCGACAACGGCCAAATGCTGGGACTCATCGTGTTCTCCATTTTATTCGGAATCGCAATGGTGCAGTTGCCTGCGGCTACGGTCGCATCTTTGCATGGCGCGGTGCGGGGTGTGTTCGAGGTCATGATTCTCATTACCCGCGGGATTATGCGTTTTGCGCCACTGGGAGTGTTTGGATTACTACTACCCGTGCTCGCTGCTGCCGGATTTGAACTTGTACAGAAGCTGGCGTTGTATTTTATCACGGTTTTGCTGGCACTTCTTTTTCACGCGTTGGTCGTGCTACCCGCGATCCTCGCGTTAGCGGGAAAAGTAAACCCTGTGCTGCATTTTCGAGCCATGGCCAGTGCCATTCTGACAGCTTTCTCTACGGCATCCTCATCCGCAACGTTGCCTGTCACTCTGCGATGCATCCGCGACAATGCCGGAGTGTCTGAACGCACCAGCGGATTCGTGCTGCCCCTTGGCGCGACGGTAAATATGGACGGCACTGCGCTCTATGAGTGCGTGGCGGTAATTTTTGTGGCTCAGGTCATGGGAATCGAGCTTTCCTCAGGTCATCAATTTATAATCGTGCTTTTGGCTCTGCTGACCAGCATCGGCGTGGCGGGCATCCCTTCGGCAAGTCTTGTGGCCATCCTGATCATCCTGCAAAATACTGGTATCCCAGGCGCGACAGCGGCCGTGGGCGTGCTGCTTGCCGTGGACCGATTGCTGGATATGACACGCACCGCAGTCAATGTCCTCAGCGATTCCTGCGCGGCAGTTGTGATTGCGAAAAGTGAGGGAGAATCCGGCGTGCTCAAGCAATGTTGATTGCGCCCTGGGGCGGCAAATTTTTCCGAAATGCAACCTTGCAATCCGGGTGGCGTGTTTGTGATAGTGCTTCCTCTCGTCCGATAATCCGGGCGATTTGGAATAAACGGGCCGTAGCACAGCTTGGTAGTGCGCTTGAATGGGGTTCAAGAGGTCGCTGGTTCGAATCCAGTCGGCCCGATATTTTGCAACGTGTTTTGCGGCACCTTGTCCAAGCCGACACTATATGAACCTTGCGGGCTGCAAATCGTAGTCAGACGCAGACTTCATTGACACCGAGATGGCGGATAGCCCATGGCCATGCCACCAGTAGCTCCTGCGCAGTGGGGCAACACGGATGTTTGTTCTGCTGCTGCTATAGTGAGCTATTGTGAGCT
>CBDUBV010000256.1:0-2643 GCA_965365475.1 uncultured Chthoniobacteraceae bacterium | reverse complement strand
GAGGACCAAGCCACTAACCCGAAGATTTTAACCGCAGATTTCCGCAGATTATTAATGATTGGGCATCAGGTTTGGAGTTCAACGATCGCTATAGGGAAAAAAGGGTTGACGTGCCGAGCCTGCTTCATGAAACTTCCTTTTTCAGAAGCGATTTATTTTCATAATAATCGTTTTCCATTCTCAACCAGCCAAGCCACCAAGTATCATCACCATGAAAAAATTCCTCCTTGTTCCCTTCACTCTCCTCGCCACTACCACTGGTGCGCTCCATGCGCAGACGGCTTACACCTGGACGGGCGCCTCGAATAACGTTTGGAACACCGATTCGAACTGGAGCCCATCCACTGGCGATCCAAACACCCTCGGAGACACTGCGACCTTCGACGATACCGCCACAGGACCCCGCAACGTAAATATCGGCAACCTTGATAAAACCATCGGAAATGGTGCCAACAGTATCCTGGTCACCGGCAGCGGATATTCCCTTACAGATTCCACCCCCAGCGGCTTTCTCACCGTGGATTCCAATTCAGCGACTGCCAACAACACGATCAACATAAATGGTGCGACAGCAGAATGGATTGTGGTCGGCCCAGATGCTGGCATCATCGCCCAAAATAGCGACGCCACGGGAGATGGGGCGTTTGCCCGCTTTCGAATCCGCACCGGGGACGGAGCGAGTTTGCAATGGAATGGCTTCCTCAACGCCCTGACTTCCATCGATATCCGCACAAACAACACGGGCGATCAGCTGACATTTGGTTCTCCCTCCGCCGTAAATATTGCGGACAATCGCGGAGTCTGGTTCTCGCAGAATGCCGCTGGAGCTGGCATGACCCTCTCGGGCTCCATCTCTGCCTCCGGCACCGGTGCCGGCACGTTTGTGGAGCTTGCGGCGGATGGCATATTGTTGAGCCGCCCAAATGGCACGGGTCCGGCTATTGACGCCAGCATTGAACGCACTGGCATCACCGGCTCGGCCACAGTGGTATGGAATCGGAACGACCAGATCGCGTCAAATCTCGACACGGTCAATACGGCTGTGGGCGTCATTGCTGGCAACCGCACGCTTGATCTTCAGACTTACGATAACACCAACACCGGCACGCTGGAGCTGAGCGATGGGTTCACCTTGAACATCGACTTTAGCGAGGCCGGTTCCCAGGAAATGTGGTTTGCCAATTCCGCCAATATCGCGTGGGATTCGGGCGCGACGCTGAATCTAATCGGCTTTGTTTTTAGCAGCGACCAGCTCCGTTTCGGCACCAATTCTGGCGGCCTCACAAGCGAGCAGCTCAGTCAGATCACCGTGGATGGCCGCACTGGCGATTACGGTCTCGACAGCAGCGGATACTTGGTGGTGGTCCCCGAGCCAGGAGCTGGAGTGCTGCTCCTGAGCGGCCTCGGCGCACTGCTGCTCGCCCGCCGCAGACGCTAAAGCGAAAGTTACGAGGCAATCTCTTGAAAAGCGGCGGAGCTACAAGCTTCGTCGCTTTTTTTTGGGAGGGTCAAAATCTAGACGCAGGATCGCACGTTTGCTCTCAACCCCTGATCTCGCAACTCAAGTCATGCGGCAATTACATCTCAGACAGACGCCTATCACAGCACCTTTTTTTCATGATACAAAAATCTGCGCTAATCTTAATAATCTGCGGTAAAATAATATCATGACATTCCGACCCAGAAAAATTCTAGTTTGATATTTTCCTCAAACGCCCTATGCGATTTTGCACCGATGACAAATGCAAAATGGATATGGTGTGCCGGGCAGGACTTTCATAGCTACAATCAAGCTGCGCTATTCAAAAAAACCTTCGGATCTCATGGCGTCAAAATTGCCACGCTGCGCATCACCGCCGACAGTCGCTATCGGGTTTCGATAAACGGTCAGTGGATCAATGACGGGCCAGGTAAAGCTTACCCAGAACACTACACCTATGACGAATACGATGTCTCCCCGTGGATTGTGGAAGGACCTAACCTCATAGAGGTGCTTGTCCGCTATTACGGTATTGGCACGTTTCATCAAATTCCCCAACAGGCCGGACTGCTGGCCGAGCTAGCACTGGACAATCGAACCATCTGCACCGATGCATCATGGCTCGCTACACCCTACGCCCCCCTGGTGCGATGGGTTCCCAAGGTCAGTTGCCAGATGGAACCCTGCGAGCTGGTGGACGCCCGCAGCCATGTCCCACCCAAGTGGCAAGCTGCGCAAGAATTGTTCGGTGCACGCGGCGGGCCATGGAAAGACCTCTCGCTGCGGATTTCGTCACCCCTTGGCAAGATGGCTTGCAAACCCGTGTCGGTTCGCTGGGTCGTAGCCTTGGCACACCGCGCAGCGCACTATTGCGTCCCGGTTACACAATTCGCGCACCCCAGGGTCATCGAGACCAACCATACGACTAGCCGTCCGATCACACTCGCTGCAAGCTTCAAAGTGCTACGCCCGGCAACCATGGAGTGTTCCTCCACCCACTGGCGCGTTGCGATCGATGGGCAGCAAGCAAGCGGGGTAGTCTCGCTGGATGCCGGGAGCTATAACGCCGTGTTTTTTTGCACAAGCTTCTATGGGCATGAGAAAGAGCTGCCCTTCCCCTTCGTCACGTCGCCCGGCATCGAGTGGGGCAACTGGTCGGTTTT
>CBDUBV010000255.1:0-2652 GCA_965365475.1 uncultured Chthoniobacteraceae bacterium | reverse complement strand
GGGCTCGGTGACGCGGGCGACTTCGCCGCCGGGGGTATGCGTGAGGGTGTAGAGATGGCCTTCGGCGTCGGTGTAATCCATCAGGCGGAAGCTGGTGGCGGTCGAGGTGGGTGCCTTGAAGCGGTAGCGCCAGGCGTTTGAGCGGACCCATCGGTATTCGTCGGCGGAGATTTTTTCCATATAATCGGTGACCATGGGCGAGGAGCGCCAGAGTCCGGTGGAATTGTCCTTCTCGTAGCGCAATACGCCGCCGTCGGGGCGGTGGAGGTTGAAGATGGGCTCGCCGGCGGGGTCGGCGCCGACGATGCGTAGCTCGAACTGGTAGGAGTGCCGCCATTGTCCGCCTGCGCCGAGGAGGTCTTTGGAGCGGTTTTTGCGGCTCATGGCGTGACGCTGAAATTGCAGGGTGTCGAGGCCCGCGCCGCCGAAGATTTCCAGATCGGTGACGACGCGGTGGACGTTGCCGGTGTAGGCGGAGAAGAAATTGGGGCCACCCGTCGGGGGATCACATGTCGCTGTGCCTCCGCTGCCGCTCCCCGTGCCCGTGCCGCCTCCGGTAGGGGGTGCGCTCGGGGTTTTCTGTTCATCATTGGCACAGGTGCCACCTGCGTGGAGGGCAGGCGTGAAGGAAAAGATGATGCTTACGGCGAGGAGGAGATTTTTCATGGGTAATGGAGGGGGGTGACGATTAAAGGGGTATAGCTGGCCAGTGCGGATCGGAAGGGGTGGGCCTGCCCAAAACTCAAGGGCGAGATCGTCCTCATCTGCACCGCGAACCAGCACGCGGTAAAGGCCGCGATCGGGCCCGACTCGAAATTGGAAAGCGATAGCTCCGTGGGCGTCGGTGCGCAGGCGGTTCGGGCCCGGTATTTCGCCGCCTTCGGTTAGATATAAAGTGATCAGTTGCGACTGCTGAACGCCTTCGAGTGCAAGCTGCACATCGGCAAGCATACCGGGTGCGACCCAGACTCTGGGGAACTGTCCCCCGATTTGTGCTTGAAGGTCGAAAGATTTGCCATCCACTGTGATGGATGCCCGCCGGGCAGGTGAAGCCATCGCGCCGGGATAGACCGCATCGGTTCGGACGCTTGGCTGGATGTCGGCGGTGGCTGGTGGTGCGGGAGGCGGTGTCGGGGAAGATATATCTGGCGAGGGGGTATGCCCAGGGGCGGGTAAAGAAGTTTCCAAGGCGGATGCCGTCCCATGGCTTTCCTCAGCATGGCTGGTGCCATGGGGAGCACCCGAAGAAATGTGTGAAGAGGACGCCGGGGAATTGTGGCCGTAAGCAAAGAGCAATACCAGACTCGCAGCGGTAGCAGCGAATGCTGCTAGAATGAGCCAAATCTTGTTTGCACTACGGGAGGATGCTCGGGGGGGGGCATGAGGAGGACTTATAGGCAACTCAGCATATGCATGTCAATGCCTAATTAATTTTACGGCCAATTTCCCTGTTGCATTAAAAGTTATGGCACCGGGGGACGGATAAAAGATAGGAGAGGAAAAAGGATGTGGACTTAAAAAGGATGACACCGGGAACCGAAAGCATTGTCGATGAGCCAAAGAGTGCGAAAAGAGCTGTTGCCGCGCATGCGGCAGCTATACATGGGCCGTGGGCGAGAAGGGTGCAGCCTGCTGCTGGATGAAGTGGTGGAGCAGTTTGGTTACAGCCGCAAACACGCATTTAAACTGCTGGGAGCTAAGTCTGGAAGGGGAAGAGACTGGAGTTCGCAAGGGCTGCCGTCAAAGTATGGAGCCGGACAAAGTGGCACTCTATGGCGGGAGTCTGCAAGGGAACTCGATCTGGAGCGTGACATAATACGGATATTTACAGTGGGTGGACGTGCAACCGCGCGGCGTGGAATAAAGGATTGGCGGGCATCGTGGAAGAGACGCGGGAGGTGGCAGGGCTCTGCCATTTGAACTGTTGGGATTTGATCGTGGCAATGGGAACGAGTTTTTGAACTGCATTCGGTGCGATATTTGCAGGAGCGTCCCCGGCAGGTGGGCTTCACGCGATCGCGGCCCTATAAGAAGAATCACAACGGGCATGTGGAGCAGAAGAATTGGGGCCACGTGCGGCAGCCGCGTGCTTTATCGGGCACATCACTCCAGTCGTCCTACGGACTCCTTGCGTTCCGCGCCCGATGAAGCATTATCCACATGAGCCTCGAATGGTTTTTTTGCATGAATCTTAGAATACCAGCGCCTTTGTTTTCGCTGGAGCATACCTTGAATTGCGGGCAGGTTTTTCATTGGCGACAAGCGGATGGCATTTATCGGGGCACCATCGGTGAGCAGGCAGTGGAGCTGCAGCAAGCGGGCGATGTGCTCATCGTGTGGCGTGGCGAAGAACAGTCTGTGCGCAACTATTTCGCACTCGACCACGATCTCGCAGCGATCACCAGTAGCTTCCCTTCCGATCCAGCCATGCGGCAGGCTGCGGAATATTGTCGGGGACTTCGAATACTCCGGCAACCGGAATGGGAATGTGTGGCGAGTTTTATTTGTTCAGCGCAGAAACAAGTGCATCACATCAGTCAGATCTCTCATGCTGTGCGGAAGCGGTTGGGGGCGGAAGGCGCATTCCCCGAACCTAAGCAGATTGCGGCTGCCGGGGTCGATGTGCTACGAGAATGCGCGATGGGCTATCGA
>CBDUBV010000254.1:0-2692 GCA_965365475.1 uncultured Chthoniobacteraceae bacterium | reverse complement strand
GGAGTGCGCGTGGGCATCCACCCGGCAGCAGGTGGGCGGATTGTGTTTTATGCACCGGTCGGCGAAGAGAATTACCTCTATAGCGATCCTGCAACCTGGGCTCAGGCACCTAACACCAGGGAGTTTGTGGCGTTTAACGGACATATTCTCTGGCTGGCACCGCAGAGTCACTGGGGGAAAAGAGTGGGTGCGAGCGAACCCGAAGTGCCGGCGAGTTGGCCGCCCGATCTAGAGCTGACAGCCTCGCAATACGAAGTGGTGGAGAAAAGTGCCACCCTCGCGACTCTCCGCAGCCCTGTAAGCGCGCGAAGCGGCCTGCGGCTCACCAAGACGGTGTCCATCTCGGACAATGGGGATGTGGACCAGGAGATCACCTTGGAAAACGCCAGCTCGGAAGCCGTGCAATGGGGGCTCTGGAGCAATACTCGAGTGACCCCGCAGACCGAGGTCTTCGTGGCGATATACCCTGCGGATGGCTTTACTTTGGGAGAATTGCCGGTGGAGCGTGAAGCCACACCTGCGTTTGCACACGTGAACGGCTGCCTCACGTGGCTCGACCAATCCCCGCTACGGGAGGGGCTGGATCGGGTGGTGGGAAAATTATTTATCCACAAAGCTGTCTCGGGGGCGGTGGCCATCCTTGTGCCGGAAAGGAAAAAGGTATGGGTGAAAACGCACGCGCTGTTTACCACCGAAGAGGTCGCTCCTGGGCATGCGCCGATCGAGCTTTATCTCTCCCAGTTGGCCGATGGTTCCGGATTGCAGGAAGTGGAAGCTCATGGTGCCTACGTGACGCTGGCTCCGGGCGCACGCACCACATGGGAGGAGACCTGGGTGCTGCACGAGCGTCCCCAGGCAAATTCGCTACAGGAACGGGCAGGAAAAATGAACGCGCTGCTGGTGCCTGCAGCAGCTCGGTAACGAACACTCGTGGAGCAATGCCGTTGCGCGGCAAGCCGGGGAAAGAAATCAGGCCGTCTTTGCTGCCGCTTTGCTCAACCGGCTCTTGCGCCGATCGGCTGAGTTTTTGTGCAGCACGCCGCGTTTTACGGCTTTGTCGAGCGAGGCGTATGCAGACTGCAACCCGGTGCTCGTCGCAGTCTTATCGCCCGAGGCGATTGCTGCCCGCGCGGTTTTGACCTGGGATTTAACCCCGGTTTTGATGGAACGATTGCGCAGGGTGCGTGTCACAGTCTGACGAGCGCGTTTGGCAGCGGATTTGGTATTGGCCATAAGTGGTTCAGCTATCGGGAAAAGGGTGCGAAGTTCTTTTCCATCCGAGCCTTTGTCAAACTTTTTTTGGCGTCTCCAATTTTGTGTGGTGTTACGGTGCGCTTCGGAAAAAGCATGCTGATCAAGAGCGAAGCGTGGAAGTCAATGGGCGAGTGGCCCCCATTAGAGAGCGCACAAGAGCACAAAAGGGCCAAAAAAAACATACTTAAGCTCCTGCTGCGTCTGTGCCATACTCGTAGCCGATGCCTGAAACCATTCCAGATATGATCCAGTGGGTAGGGGAATTTGTCGATGCGCTCGGAGTGGCGGTGATCGTTGTCGGCATTGCTGCAGCCATGGTGCGCAGTCTCTTCCGGCTCCGCGATGAGGGCGGTGAGCTTGACTATAAAAATTGCCGACAGTCCATTGGGCGGTCGATGCTGCTGGGGCTGGAAATTCTCGTGGCGGCGGATATTATCCGCACCGTCACCCTGGAGCCCACGTTGAACGGGGTGGCGGTGTTGGCCGCGTTGGTGGGTGTGCGCACTTTTCTCAGCTGGTCTCTGGAGGTGGAGCTTTACGGACGCTTGCCATGGAAACACCACGCGGATAAGGAAACAGCCGCAGACGGGAATGCCTCGCGTGGTGGGCACTAGTTGACTGTCTCCTCGCTGTATTGCACAGCGTGTCGGAGTTCCATCTCGGCCAGTTGCTGCAAGTCTGTCACGTGCGAAAACTGCATCCGGAGCCATTTGCTGGCGGGCATGGATTTGCTGTATGCCATCAACCGCGAGCGCATGGATGCCATGGCCGCAGCTTCGTGCCCGCGCCTTTCCACTGCCTCCCGGCAATGTCGCCGGATTAATGCCCAGCGTTCTGCAAGAGATGGCGGAGCGGGGGCAGGAGCACCACAGAGCGCGGCGCGAATCTCACGGAAAATCCACGGATGCGCCATGGCACTGCGGCCAAGCATGACGCCTGCCACGCCGGTCTCTTTCCGGCGGCGAACCACATCCGCAGCTGTGGCCAGGTCGCCATTGCCGATGACTGGTAGCTGGACCGCTTGAACCACCTGCGCGATCACATCCCAATTTGCTTCGCCCGAGTAGCCCTGCGATTTGGTGCGCCCATGCACGGCCAGCGCCTGTATGCCTGCATCCTCAAGTGCGCGTGCGGTATCCGGGGCGTTTATGGTCGCCTCGTCCCAACCTATGCGCATCTTGGCCGTGACGGGCAGCGGCGCAACAGACATCACGACCTCCCGGGCGATCTGATGTAGCAGAGGAATATCGCGCAACAGGGCTGAGCCTCCATTTTTACACACCACTTTGTTCACCGGGCAGCCGAAATTCAGATCAATAAAATCCGGCTCGACCCAGTCACGCACTTCCTGAGCTGCACGGGCGAGCGCCTTGGGATCGGCACCGAAGAGCTGCACGCCCAATGGACGTTCCATTGCGTCGAAGGCCAGATACTCCGC
>CBDUBV010000253.1:0-2705 GCA_965365475.1 uncultured Chthoniobacteraceae bacterium | reverse complement strand
GATGAGGATGAGATGGATGATTTTCAGTTTTCCGACGCGACGCCTACCGAGCGGCGCAACAAGCCCAAGCCGCAACCTTCCGACCCGGCGCAGGGCACGTTGTTTGATCTACCGGATACGATTTGATCCTATGGACCCATTTGCTGTATTGAATCTACCAGTCGAGTGCACCGACAAACAGGTGCGGGAAGCGTATCAGCGGTTGCTGCGCAAGTTTCCGCCAGAGACGCATCCCAGGCAATTCCAAGCGATCAATGCCGCTTACATTGCGTTGCGCGAGGAGCGCACGCGGTGGCAGACCTTTTTCCAGCATGCAGACCCCGCAAGCGGACCGCTGACCGTCTTGGAATCGCTCTACCAGGCACCCGAACGGGCTCAACCTCCTGGCGCGTCCGCTTTCCGTCAGTTACTGCTGGCATGCTGCAACGAAGTGAGCCAAAACAAATCCGCAAAGAAATGAATATCCCCTGGGAACCCACGTCCGACGATTCTGAATTCGACCACTCCTCATCAGTGGAGGATTCTGCGCAATCTGAACCGGAAGAAGACGAGCAGGAAGATGCCACGGAGGAAGAGGAACTTGAAGAGGAAGAAGCAGTTGAAGAGGAGGACCCTTTTCAACTTGTGCACGAAGAACTTGCCGCTGCGGGCGCAGAAGCTCGCCGCAACGCGCGACGACTTATGGAAGGCATGAAACAGATCGGCAGCGCATTGGAAGCAGTGTCCTCCACGCTTGGCGAGATTCACCGTAGCGTGCGCGATACTGCTCCTGTGCGCAACGACTCCCGCCCATTGCACCTGGGGCTCGTCGAGCTGTCTGACCGGCTGGAGCGCATCCGGCCTTCGCTCGCTGCGCCACCCGTCGCCTCCGCTTCATGGTGGCCTGGGGCGTCGAAGATACTCCAGGAATGGAAAGCAGATCGGGCGCGGATAGCAGACGCGTTTTCCATTTTCCACACGCACATTCACGGGCTGCTCAAAGCGGCTGCACTCGAACGCCTGAACACAATCAATCAACCATTCGATCCCACGCGCATGACTGCGGTGGAAGTCGTCGTGGACTCCACCCGCCCGGACCACACCGTCGTTGCGGAGATTCTTCCCGGCTGGCATTATCCAAAGACTGGAGAAATCCTGCGAACCGCTCAGGTCAAGGTCTCCCGAGTTGGCCCTTGATTTTAACTCACGAATCACCCCTTTTATTTTAATGACAAACCTTGTAGTTGGCATCGATCTCGGCACCACCAACAGTGCCATCGCCGCGATTATCGATGATAAAGTCCAGGTCATCCCCGTGCACGGCGCGTCCACGATGCCCAGCGCTGTGGCGATCGATCCTTCCGGGCGCATCGTAGTCGGGCAGGCCGCAAAGAACCAATCCATCTCCGCGCCGGAAGCCACGGTGCTTTCAATAAAACGCCTCATGGGCACCGATTCCACGGTCTCGCTCGGCGGCAAGGAATATCGGCCCGAAGAGATCAGCGCGATAATTCTTTCGGAATTAAAAAAACAAGCCGAACTTCATCTTAAACAACCGGTCACTCAGGCGGTGATTACCGTTCCGGCTTTTTTTAATGAACGCCAGCGTCATGCCACGCAGGATGCCGGGCGCATTGCCGGACTGGAAGTGTTGCGGATCATCAATGAACCCACCGCTGCCGCATTGGCTTACGGTGCGGGGCTTGGCGAGCATGCAGCCGATGAGAAAATCATGGTCTATGACCTGGGCGGAGGTACATTTGACGTGTCGATTGTGACGGTGGAAGGCGGTGTGGTCGAAGTGCTTTCCAGCCACGGCGATACCCACCTTGGCGGCGATGATTTCGATGAGGTTCTTGTAAAAGAAGCAGCCGGAGCATTGCTCGAAGGCGCGAACACCTCGCTCCAACGCCGTCTAAAAGCGGTCATGGAGAAAGCCAAGATTCAGCTTTCTTCTGAACCTTACGTTCACGTGCGCGAGGAATTCGTCACCGGCGAAGAGCACCTCGACACCGAGCTGGACCGCGGCGATTACAACCAGGCGATCCTGCCATTTCTGGAGCGCACCCTGGACTCGCTGCAGCGCGCCCTCACCGATTCCGGCCTCACAGCTTCCGCTCTGTCCAAAGTGCTCCTGGTGGGTGGTGCCACGCGCACCCCGCTCGTGCAGGAGATTCTGCGCGATCGGCTGGGCCGTGAAACGCACCACGAAGTGGACCCCGATCTCATCGTCGCGATGGGTGCCGCCATTCAGGGTGCGGCATTGAGCGGACGCAGCGCCCCTGCGATCCTGGTGGACATCACGCCGCACAGCTACAGCATCGCAGCACTGAATGATTACACGTTGCTTTGCAACCCGATCATCCGACGCGGCACGGCATTGCCCGCCAGAAAATCCGAGGCATACACCACGGTCCACGACAATCAGACTGAGGTGAAGATCGAGGTGTACCAAGGGGAAAGTATCTACCCGGAAGAGAATCTGCGCATCGGTGAGTTCCAAGTGACCAATCTGGGGAAAGTGCCCCGGGGCAACGGAATCGTCGTGACTTTCGACATCGACCTTAACGGCCTGCTCACCGTGACCGCCACGGAGAAATCCACCGGTCTGGCCAAGAGCGTGACGATCGATACTGGCGGTCAGCACCGCATCAATCTCGACACCGCCCGCGCGAGCCTGGCGGAAATCATCGATGATTTCGATGCGGACCACAGCCATGTGGAGG
>CBDUBV010000252.1:0-2712 GCA_965365475.1 uncultured Chthoniobacteraceae bacterium | reverse complement strand
GCGCAGGGTATTGGCACCGCCCAGGAACAGCCGATCGAAGATGGGGACTTCCTCGCCGCCGCTCCAGGTTTCCACGGTTGCGACTTCACCTACGACCTGGAGAATGAAATCCTTCGGCAACAGAAAATATTTGCTGCCTTCCAGGTTCCAGCCATAGACGTCCACATCTCCAGCCAGCGGCCCGCCGGCTGCATAGATCGAGCCATCCACTCGATGCCCTTTGCGCGTGAGGAACACGCTATCGCGCGTGTCGTAGGTGATGCCCGCCAGTAGCTGACTCTTCAAATACTCGCCTTCCTGTGAGCGAATCTCTTCGGAGACATCGTCGTCCACATCAAAAATCTCGATGTTTTCCAAACGATACTCCGTGCGCAAGGATGTGAAATTGCCCAGCGGTTTCCGCGCGTTGAGTGCGAGGCCGTAGTTGCGCTGGTCATACACATCCGAAAAGAAAGTGCTTTCCCGATAGAACAACTCACCACCGACTGCCACCTGGTAGTCCATAAACCAAGGCTCGGTGAGGCTGATGATAAAGTCTTTGCGCTTGGTTCCGAATTGCACGCGGGTGCGGAATCGCTGGCCGCCTCCGGACATGCTTGGCCAGTTGGTGATATCGAAATTGCTCTGCGTGACCTCCGCAAACCCGATCAGATTGTCGATGGAACTAAAGCCCGCTCCGAAGTTGAAGGAGCCGGTTCGTTTCTCCTCAACTTCCAAGTTTAAATCTTTGCGCCCTGGAATGAAGGTGTCTGAGGGGTAGGCCTCAGTCCGCTCAAAATAATTTAAATTGGCCAGACGTTGCCGACTCAGCTCGACTTTGCTGGTGTCGTACACGTCGCCTGGAGCGATCACCAGCTCGCGTCGAATCACTTTATCCTTGGTGCGTGTGTTGCCGGAGATGTTCACCTTCTCGACATAGGATTGGAAGCCTTCTTCAATCGCGTAATTCACGTCCACCACCTGAGGTCCACGTGATGTCGGCGTAGGCAAGATCATGACATCGATGTAGCCCTGTTTTCCGTATTGTTTTTGGATCGTGCTGATGTCGTCGCGAAGTAGTTTGGGCGAATATGGTGCGCCTTCGACCATTTTAAGTTCTGATCGCATATCCTCGGCGCTTAGCAATTGATTGCCGGAGATGGTGAGCGTGCCCACCTTGTATTGGGGCCCTTCGTTGATCACCACCACGAGGTCCATGGATTTGTCGCCCACGGATTCACGCCGAATGTCCACCACTTCAGCGTCTGCATAGCCCTTCTCCTGGTATAGATCGCGGATCGCGATGGCGTCGGCATCGAGTGTGTCGCTCTCTGCACGGCCTGCCTTGGTGAAAACGGACAGTATGTTTTTGGGTTTGGTTTTCATCACCTTCCGCAATTCTTTCTCGGGAATGGTGTTATTGCCTTCGAAGCGGATGCGACGCACTTTACGGCGATCTCCTTCATCCACTGCAAATACGACGGAACTTGTCTGCGCAGCTTCATTGGTCTCCACACGGTAGGTGACGGAAGCTTCGCTGTAGCCACGAGCCTGGTAGTAAGCGAGTATCTTCTGGCGATCTTCTTCCAGTTGCGCTTCGCTCAGGCTCTGCTCGGGCTCGGTGGCGATTTCTTTGCGCAGCCTGTTCACGCTCACTTGCGACACACCTTCAAACCGCACTTCGCTCACACTAGCGCGAGTCTGCACGATGACCACCACTCGCACGCCGTCCGGCAACGGTTCGGTGTAGATACGAACATTACTGATGACTGTGGTTGCATACAGATTGCGGATATCTTCTTCGACGACGAGTTCCGAGTAAGGCTGACCGACTGCGGTGCGCATATTTGCCAGAATCCGTTCGCGGCTGATGGATGCCGGTCCGGCGTATTGGATATCGATCTGGCGCACGACCGGGCCTTCCTCAGGCTGCGAATACACATTGTCGGAGCATGCCAGGATAAATACCAGCGAAAGAGATAGGGTGGCAAAACGGTGAATTAAACTCATAAGGTAAAGGGAATACTCTTCCGGCCTACGGCTGGAAGCGCGCTATTTCTTGAGGATGCCCCCGGAAACGTCAAGTAAGTTATCAGCTTTGAATAACAGCATCCGTTTTATCCTGTGCACACAGTCGCTGCGCAGTGCTAGCGTGTCCAATCGAACGCGCCTTTTTTCAGCGCATAGACATATCCGAATGTCAAAATGCCGATGAAGCTAAGCATGCTCCAGAAGATCGTGGCACCCAAGGGGCCAGCGAGATATTCTCGGAAAACAACAGCCCATGGATACATGAATACAATTTCAATATCGAACAGGATGAAGAGCATCGCCACGAGATAGAATTTCACGCTGAAACGTGGCTGGCGCTCGTTTTCAGGCAACATGCCGCATTCGTAAGGACTATCTTTGATCGCGCTGCGTTTGCCAATGCGCCCCAGTGCCACGCTGGTTCCCAAGGCACCTGCCGCAAATCCAATCGCGACGAGGGTATGGATCAGAATAGGCAGATAATCTTGAATCATGATCGACTACTAGAAATAGGCTGGGTGCGAGGCAAGCGTTTTCGTAGCCGTGCTGGCTTTTCGCATTTCTCTCAAGTCCTGGAACAAATCCGATTGACACCAGCCGCCCGAAATCCGAGAGTTCGATTTCCATTCCCTAGATCACATGCCTGATAATCCAAAGCCTTCGTCTGATCCCGTCGATGTATCCACCAAAAAAGAAACGGTG
>CBDUBV010000251.1:0-2738 GCA_965365475.1 uncultured Chthoniobacteraceae bacterium | reverse complement strand
CGCGCCCGACCAGTTCGCGCGCATCGTGCCGTGGCTGATGCTCAACCGGCAGGGGCTGGACGTGCTGGTGCATCCGGACACCGGCGACGACCTGGCCGACCATCGCGACCATGCGCTGTGGCTGGGCGAAAAGCTGGTGCTCGACTTGTCGTCCTTTGGTCGCCCTGCTTGATGATGCACAGTCGCATCACCGAATCGTTCGGTGGAATTATGGCCAGGTCGAAGGTCAAATCATCGCTCTTTCTTTAATCTTGGCGGCCGGGCACATCAGACTGAAAGATATGCAGGTACGTCCTCCACAAGCCCTTTATTTATTCCGATCAATAGGCACTTTGATTGAGTAATTTCTCAGCTTCCGCAAAAGGCGACGTAAGCGCATCGTAGTAGCTCTTCGCCTTGTAATCGACAATTTGATCGCGCAGCGCATCCAGGCGGTCGTCGATTGTTTCCGGAAAAATCCATTTCGAGATAACAACCATCATTTCAACTGACCACACGAGCAGGAAAAACAGAAGCCAAGCCACAGATGCCACATTCTGATTGCGGATGAATGCGTGCAACGCTTCGATCCTTGAGAGTATTCCTGCCGCGCTGAGCGCCAGGGCAGATTGGCGATTCGTTTTTATTGCCTGCTCGAACTCACGCTCGGTCGATTGGAGCCTCTCTCGTGCAGCGACATACTCTTGTCGCGCGATGGTCACTTGGAAAACAAGAGCATGGTAGACGGGCCCGATGTTTCTCGTCCGGCTGCCGCAGGTGCCGTTGGCTTCGCAGTTTGCGGCCTGTTGCGCGTTGTCTAAATCAACCTTCGTTTGATCTACCTGTTTTCTCAACAGCGCCAGTTTTTCATCGAACTCCGCTTTGATCCTTTCTTCCTCTTTCTGCTTCAGTTCCAGACCGATCTCCCGCTCGAACAGCGTCAAATCCACGGCAGTCGCTCCAATGAGCGCAATGACCGTCCCTAGCATCGCGCGCATCAGCATGATCCTCATCGACTTGGGCGCCGCCAGGATCACGCGTTCGACGAGATAGACCAACACCGCACAAAAAGCGCCGATCGCAATGCTGAGTGCAGGCGGCAGCGAAAAAACGCGCGTCGCCAAGACATATCCCGTGACAATCCAGAGAAGTACGGGCAAATGGATTGCAATGGCAAAGGCCTTCATGCGCCGCTGGGTAGACGGACGCAACCGGTCTGCCTTGGACTTTTCTTCCCCAAGCACCGCACAGACATAGCGTGAGACGCCCATGGGCCTGTCAATCCTTCAGCAGTTCGGAGTCCATCGCTGTGTGCAGGCCATGCTCGAACCCGAGTCGGTATCGGTTGATGGCAGCCAGCACCCACCCCTTGTGATCGTTTGCAGCGAGGATTTGCTCGTCCAACAACGCCATTTCCTCCTCAATCTGTCTCGCTCCAAGACGCAGCTTTGCAGTCACGGTGGCACTCAGGGGTTCGGTGGAAACGATACTCAATTGGAGGCGGTTGAACTTCGCTCGCTTGCGCTCCCGGAGGTTGACGAGAATATTTTGGAAGGCGGAGGTTATCAATCCAAGCCCTTGAGATAAGGCCTCCGCATCTCCAAAGCGGAAGCCGGCGTCATATCCGCGCGCGAAGTGGTGCTTCCGAAAAAAGCGATCCAGTTCGGACGCATTGAGCAAACCCTGGAAACGCAAGCCAAGTGCTGCAGGTTGCTCGGTTGCTTCGGCGTCCAAGGCGTTTACGTGTGCATGGTCGTTCCCGTCCTGCTCCAATCCGTCATTACCTGCATCTTGGTCCTCGGATCGCGGGCCCGTCGCTTCCGGCAACGGCTGCATTGCTTCCGACGCAACGGCGTCTCCTTGCAGGTTTCCTGACGCCCCGGTCTCGCTATCGACGAGTCGATTTCTCCGAAAATTCAGCCAGTTCAGAAGCATTTGATTCGTTATCCGAATATTGCGTCGTTCAATGGTTTGAGGTGCCAATCGCGTGCCGCGCTGGCCTAACAATCTATCCAATCGACCTATGCGTCAGGCGATCGATCTACAGCAAGTGTCATGCCGCCGTGGTCAAGGCATTGAACTGAACGGGTTTTTTTCTGGTGACACGGCAGATTGCAGTTAGATCGTAAGATTGAGCGATATGACTTTTGGCACAGGCTGAATGCGGGCTGGGCCCACGCCTAAGCGCTGAGTCATTTCGCGTACACCCATTCAGTTGCCCGGCAGAAGAAGGCATCCGTTGCGTCCTTGAGTCAAAGACAATCAGCGAAGCTTTACTCACCCAGGTCGGCGCCCATGCTAGCCAGGATGTCGCGGATGCCATCGATCAACACGCGCGTCTGCTCGCAAATGTAGAGGCGGGTGTTGCCTATCTGATCGACCTGCGCGCTGGCGATGGTGTTTCGTGTCTTGATCGCAGCTTGTTGCATGAAAGGTCTCGCCTGACCACCGCAGTTGCGCAGCCAGGCACACGTCCCGATCCTCCAAAAAAGACACGGCCTCAGCCTGCAGTGTCTTGGGGCGCGTGATTGACTTTGGTCATGCCAATCAGCGCGGCGGCGCCGCCGACGCAGTTCGCGAGTGAAAAAAAAGTGAATTTTGGTTCAGTTAAGGGCTGCCTGCTGCAGGCTGGCTGACTGAACTCCGAAACTCAAGAGTTCCCACTACGATGCGCGCCTGTTTGGAATAAAGCTATTGCCAATCCAAAAAAGTGAATTTATATTCACTTTCAAACCGACAAGTGGGGAGACGACAATGAC
>CBDUBV010000250.1:0-2763 GCA_965365475.1 uncultured Chthoniobacteraceae bacterium | reverse complement strand
GATAGCACGCGCACGCTGCCAGTGGCATAAACCAGATGAGCCGACTCAAGGCTGCCCGAGTGATACCTCTGCCTGAGCATGGATGGCACCGGATGAGCTGCCCGCCATGATGACGAACTTCCCAGGCTCCAGCACCCAATCCTTGCTTTCCGGACTCCAAAAACGGAATGCTTCAGATGCAAGAGGAATTTCCACCTCCACAGATTCCCCAGCCGGGATTTCCAGGCGTCGAAAGGCCTTCAGCTCTTTGAGCGGACGCAGCACGCTCGCCTCGGGATCGCCCACATAAATCTGCGCAACCTCCGCGCCATCGCGTGCACCGGTGTTGCGCACGCGGAAGCGGACAGTCACCTCCGCATCCCCCGTTTTTTCGAGCTTCAAATCTTCATAGGCGAAACTCGTGTAAGTCAGCCCGTGCCCAAACGAAAAGCGCGGCTCGATTCCCTTGGTATAAAACCAGCGATAGCCGACAAGAACGCCTTCATCATAGCTGATGTTGTGCTGATGAACCTTTCCACCTTCGCCCTTCACCATGTTTGCCGCGATGCGCAGAGGCATCTCTTTCCTGTCGAAGGTTCGGTCGTCCGGATTCTCCACGTCGTAGCCAAAGCCTGGGGAGTCCTCGAATTTTTTCTCGATGGTGAATGGCAGTCTGCCAGAGAAGTTTCGCTTGCCCATGAGAAGATCGACCAGCACAGGCGCAGCAGCCTGCCCGCCGAAATAGGCGTGCACGATGGCTCCGGCCTCTTCCGCCCAATCCATCTGAACGCCGCCGCCGAGGGTCAGGCAGACAATCGTGTTTGGGTTCAGCTGAGTGCATCGCGCGATCAGTGCATCTTCGATCAGAAGAAAATTCACGTCACGCCCCTCGGTTTCGTGATTGAATTCCCCTTTCGACTTCAGAGGATGCCCGGTAAACATGAGCACGAGCGACGCCTCTTTTATCTGCTCGTCACTCGGTTCCGCAGCATACGTGACATTCTCCGCACCCCATTGCTCCTGCACAGCCTGCAGATAGGTCACCTGATCGTAGCCGGGCACATGGCTGGTGCCGCCTCCGGAGATTTCTTTGACCTGCGCCCAGTTTCCGCTCACCAGAACCTTATTAAGCCTTTCCGGTTTCAATGGAAGAATGCCGCCATTTTTCAGCAGCGTCGCGCCCTGCTCCACGATTTTACGCGACAGCTCAAGATGCTCCGGCAGCCGATCTGTCCACGACTTTTCCCGGAAGGCGCCCGCAGCCTCCGCTTCATACAGCCCTGAAACAATCCCCGTGCGCAGAAGATTAAGCACCATCGCATCGACTTGCGGGCTCCCGAGGAAATCCTCTTTCACCGCGCCGACACGCATTCCATAGGGCATCTCGAGGTCCTGCCCCGAGCGGATCACTGCGGCACCATCCGTGACAGAGTCCCAATCCGTCATCACCAGATGCTTAAAGCCCATCTGCTCACGCAATAAATCCCGGATGACATAGGAACTCTGCCCAGCCCATTCGCCGTTGATAAGATTATAGGAAGTCATCACCGCCCATGCCCCCGCCTCCACAGCGGCCAGGAATCCCGGCATATAAATTTCCTGCAATGTGCGCTCATCCACAATTACGTTCGTGCCGCGCCTCATGAACTCGTTATTGTTTGCGATGAAATGCTTTATGGTCGTGGCGACGCCCACCTTTTGCGCCGCGCGCACATAGGCAGATGCCATCTCGCCGATCAGCAGCGGATCCTCACCGAAATACTCAAAGTTCCGTCCGCAGCGCGAGATGCGCTGCACATTCATCCCTGGACCGAGAATGAAATGCAGGCCCGCTGCACGGAACTCCTCAGCGATGGCGCGGCCATACTCCTGGGCGAGTTCAGGGTTCCACGTGGCAGCTACCATGATGGGTGCCGGGAAGCCGGTTGCTTTTTCAAGCGGGTCGCTATAGAACGGGAGGCTCGGATTGTTCAGGCCGCCGCTGGCATTCGCAAAGAGAAGACTTGGCAGGCCTATGCGTGTGACCGGAGTGCTGGCGAAGCGCGCACCGCCAATCAGCATGAAACGCTCCTCCGGTGTAAGCATCTCGAGCAGCTCACGAGCCTGAGCATCTGCCTCGGCATATGTGGCCGGCTTTTTCAGGAGCGGCCGCGCCTTTGCGACCAGCTCCGGATCGGGGGGAACAGCACTAAATGCGCTTATCGCCTCGGCATAAGGCCCTTCCTTGGCACGCGCACGTTGTCCAAGAGTGCGCGATTCACGTTCCTCAGCAGGCTGCAAAGGATCGACCTTCTGCCCCGCGCGGTTGATGACATCCGCAGCAGCCCTCGGTGGCATCGGACTGAAGAGAAGGAGAAGCAGCAGAATGAAAAGCGAGCGCATCACATTTGATATAGAGATCTCTCCACGTTCTCGCAATCGAGGAAACGGTCATCTCCCGCCTTCGCCGTCTCTGCTGCCGCTCCGGGGGTTAGGAGCCGAGGATCTTCAGCGTATGACAATGGGCATCATGTCGAGGAAGCGTTGCGTCTTACGGACAAGACGATCCTCGAGATCGCCCTGGATCATGGCTACGCAGATGCCACACACTTGGGCAAAGCATTCCGCCGCCGCTACGGGATGCCGCCGATGAAGTTCCGACGCCAGCTCTACTCGCGAGGATGATGATCCGGTGTCTGTTCAGGATGCGAAGAAGCTTTTGGACAGGCTCCGAGACAATTCTATGCAAATGAGAGGCGGGGCATCAGTATCGGGTCCTTGGCCATCTCGGCTTGCAGAAACAAG
>CBDUBV010000249.1:0-2778 GCA_965365475.1 uncultured Chthoniobacteraceae bacterium | reverse complement strand
AAATATACAAGCCGCATGAGAACCTCAGAAATAACTCTGATGAAAAGCTTTGATCACCACAGCGAACAAGGCCACGCAGAGCACTGTGCCCAGGCGGAAATAATAAGTGGTAAGAACCCGCAAGCACTAGTGCAAGCGGCACAAATACTAGACGAAACTAAGCTAATGCAATATCAGCGCGGGACTGGTGTCCTTTTGATAATGGAAGAACTGCGGCAAAAGATCAAAGACCGTAAGGTCCTTGGTCTCATCCGCAAATACCTGCAAGTCGGCGTGGTCCTGCCCGATGGCACTCTGGAGGCAACGCCTCTTGGAATGCCTCAAGGCGGGCCGCTTTCACCAATACTGGCCAATATTGTTCTCACACCTCTCGACAAGGAACTCGAAGCGCGCGGACACAAGTTTGCCCGCTACGCTGACGACTTTATCGTAATGGTGAAAAGCGCAAAAGCGGCCCAACGCGTTGGTGTCGTCCAACAAAGTGCTCCATACACCGATGGTAGTTTTGCTGCGACGCTCCATCTCACCAGCATATTTCGAGAATGCTTCACGGGCCTCATCCCAGCTTTCGACCTGGCGGAAATTTATGCCGGTGAGTTCGGTGAGCCGGTTGGCCATCTCGCCGACCGGGGCTCCATCTCTCAGCCCTTGGTAAAACCTGCCGATAGTCACAGCCATTTCGCGGAGACTTACATCGGTGCCGCTGGCTACATCGCCCACCATGCGAAGGCCTTCTCCTGTGGAGAGTGCACCATTGGTGAGATTCTCCAGTGTCCGCGATGCGGCCGCAACGTCATCGAGCTGGAATGGTGTCGATGCGGCAAAATCTGATAGCTCCTTTAACCTCTCTCGTGCCAACCGAGCGCTTCCCAATAAAGTGGTGAAACCTGCTTGAATATCCTCGAAGCGCGCCGCAGCCACCAATGCACTGCGCATGCCTGCCAGTATGCCTGCGAAGGCGGTCAGGCCCGCTGACGCCAGCCCTGCCGCACCATTAAGAGAGCGCATTGCTGATCCCAGCACAGGCACAGTTTCTGCCGCTCCAAGTATTTCTGACTTTGCCCGGTTTAGAAAACCTGCCTTGTTGATCCCCCCGCTCACTCGGGAGAGTTGCTGTTCCAATTGGGCATAGCTCTGCCCTGCAGCCTTGGCCGCCATGATCTGTTGGCGCAAGCTTGCCTCCACCTCTTTTGCAGCACGCATGTCCGCTACTGTCGTGATCTTCAGTTGAAGGATGTTATCAGCCATGGTATCTAAATAATGTGTTCTGGATTCTTCTACTTTTGCTCATGGTTGTTTCCGTGGTGCTTCTCGGTAGCGATATGCCTCTCTACTGAGTCTGGTGCCTGGTGCTGCTTGTAGGTGCCCTGGCTGGGCTCTGCGCCTTCGAGATATTGGCAGGCGGCTTGCGTGATGGCCAGCCTGATCCGTTTCGCTGAAGACAAACTCAAACTGGTGGTTAACCGTGCCAAAAGTCAAACCGCACCGCTCAAAGCGTGATCCTTTCTAAGTTTTAAGATCGGAGCCCGTGGAAAAGCAAAGTGGACGGACAAAGCACAGACCCGTTTCAAAGAACGGGTGCGGGAAATCACTTCGCGCAACCGGGGACACCGGGTCGCCGACGTTATCGACGAACTGCGACTCTACGTCACTGGATGGCTCAACTATTTCGGCATCAGTCACAGCTACAAAGCAGTGATGGAATTGGCCGAATGGGTCAGGCGCAGGGTGCGTCTTTACTACTGGAAACAATGGAGCCGGAACGAAGTGGAGACAGCCTGTCCGCAGGACAGCCCGAAGGGCGCAGCGAAGCGGAGGCAAGCAGGCCCGCACGCGGAGGCGAAATTTGATTAAGCTGGGAGCCAATCCCAAGGAAGTTAAGTTAGCCACGCGCAGCCGCAAAGGCTACTGGCGGATGAGTTCCAACCGAATAGTGCAACAGGCTCTAAGCAACCAATGGTTGGAGGAACAAGGAGTCCCTGATATTCGCACGTCATGGATCAAACTTCATTACCGGGCTGAAGCCCGTATCTGATTGGAACCGCCCGGTGCGGACCCGCATGCCGGGTGGTGTGGGACCCGTGACTGACTAATATTAGTCAGTCGCGGGGACCCGATTCTCCATATGTTTTACAAATCGGATGGTTGCAATCCGGTATGCTTTGCTATTCGTGCAAGCATCCGAGGCCCTATCTCTGCGCCATCATGAAACGCAAATACGAAATCAGGCCAACCATCTCTCTCCAAAACACGATGCGAACCGCCCGTCTCGCGCTTGACTCTCCAACCAATCTTTCCGAGAGCGCGGAAGACACGTCGAGCCTTCGTGGCACCCCATCTGCTCATGCCGAGACCGAAAAGACCTCGTCAATCTCGGGGGATGCCTCTCCAGCCTCTATTCGATCCGCCATTATCCTCAGCACCAGTGCCTCGACTCTTGAAATTGCCTCTTCGGCACTGGCACCGTAGGCCATCGCACCAGGGATGGCGGGAACTTCCGCTATGTGCCGACCGTCATCTTCGGTATCAAGTTCTATTTTCATGCCGCAACACTGCCAGATAATCGCAATCGAATCAACTCCCACGAAAATCGGGAGTTTGTTTGCTGATTTTGGGAGAACGTCCGCGATCACCTGCCCCAGACTGCTGGCGCGACAGATGCAGGCGAGGAACGAGCCTCGGCATCTGGCGTGCCAGCGGGCAGGGGTTAGGTGAATCGCTCTGTTGAACTAAGCCGCTCACGCGGCGTGTGGAATGTGGATACATGAGCGCATGTAA
>CBDUBV010000248.1:0-2782 GCA_965365475.1 uncultured Chthoniobacteraceae bacterium | reverse complement strand
ACAGATGAACACAGATGAATACAGATTTTTGTCGTCACTGCTCATGATTTTTCGGATAGGCTCTAAGTGGCTATCATCTGTTTGAACACTTCTATGTTTAAGTTGTAGTGAATCATACTTAGCAATGATCCAATCTATGAAGCTATCTATTACAGCAGCTGAAAGGATTTACGGCGCTCCTGGAGAAGTTAGGTATGAGTTTGCTTATGGAGACACTCAGATTGGCGTTGCATCCGTTTCTTGCACTGAAGATTCCTACTTCATCCACTTTATTACTGTCCTGCCAGACGATCGCGGACAAGGATATGGTTCTATAATCTTGGACGCTCTTTGTGAAGAGCTTCATGACAAGCCGATCAAGCTGGAACTTGACGCCTCAAGTCCTTTTGGTATAGACAACCTGCGGGCTTGGTACGAAAGGCATGGCTTTACCTACGTTGGTGGCGAGGACATGGTGCGAGAGGCAAAATCACCCTCATAGTTAGCAACTCTCACCAATTGCCATAGTTCCTATTGTTCAGTTTTGTAGCTTAGTTGGAAGTTGGCAGGACTCAGAGTCGGCTCTCCAGTAGTTATGGTGATAAATTTTATTAATAAAAGTGCCTTCAGCTCCTTGGCTCTAGTCTTGGCTCGAAACGATAGTGGAGAGTCCTCGATGAGACCGCTTCGACTGGTTATTTCCAATAAAGTCTAGACTATTAAGAACCCTTAGACGAATAGGATGCCCATGCCGACCTATCGATCGAAAACCTCCACCCAGGGACGCAATATGGCCGGTGCCCGCGCTCTCTGGCGTGCCACCGGAATGCACACCGAGGATTTTGAGAAGCCAATCATTGCAGTCGCCAACTCCTTTACCCAATTCGTACCCGGCCACGTTCACCTGAAGGATTTGGGCCAATTGGTGTGCCGTGAGATTGAAGCCGCAGGTGGTGTCGCCAAGGAATTCAACACCATCGCAGTGGACGATGGCATCGCTATGGGCCATGACGGGATGCTCTACAGTCTGCCCTCGCGCGAGATCATCGCCGATTCGGTCGAGTACATGGTCAACGCCCATTGCGCCGACGCCTTGGTCTGCATTTCCAACTGTGACAAAATCACCCCCGGTATGTTGATGGCAGCCCTGCGTCTCAACATTCCCACAGTATTCGTCTCCGGCGGCCCTATGGAAGCGGGCAAGACCAAGCTCGCCGATCACAAACTGGACTTGGTGGACGCTATGGTGGTTGCCGCCAACGACAATATCAGCGACGAAGTTGTCGAAGAGTATGAGCGTTCCGCCTGCCCAACCTGTGGCTCTTGCTCCGGCATGTTCACCGCCAACTCCATGAACTGTTTAACCGAGGCCATCGGCCTCGCATTGCCCGGTAACGGCACCGTACTCGCGACCCATTTTGACCGTAAGGATCTGTTCCTCAACGCCGCGCGAACCATTGTCAGCATTACCCGCCGCTACTACGAGCAGGACGATGAATCGATACTGCCACGCTCCGTCGCCAGTTTCAAAGCGTTTGAAAATGCCATGATGCTGGACATCGCCATGGGCGGCTCCACCAACACCATTCTGCACTTGCTGGCCGCCGCCCATGAAGCCGGTGTCGATTTCACCTTGAGCGACATCGATCGCCTCTCGCGCAAGGTTCCACAACTCTGCAAGGTAGCCCCTAACACACCCCAGTATCACATCGAGGATGTCCACCGTGCCGGTGGCATTCCCAGCATTCTCGGCGAGCTAGATCGTGCCGGATTGCTCCACACGGACGTGCCGACAGTCCACAGTAAGACGCTGAAAGAAGCGCTCGATCGCTGGGACGTTATGCGTACCGATGACGAAGCCGTCCACACCTTCTTCAAGGCTGGCCCTGCGGGGATTCCAACTCAGCAAGCATTCAGTCAATCGACCCGCTGGCCCTCACTCGACCTAGACCGGGAAAACGGCTGTATCCGTAGCCTCGAAAACGCCTACAGCACCCAGGGCGGACTTGCTGTGCTATACGGCAACCTGGCTGAGCGTGGCTGTATTGTGAAGACGGCAGGCGTAGATGAAAGCATTCTTGTGTTTGAAGGTAAGGCGCGCATTTATGAAAGTCAGGATGCCGCGGTCAAAGGAATTCTCAACGATGAAGTGGAACCGGGCGATGTGGTAATTATTCGCTATGAAGGACCGCGCGGTGGACCTGGTATGCAAGAAATGCTCTATCCGACCAGTTACCTGAAATCCAAGGGTCTGGGCAAGGTTTGTGCATTATTGACCGACGGTCGCTTCTCAGGCGGTACTTCGGGCCTCTCGATTGGTCATGCCTCTCCGGAAGCGGCGGCAGGCGGCAACATTGCTTTGGTCAACGACGGCGATCGCATCCGGATCGACATCCCCAATCGCCGCATCAATGTGGAGCTATCGGCGGAGGAATTAGCCAACCGTCGGGTTGCAATGGTAGCGTTGGGCAAAGATGCCTGGAAGCCTGCACAAAAGAGGCAGCGTCGGGTGAGTGCGGCGCTCAAGGCTTATGCACTGCTAGCGACTAGCGCGGATCGAGGCGCAGTACGAAACCTGGAAATGCTTGAGTAGAGAAATACGCAGACACAAAAACGGGGGTTGTGTCGCAAACGTCGATGATTTAGATAAGCTTGCACAACTGATTCTCAAACGCTACGAAACAGAAGCTGCAAAGCATTAAATTAAGTCAGGGCATCCACTCTAAAACAATCCCCACTCGACTATCCTTGTCTTCCCTCGAATTTTGCTTCTGAATATCTGTAGACACGCGCAGATTTTGGG
>CBDUBV010000247.1:0-2788 GCA_965365475.1 uncultured Chthoniobacteraceae bacterium | reverse complement strand
TTTGCAAAAGCGGCAATTCGCGGCGTTTCAATCCAAGGATTTCCGTGATTTTCGACATCTCCCCATCCCATGTCGTCGGCGAGCACGATGATAAAATTCGGCGCATCCGCAGCCTGGGCCGCAATCCCCGCCGACATGGAAAGGATCAAAGCAAGGCATGTCCTGGCAATCAGCCTGCCGAGCCGCCATAGGATCCGCTTGGGCATTGCTAACTGGACGCTCATGCGTTTCTTGCGCTCCCTAAACTCCGTCATCAGAGCAATGCCCTCCAGGAGCAGGTAGTAGGTAGCCTTGCTCGATGGCGGGATTAAAACAACGCGCGGGCCCCTACCAGGAATTTGCGCCCATTGAACTCCTGCAAGGTCCATCTTTCCTTCAGGTTGTCCTGAAACTCGTAGGTGCTCGATTTGGTCAAATTGATAGCGTCGAAGTTAACCGAGATATTTTTTGTCACATCGAAGCTCGCCGAGAAATCGAGCTGGCCAAAAGCGCGAGCATAGAATGCTCGTCCGCCTTGGCCGCTTCTGTTAATCAGATAATCGTCGCGCCAGTTGTAGGCGAGACGAGCAGAGACAGGCCCTTTCTCATAGAAGCCCACTAAGTTGGCGCTGTGTTTCGAAAGACCGGTGAGCTCAAGTGGATTACCATCCGGATCGTTGAAAGGTTGAGCGCTGTCAACGTAAGTATAATTCAATATGAAGCCGAGACCGTCTAGAGGAGAGGGAAGTTCGTTCAAGGTTTTCTGAAACTGCAGCTCTATGCCCTTGGCGGTTCCATCATCACCATTGACTGGTGTAGTAATGTCGAAATTCGGCCGACTGGGTTCGATATTTGGAAAGGCGACCGTCCTCGTTTCGCTCTCCAGGAAGGCTCGCACGTCCTTGTAGAACAACGTCGCGCCAATAAAAGACACGTCGTCGATGTACCATTCGATGCCCAGATCGACGCCATTGGTAATCAAAGGCTCAAGCCCTGGATTGCCCGCTCTGCCCGTAAAGTTCGAGCGATTGAGAACGAGGTTCGGCGCGATATCAGTGGTCGCTGGCCGAGCGAGCGTCCTGGCCGCGCTCGCTCGGAGGAAAAGATCAGGCGTCAATTTCACTTTGAGATGAGCGCTCGGCAGCCATTCATCATAGGAACTTTTAAACACGACCGGCACAGGGCTCGCTATGCCGGCCGCCTGAGCAAGTCCCGCCGAGCGAAGATCTGTGGTGATGTAACGGACGCCGGCATTGAATTGGAATGGTAGGCCGACGAAATCGCCCTCTAGGTCGGCCATAAAATAGGCCGCCATGGTCTTCTCGTTCACATCGAATGCTGAAGGCACATCGAGCGCGGGAGTATACTGCGGGTTCCCTACGATCGCTTGCAATTCGCTGATATCTTTGAATTCTATGTTAACCGGGAACGAGGATGGCAAGCCGCTGCCAAGCTCCTTGAGGAAGCCCGACTTGGCGATCGCATTCAAGTCGAACGCAGCGGCCGCCGTTGTTCCTGATCGTCCGCCGAAGTTCTGGAAGATTGCTTGGATTGTTTCGCTGGTCGTGCGATAGTCTGCATATCTCATTCCGACCGACAGTTTTTGCAACAGGCCACTGTCAAACCGGTACGACCCGTCGAGCCGCAAGGCCAATTCGTCCGAGCGTTGCGCGTCCCTGGAATCGACAAGTTGGAAGACCGTATAGTTTGCCAGATTGGTTATGTCTTGATCGAAGCGGATGATAGGGTTTTGCGGATCTGACAGATCGTAGAAACCTGAAGCGTTAGCCAAATTGAGGTTTAATTGTGCATTCGCAGCGTCGGCCTCGCCGCGTGAATATGATATCTCGCCTCCTACGAAGACCTTGTCGTCATCGTAGTCCATTTTGATACCGGTATTGTAATTGAGGCGATCTTGTTCGGTCAAGCCCGCTGCGGATCCTGCGCGAAGACTGGTATTGCGAAACCTTCCGCTCAAAACGGTGCCGTTGGGACTCACGGTCCCCGAGCCAGGGACGAACTGATTGGGGTTGGAGATCGAGTTCAGCAACGGAGAGCGGAGCGTCTGAAAAAACTTCGCGACGCTTCCATCCACGGTAATTTCAAAGAACTCACTTGGAGCCAACTGGACCGCGGCGTCGAGAGACACCCGCTCTCTTTCTACGTCGCGACCGAACAACCTCACCCAGCGACTTGGTACAAAAACCTGCTCCCTGACGCCGTCCCCGTCCGCGTCGAGGTTGGCTTGTGTCCATCCTTGGGGTTCTATCTGGTCTTCACGTATATTTGTCACCGAGTAAGCGCCATTCACGAGAAAACCGATCCGGCCTAGGTCGGTGTCCCCACTCCAGCTATACAAGGCACTTAGATTGGGGCCCCATTTCTTGGCCTTTTCCTCGTAAATGCCCTCAGCGGAGAGCCCGACGACTTGACCGTTCGTGTCGAAGGGTCTGCGCGTTTTCAGCCGGATTGTTCCACCAAGCGAACCCTCGATCTGTTTAGCCGTTGGCGACTTGATAACCTCGATGCCCGAAACGAGAGTTGATGGCACTTCCAGAAGATTGGCTTGACGACCGCCGGTCGAGCCCAGGAAGCTTCGGCCATTGATTTCGGTGCGATTCGCTCCCAAACCTCGGATCTGGACCCCACCCCCTTCGCCGAAATTGCGCGTGATTTGAACGCCGGTGACGCGTTGCAGCGCCTCCGCCACGTTGTTGTCCGGGAGCTTGCCAATATCTTCCGCCGAGATCGCGTCGACGATGCCCGTTGCCTCTCGCTTGGTTTGCAGCGCGTCGGCCAAACTGCCGCG
>CBDUBV010000246.1:0-2789 GCA_965365475.1 uncultured Chthoniobacteraceae bacterium | reverse complement strand
TTTTCATCTCCAAAGTGCGCAACTGCAAATCCAGCCTGCGGATTTTGGCATTAATGTCGCCAATCTGTTTCCGCTCGACGCGGTAGATTTCTTCGCGTCGATCACGCGCTTCTTCGACCAGCTTATCAAGCTCGCTACGAAAGGCCGGAGCGTCTGCCGCAATTTCTCTGCCATCATGGAGCACAAGCGAAATGGGCCTCCCAAACACGTCGCCATATTCCACGCGTTCCACGGCGATGGCGTCCGCCGGATATGAGATGTCTTCAAAATCCTCCACGTCTGCATATTTAAACGAAAAGCCATACACATCTCGATTGCCTACGAACAATTGCCACTCGTAATGCACCTCTTCCTCGGGCGTCTGCTCAGCCAGCCTTCGCGGAACATATTTCTTCTGCTTGCGATTCACCTCACCGCCGAGCGAAGACTTCCCCATAATCGCAGACTCTGTACCCGGCTTCACCTTGATCTCCACAACCGGCCTCGGCCAGAACACAGCAGTGCCTTGACTTAGTATAAGCCACAGCAAATAGCCGATCATGAGCATGCCTACCGCCAACCCCATGGCGGTAAACCACACCCACGGCTCGCCAGCCGCCTTCACGCGGAACTCGTCAATACCAAATTTTCTTCCGCGCCTGTTCATACAGTTTTGTATTTTTCCCTGAGATGCTGCCTCAGAATTTCCGCTAGCGTATTGACGAAGAAAGTCATGAGAAACAACAGCATCGCGCCTAGAAACAATGCCCGAAAAAGCGTGCTGTGGTGCGGTGCTTCGGGAAGTTCTACGGCGATATTTGCGGCCAATGTGCGCATACCGGAAAATATATTCCACTCCATGATCGGCGTGTTGCCCGTAGCCATGACCACGATCATGGTCTCGCCCACTGCACGGCCCAAGCCGATCATTACCGCCGAGAAGATGCCTGCGGAAGCCGTGGGCACTACGAGACGCATTGCTGTCTGCCATCTGCTGGCGCCAAGAGCAAGCGAGCCCGAGCGAAGTGCGTTAGGCACGTTGCTAAGCGCATCCTCCGTGATGGTGAAAATGATAGGGATCACCGCAAATCCCATCATGAACCCCACGGCTAGGGAGTTGCGTTGTTCAAAAGGCGTGCCCGTTACAGCAGGCCACCACCGGCGAAAATCCGCGACGCGTGTCCCATCGGGTTCGGTCACGACGAAAGCCCAACTCTCCAACCACGGCCCCATGTGCCATGCTCCGTAAGCAAAGAGTAGCATCACCGGCGCATACACCGCAAATTCCCAACCAGCTGGCAGAAACCGCCGGGTTTCAATCGGCAAGTTGCTCCATATATAGCCGAATAGAATGGAAGATAGAGGAAGAGAAATAATGACAAGCAGCACCGAGGGAACGCGTGTCTCAAGCAGCGGCGCCAGCCACAGAGCAGCAAGAAATCCCAACACCACAGAAGGCAGCGAGGCCATCACTTCCATGGTCGGTTTTACAAACCGCTTTATCCCTTGATCCAGAAATTGACTTGTATAAATGGCCGCCAGTAGAGCGATGGGAAGCGAGAACAGCATCGCATAGAGCGTGCCCTTGAGCGTCCCAAAGATCAGCGGAACCATGGACAGTTTCGGCTCGAAATCGTCTGAGCCGCCAGTCGATTGCCATTCATATTTTGGCGCAGCGGAACCTTCATACCAGATTTTACCGAAGAATGCTTTCCACCCCGCCTCCGGATGCGGATCGTCCAAATGATAAGCCCGCAGCGTAAAGGTATCGTCGAGAAAAACCATCCGATCGTTCTTGCCACTCATCACCGCGAGCTGCACGGGATGTTCCATTTCCTTCTCCCAACGAACAGTCTCCGTAGTGGCATATCGAAGCGAAGCGCGGCGGGAAGTCCCAAGCAGGAAACTTTTATTCCGCAAACTCTTGGAGAAAAACGTCGCGCCATTTCCCAGACTCGGAAATTTCTTGGTAAGTCCAAACTCGCGCTGTGACTGATTGCCTTTGGAATACAAACTATAGATGCGGTTCACACCGCTTGTGTTGGTGAGCACCAGCGACACATCGCCCAGCAGGAAATTCATCGAGCCAATGCCGCGTTCAGACAAGTCTGCAAAAGGCGTAAAAACCTGCCGACTTTCGATCGATGTTCCCACGCGAAAAAGATAGTGGATCTCTCCCTGCACAGTCGCCACCACGATGCCCTCCGCCTTTTTATCCACAAGCACTTTCGTAGCACCACCCGGGAGCCGATCTGTCAGATCGTAGCTCTGGCCCACAGCGACCGCCCCGCCCCCAAAGAGCCCCCGCGATTTCTGCTCCAGCGTCAGTGCCTTGAGTCGCGTCTGACCATCGATCTGCATGATGGCGGCCGCCAGCTTCACTGCTCCACCATCGCCGTAGGCAATGCTCGTGATCTCGCCCTGGAACCCTGTGCTGTAGAACGTAGGCTTGGGCACAGTCGCCACGACAGGGTTTCCGGGCTGCGAAAAATCGCGTTTGTATTTTATCTCAATGAGCCCGAATTGCCCGGTGCTCGTGCCGTAGATCAGCATTTGCTTTTCCGGGCGGTAAGCGATGGCCGTCACTAAGCCATCTGCCGGAATATCTATGGCGACACGCTGCGGCTCACGCGTGCCGATGATGTCGTAAAAAGTAATGTCCCCGCCGTTATCAACCACGAAAGGCAACTCCGACCATTCGTCGATACCCATGATCACGTATTCGCCGTGCGGGATCGTCACCTGGCCAGCGGGAGTGACATCCGCCCCACGGAACAGCGGCCAGACTTGCGAAAAGATAAAAAGAAATA
>CBDUBV010000245.1:0-2793 GCA_965365475.1 uncultured Chthoniobacteraceae bacterium | reverse complement strand
GGCTTCGAAGAAGGCTCTGACATAGGCTGGTTGACACCTGGCAAGTTGGGTGCGGAAAAAGAAGGGGTCAACCGGGAGAGAATGCCGGTGATGTTTTTTAAACTTCCCAAGCTAAAACCCGGCGACAATCTAAAAAAAGCCACGCTGCGTCTTCATCTTGTAAGGATAGTCAATGAAGACGCCGATGTAGCAAAGTTGGGACCTGCTTCACTCTTCCATCATCTAAATAATAATGATGCAAACACCCGTCTGGCCAATTGGGATGAACACCGCGATACAAAGCTTGATGTTGCTACTGCGGATAGTGCCTTGGGCTCCTATCACGAAGTGGATGTGACAAAATTTGTGAAAGAGGACTACAAATCTGATCAAGGCGACCAGGCGGTTTCCTGTTTTCACATTGCCATGGACAACGCGCCAAAGTTTCAGGATACCGCTTTTAATAAAAATAATCATTACCGTTTTGTAGGCGGCGATGCGGAGGAAAATATACCTCAGCTCGTTCTTACCATTGATTCTGCTTCGAGATGAAGACTGCTGCGAAATGATTGCGCATGCTGTAGGTTTATCGCAGTGGTCACAATAAGTTAACCGCAAGCAATTTAGTTTTTTGACATGGCCACTAGATCACCCAATGTCCTATACATTTTTGCTGACCAATGGCGGGCGCGCAGCCTCGGTTATGCCGGCGATCCCAATGCTCGCACGCCGTTTCTGGATCAGTTTGCCGCGCAGTCTGTGAACATGCGGCAGGCCGTCTCAGGAATCCCTGTGTGCGGCCCGGCGCGTGCCACACTTATCAGCGGTCAGCGCCCCTTGACGCACGGCGTATTTGTCAACGATGTCCCTCTTCCCCTGAGCTGTCGCTCCATCGCTGAGCGCTTCCAAGCTGGCGGCTACGACACGGGTTATATCGGCAAGTGGCACATCGATGGTCACGGGCGCCAATCTTACATACCCCCGGAAAGACATCGCGGATTTGATCATTGGCAGGTATGCGAATGCTCGCATCAATATAATGATTCGCCCTATTTTGAAGGCAGCTCAGCGACTAAAAAAATCTGGCCCGGTTACGATGCCGACTCCCAGACCACTGCCACTCTGGACTACATTGGCAGCCGCAAGCCATCCGACGCACCATTTTTCCTGATGCTTTCCTGGGGGCCTCCGCACGATCCATACGACACTGCGCCGGAGGAGTTTCGCGCCATGTTTGCACCGGAGCGCATCGTCCTGCCATCCAATGTGCCTGCGGAGATGGCAGACTGGGCAAGGAACGCTCTTGCGGGATACTACGCACACGGCGCGGCATTGGATCGGCAATTTGGTCGTATCATGCAGTGTCTTGCTGCATCAGGCCTCCTGAGCAATACAATTGTAGTTTTCACTTCCGACCATGGCGACATGCTGGGATCGCAAGGCGTGGTTAAGAAGCAGTGGCCATGGGAAGAATCCATCCGTATCCCATTTCTTTTACGCTGGCCGGAAGGTCTGGGTGCGGAAGGAAGGGTATGCGACGCGTTGCTCGACGTGCTCGATCATCAGCCTACTTTGTTGGACTTGTGCGGACTGCCACTGGACGCTGAGTTGGAGGGTAGAAGTTTTGCGGGTGCGTTGCGCGGAGAAAGCGAGCTGCCGCTTGAAGACTGCGTTCTGCTGACTTGTCCACATCCTTTCGGCGAAGTCTCTCGCCAGCGAGGAGGGAGAGAATATCGTGGAATAAGAACCTACACCCACACCTACGTGGAAACTCTCGAAGGTCCCTGGCTGTTATATAATAACCTGGAAGACCCAGAGCAGCTTTGCAACTTGGTGAAGAATTCACAGCACCAGTCTCTCGTTGGCCTGTTTCATGATCGATTGCACGCTGCTTTGTTAGCGACAGATGATGATTTTGAGCAGGGCGAGACGTATTGCGAGCGATGGGGCTACAAATTGGATGCGACCGGCACGGTGCCCTTCACAAAGTGAATTGGGTGCGACAACCGGTGATTCTTGAAAATTAAGACTCCAAAAAAGAGGCCCGCCGACTGCTGCCGACGGGCCCATTATCTTTAGCAGATGTCTGGTCTGCTTATGCTTGTTACTCTTTCTTCTCGCCAGCCATATCTTTGTCTTTGATCGGGCTCACCTGCTGTGCCACAAGCAAGTAGCGACCATTGAGCTTCGCGCGTGGGCCGCGAACCTGCAATTTCTTGCCCTTCTCGATCTTCACGTCTCCCATTTCAGCTTTCGGTCCGAAGTCCACGAGCACTGAGCGTTTGTCATCCACATCCAACACTGCATAAGTGTGCTCTTGCTTTGCTCCCTTAGTCTTTACTCGAGTCATGTTGGAAACAGTGCCTCGCATGGTTACGATTTCTTTCTTATCCAACTTGGTGCCAGCAGTTGTGGGATCTTTTTTAGTCATTTCCTCAGACCGCTTGCGCGCTTCATCACGAGATTTCTCGGAGTCAGTGCTGCTGGTCTGTGTCCACTCATTCTTCTCCGGATTCCATTGCCAGTAGCTGTCGTAGCCGGTGTAGGTGAGGTCGTAGTTCACGGGGTCGTACCCGTAGTAGCCATAGTAGGAATACCCGTTCCAGAATCCATCTGTATAGTAGTTGTCGTCGTACCCATAGGTGCCGACTTCCTCGATGTTGACTTTGTTGTCCTCGTCGTTGAACCAATCAGACGGATCATACCATTCTTCTTCGTGCATTCCCCATGTGGGGTCCCATTCGAACTCCGTGTCTGCATTTGCGATACGAGGTGCAGCACTGAGAAGGATGCCACAGGCCACGCCAGTTGCGC
>CBDUBV010000244.1:0-2903 GCA_965365475.1 uncultured Chthoniobacteraceae bacterium | reverse complement strand
CCGCCTGCTCACGGACACCAATGCCTACGCATTGGATACCGATGACTACCGCTACCTCGAGTTCTCATTCCGTAAACAGAGTGAAAACGGGAACGGAGCTATTTACTATCGCGAGGATGGCAACTCTGTGGCCACCACAGGACAAAGCGGCACCTTCACCATTACGAATTCAGGAACCGCCACAGTCAGCACAGATATCAACTCGATCATCCTCGATATGCAAGCTCTGTCGGCATGGGGAGGAGGAAATCTTACAGGTCTCGCACTGGGGCTGCATGAGGGGCAAGGAGCGAGCAAGAATGGAACGATTGACTATCTCTACTCGGTGCGGATTGCGAGTGGCCTCCAAACTGTGCCCGAACCTTCGTCGTTGATTTTGATACTCGGAGCGGGTGCTGTGGGAGTCATGATGCGCCGCCGCCGACATAGCTGATAGCGACCTTAAGTTTTCCATGGGCGGGACGAGGCGGCAGCACGGCGATCAGCGGTGCTGCCGCCTGGGTCTATTTGCACCGGAACGCCGCTCCTCGGGGGCCGCTATTTTTCCGAAATCCGCACAGGCAGAACTCTCACGGATATGGAGGTGCCACGGCAAAGTGTGATGGGTGGGCTTGTAAACTTGCTCGCCGGACAGCGTCTTGATGAGAATCTCCACCGAGCGCAAACCAAGTTGGTAAAAAGGAATCTCCACACTCGTGACCGGAAGAACGCTGCTCTGGCACTGCTGCCCGTCGCCAAAGCCGACCACGGCGACTTCCTCTGGGATGCGCACCCCTGCGGCATGCAGCGCTGCCACGGCCTCCACTGCCGCTTTATCACAGAGCGAGAGAATGGCATCGCAGGGATGCTTGCCGCCTTCAGCAGCTATCCATTGGCTCACGGCATCCTCCTCCGGGCCGATCGTGACGATGCGTTCCTTGGCTCGCGTAATGCCTGCCTCGCGCATCCCTTCAACACACCCCTCAATCCGGTCTGAGATGCAGAGAAAGCGACGGAGGTTCTCCGGCACGATCACGACGGGCTGGTGCTTTCCCGTTGCCACCAGATGTCTCACACAAGCGCGGGCCGCAGCCTTGTTATCGATATCCACCGAAGCCACTATGCCTTTGAGATCACGGCAAAAACCGATCATGACGAGCGGAACCTGGCGAGCAAACTCCCTGATGTAGCCCAGGCTGTCCGCAGCAGGATTGCAGTAAAGCAAACCATCAAGGAGACCGCTCTCAAAGTTCTCAAATTGGGGATCGCTAGCAAACTTTCGCCTGTCGTGGATCACGAGATCGTATTCAAGCATAGCCGGACAGTCGAGAATGCCACTCGCGAGCAGGCCGAAAATTTGAGCGCTTTCTGCGGAAAGAGGCTCCCGCGCATGCGGCTGGGAACCGGTCTGATAGTGAGGAATCGAGAGACCAATGAGATTTGTCTTCTGATATGCGATGGCACGGGCAAGACGATTTGGCCTGTATCCCATTTCCCGCGCCCGTTCGCGCACCAGGTCCACGGTGGCTGCAGCGATGGGATACTTCTTGGCACGATCGTTGAGCACGCGTGAGACTGTGGAGACACTCACCCCGCAGCTTTTCGCGATTTCTTCAAGACGAATGCGCCCGGAAGAGCCGCGGCCAGGCTTTTTTGCCGATGTCTTATGTGCACGCGTCGCCACGAATTCAGTAGTTACCTGTGATCAAGCCGAAAAGCAATTCGCAGATGAGATGCAGTGCGATAAAGATATTCAAAACGAAATAAAGCGCGTATGACAATGCTTGCTTAACAAGTCTTACTCTTCCCAAACCATCCGCTCCTTGCCAATGCCTCAGCCAAAAAGCACAAGCCTTCTCCGACGAAAGATCGTCTGGGCGCTCGGTGGCGGGTCGGATAATTTCCTTTATAACGGCCTCAACACCCTCATATTCCCAATCTTCAATCTCGGACTCGGAATGAGTGCCGCTCTGCTCGGCGTGCTCTCGACCATCCCGCGTCTTCTCGACGCGATCACCGATCCCTTGATGGGGCATCTCTCGGATAAAACGCGGAGCCGCTGGGGCAGGCGTCGACCTTACATCCTGATCGGCTCACTGCTGTCCGGCCTTTTCTTTTTCCTTCTCTTTCTGCCGACCCGTGCATGGAGCGCAATGGCTATCGCCTGCTACTACCTCCCTGTCCTCATCCTATTTTACGTTGCCTACACGGTCTTCGTCATTCCCTACACCGCGCTCGGCTTTGAAATCACGCGGGATCCGCGCGAGCGGCTGAAAGTCCTGGCGTGGCGTGGCTACGTGGGATTGGGCGCGGGCTTGCTGGTGCCGTTCCTTTACAAAGCCTGTTTTTGGTTGAACGACGACGAAGTGATGGGCGTGAAATGGGTCGCGCTGGCCGTCGCATTCATCGTCGGCGCAGTGGGCATTGCAATCGCAATGGGAGTTCCTGAGGAGGTCCCGGAGAAGGCCGCCACAACTTCTCTCATGGAATCGCTGCGCGTGACATTCTCCAACCCGCAATTCCTTTACTTATGCGGGGTTAAACTTACCACACTCTTCGGACTTTTTGTTGCCATGCCGCTTATCATATACATCAACACCTTCTACGTGGTCGCAGGCGATAAAGAGGCGGCTGCCACATGGTTTGCATGGAACGGATCAGCTCGCATGGCTGGCGGGTTTTTCGGAGCACTCGCGGCTGCGCACACGCCGCTCTCCCGGTTTTTTACCACGAAGGTCCTCATGGTCGTGACGCTCCTCACCATCGTCACGTCGTGGTGGACATTTCATCCGGCGTTGCCGTGGCTTCAGATTCCCGTCGGTTTCGTCTGGGGGTTTGGGGTCAATGGCGTCTTCATCCTTTGCACCGCTTTCCTTGCTGATATTTGTGATGTGGAAGCTGCGAAGACTGGGGTGGCGCGACAA
>CBDUBV010000243.1:0-2915 GCA_965365475.1 uncultured Chthoniobacteraceae bacterium | reverse complement strand
CAGGTTATGGAATCTGGTGACCGGGCTTAAGCGAACCCACAGATCGAAATCCTCGGCGTGTGGGGCATCGGTCGCATACATACCGGCAGCCACCACGACTGACTTACGGTACATCACGGACGGATGCATCATTGGGGGAGAGAAGAGCAGGTGCCAGCGCAGCGCTGCGTCACTGCTCGGTTTGGTCCACTGCCCGATGATGTTACCCTCGGCATCAATGGTATCAGCGTTGGAGCTCACCACGCCGACCTCCGGGTGCGTGTCGAGAAAGGCCACCTGCACCGCCAACCTTTCAGGCATCATCAGGTCGTCTGCGTCGATGCGGGCGATGTATTCCGCCTGCGCCAGCTCGATTCCCCGGTTCAGCGAGGCGATGAGTCCCCGGTTCTCCTGCCGCACCAGCCTGATCCGAGAATCCTGCGCGGCGAATCGCTGCAGAATCTCAGCCGAACCGTCTTTAGATCCGTCGTCGATGATGATGAATTCGAAATTCTGGAGCGTCTGTGCAAGAACACTGCGCACCGTCTCCTCGACGAAACGAACGCCGTTATACACGGACATCACGACGCTTACGACTGGCATAAGTCAGATCCTACTGTGCAAGCCGTGCGGCTGCTTTGTCGAACGCCTCCATCCAGCGCGCTTTGAAGTCATTGCGCTTGTTGCTCAGATCTTCTCTCAGTCCATTGTCTGCCCACACTTCCTCCAGGAGGGCGGAAGTATCTGCGACGTTGTGCTCACCCAGATAAACCGACAGGCGATCGTCACCCCAGAACGCGGCCAGGCCACGCGCTTTCTGGCCGTAATAATCTCCTGCATAGATGCACACGGCTGGAACGCCCTCACTCAGCGCGAACGTGCAGAAGTGGTACGAGACGCCCACTGCACCGTACGCATGACGCAGCAACCCTTTGGCCTCTGCCACCGACAGGGCAGGATCATCGAACACGTGAACAGTGGATCGGCCCGTCAGCGAGGCCAGCGCCTGCCCTGCCACAACGTCGCTGTCAGCCTCGTTGAACGCGATGGGCACTACAAGGAAGGGAAGGTTTAGGTGATCGCTCAAGTGATCCAGCAGCTCCGCGACTCCTCTCAGGTGCGCCTCATGCTCGTGTGCATATTTCGCCACCCGCACGTTCACCGCCACGTAGTGCCCGCTGCGCAACCCATATTTGTCGAGCAGAGATTGCGTGCGCTCGTCTGAGCAAGCTTCCATCCCGAACGAATCATCGCCCATAAGAGCGTACCGCGAAGGGTCTATTCGTGCCCCCTTGCAGAACTGCACGGAATCCGTGGGCTCTCGCAGTCCCACAAACGAGGCTCGGCGCAACAATCGCCCCATGCGGTCGCGCAGCACGCTGGAACGCACAGGTCCTATCTGCTGCCCTGTCAGCACAACAGGCTTACCTGCGTCTAAGAACGCGCGGATGAGGAGCAGGCGCGGCAGCACGTTGAACGTGTCCGTAAGATTCCCCCCTCCCACGATGTGCAAGGCCTCGAAAGGCTCAATGTAGGACTGATAGGTACCACACGGTTGCGCCAGTTGGATGGCTCCTCCGCTGAATGTCGAGCCCAGCAGCCCGAACGGTTGGTGTTCCTTTGCCGCCTCCCTTCCTATCAACCGCTTGGATACCGCAAGTGTATAGCGCTCGAGTTGCTGCCTGAGTGTGCTGCCTTCAAAGGACAGCGGCCGCGCCACATTGTAAACGGGATAACGCTCTATTCCCGCCCGATCATACAACCTCGTACGCAGAAGAGGCCGCTCGATGACGGCGAGAGAATGGTCGGGGTACAATGCCTGTAGCCGCGTCACGGCCCCTTCAAGCATGGACGTATCCCCCAGGTTGTGGGCCGACCCGTGATCAACCAGAATCTTCGTTCGCATCGTATCTCAATCCACGAATGCCACTTGGGCCACTATATGAGGGAGTGTGCCTCCATTGCCGCCAATCTGTCTTTCACTCCTGCAAAATGCAAGAGCCTGGACTTTTCAGTCACCTCCCAGCCAGTCTGCATGAGCACATCGAGAGGATACGACTTGATTGGAAACAGTTGTTTCGAAGCAGCCAAGTTGAGAAACGACTGATCGCCCAGGCGCGGCATTTTACCAGTGTGGGATTTGATGAGGCCTGCCCATTTGGACATATAGTCTCTCCAATGCACTGAACGGCAGCCGAATACTGCGGCCGAATATCCCGTCACCTTCCGCCAGGGCGAGACTTTGTTGTAGTACCAGTACTGGTACTTACTCAAGAAATCACCTGCGTTCCACCAGTGGTGCACCGGAAAGAGTGAAGAGGCGGTCCAGAATCTATCATCGCTTTCTGACGGAAACATTGGATTCACGTCCCCTACCGCCAATATGTCCATGTCATAATGTAAAACCACATCATAATCCTTCGATGGTACCCTATCATATCTGACAACACGCTCGCACCAGAATTTTCTCATATCCAACGTGCTCATATCTACATTGATTTTAATTATGTCTTTGAATGGCAAGTTTTCCATATTTGTGAATAAGCAAATATCACCTGTATACTCTCCAGGTCCACGCAAGTGCCTATACCACAATTCAAGCATTTTATGCCCTTCCATCATCTTATCTCTATCATGAGCCTGCTCACGAGATACTACATAGTAGGAAAAAATTAGTGTCTTCATGTAAATTCGTCTAGTCGATACAGATTGCAACCGCGACCAGGAGCGATGATGCTCAGGCGATCAGCTACACTACAATGGTGAACACACAGATTAGGAAGGGAATCACGCTACCTCGGCCATCTCGCGGAACTCGTCGTGTGTCATCACGAGCTGGTCGTAGGGGCCGGCGGCTTCTATTTCGCCTTGCCGCAAGAAATACAGCGTGTCGCACTTGCGGACGGTGCTCAAACGGTGCGCGATCATGATAAAGG
>CBDUBV010000242.1:0-2919 GCA_965365475.1 uncultured Chthoniobacteraceae bacterium | reverse complement strand
ACAGCGCATCCGGATTTGCACGTCATCAGGCACCCGTTGGTTCATGTCCGCCTGACGACTCTGCGCGACCGGGAGACCACGTCGCTTCAATTTCGCAACGCGCTCCGCGAGCTGGCTTCGCTCATGGTGTTCGAGGCGACGCGACATTTTGAGACGCGAAGCATCAGCATCCGCACCCCGCTTGCGACGACCGAAGGGTATCTCCTGGCTTCGCCTTTGGTCGTGGTCCCGATCCTGCGAGCAGGCCTGGGCATGGCGGACGCAATTCAGCAATTGCTGCCCGAAGCCGCCATCGGCCACATCGGAATGTTCCGCGATGAGACGACGCTGAGTCCCACGAGTTACTATTATAAGCAACCAGCATTTCTTGGTGAGGCCAAAGTGCTTCTTGTCGATCCCATGCTGGCGACAGGGCACAGCGCGGCGGCTGCCATTTCCAAGCTGAAAGAAAGCGGAGCTAAAAACATTACCTTTATCTGCCTGGTATGTTGTCCGGAAGGTCTCGCGGTGCTCGCGCAACATCACTCGGACGTGCCGGTCTATACAGCCTCTGTGGACGAGTGTCTGAACGATTCCGGCTACATCCTCCCCGGCCTTGGCGACTCGGGCGACAGATACTTCGGCACTTTGTAAATGCTACCTTCCGCGACAAACATTCTGAGCGTGACCCAGCTCAACCGGCTGGTGCGCGGTCTTCTGGAACAGCAAATCGGTGAGGTCTGGGTAGAGGGTGAGGTTTCCAATCTTCGCAAACAATCTTCCGGGCACCATTACTTCACGCTTAAAGACGCCTCGGCTCAGCTCTCGTGCGTCCTATTTCGCGGCGCGCATGCTGGCATGGGGTTTCCACGGCTGGCGGATGGTGCGCACGTTCAGTTGCTTGGGGAACTCACGGTCTATGAAGCTCGGGGCCAATACCAGCTCATGGTTCGGTTTCTTCAATCCAAAGGCCTCGGAGCGTTGCAGGCGAAGTTTGAAGCACTGAAACGCGCGTTGGATGCGCAGGGATTATTCGATCCTGCGGAGAAAAAACTATTACCTCCATACCCAGCGCGGTTGCTTATTATCACCTCGCCCGATGGTGCTGCGATACGCGATGTGTTGCACGTGCTATCCCGGCGCGCACCGTGGATCGAAGTCCTCATTGCGCCCGTGCGCGTGCAAGGTCTGGGCGCGGCGCAGGAGATCGTGGCTGCACTCGAGTATGCGCCGCGTTTTTCTCCGGACGTCGTATTGGTCACGCGCGGAGGTGGCAGCCTGGAGGATATGTGGCCTTTCAATGAGGAGATCGTGGCCCGTGCGATCCATGCCTGCCCGCTCCCTGTGGTTTCAGCCGTCGGGCACGAGATCGATTTTACGATTTCAGATTTTGTTGCTGATGTCCGCGCTGCCACACCCAGTGCCGCAGCGGAAATCATTTCTCCCGGCCGGGACGACATCCGGCAGCTTCTTGCCGGCCACAACCGGCATCTCGCTGCCTGTTTGCGGGAAAAAATTCTCCGGCTTCGCAATCGATTGCATCAATGCCGATTGTTGGAACGCGAGCCCGTGGGCCGGATAGCCTCTGGCCGTCAATACGTGGACGAACTCGGAGTTGCCCTTGCACGTCTCACGACCACAGCGCTGCAGCTGCCCCGGCAAAAAATCGGAGACTTGCATCATCGCCTGCGCTCTCATCGCCCCGACGCTATGCTGCGCGTCGCCCGACAATCGCTTGCTCGCTTGGATGAGCAGCTTGCGGAACGCAGCGGTTCCCTGCTCATGGAGAGAAGCATGCGACTTGAAGCTCTCGCAGATCGACTGCGCCTGCTGGGTCCCGCATCCGTGTTGCAACGAGGTTTTACCCTCGCGCTGGATAAAGAAGGACGCGTGCTGCGATCAGTAGGTGCTGCACGGACAGCGGACACCTTTATCACACGATTTCACGATGGCGATCTCGCTACGAGAGTGTCGGAGAACTCATCAAAAATCAAACCCGGCAAGTTTCACCGTGATCAGACCGATGGCGATAAACAGTCCGACCGCCAGGCCGAGGACAAAACGCCGCCGAAATAACATGCTGTAAAGAAATAGCAGTTTGATGTCCATCATCGGTCCGAAGACCATGAACGCTTGTTTCGCCGCGCCCGAGAACGTGACGAATGTCGCGGCGATAAACGCATCCGAAGTGCTGCACAGCGACAGCAGACCGGCCAGGCCCATCATTGTCCCGGACGCAAGCCATGGGTTCAACGCCAGCGGCAGAATGAGAGATTGATCCACCGCCGTATTGAACACGCTCGTCAAGCCGGCACCGATGACCAGGTACATGGTTACGTCGAGGAAATCCACAGTGGTCGTGCGCAGCGCGGATTTGAATTTTTCTTTGAGCGAGAGGGGCGCGGCATGCGTGGCATCTCCTTCATCCACCGAGGCCAACACATGCGGTCGAAGTATTCTCCCCGGCAACATTCCGCGCACGGCAAGCCCCACGCCCACAGCCACCATAAACCCGAGCCCGATGCGCATCCCCGCCATCAGCTCCGGATTCTGACCGCGAAACGCTGCATAGGTGCTTAGCAACACCACTGGGTTCACAATCGGGGCGGCCAGCATGTAAGCCAATCCGCAGGAGACCGGGAGCCCTTTGCCGATTAAGCGACGGATCACGGGCACGATACCGCATTCGCACATGGGAAAAATCATTCCCAACCCGCCACACATCACGATGGCAGCAGCAGGATTGCGCGGAAGCAATCGAGTCATGACGCGAGCCGGCAGAAATGCGTCGATAAGCCCGGAGAGCACCGTTCCAAGCAGCACGAAGGGCAATCCTTCAAACAAAATGCTCAGAAAAGAAAACGCAAAATCCGGAAACGAAAAGCTAAACCATGAATCCATCGCGTAGAGCTAGCACGGAGAACTCCGAACGTCGAACTC
>CBDUBV010000241.1:0-2965 GCA_965365475.1 uncultured Chthoniobacteraceae bacterium | reverse complement strand
TTCACCCCAGCACATTGACCGCCCCTGAACGGCAGGTCAACCTGTGGCCCTTCGCCGTAATTCAAACTGTCGAGATATGGCCTACACGCTCGCTCCACCCGAGCTTGCCGCCTACCCGAGTATTCGTTGGGTTTGTCAGCATACCGACGACAACCTTGCCGCGCCGCCGCCAGCGGGATTTTCTCAAATATGCTTTCCGGTTGGGCGTCCCTGATGTAATTAGGGTCGCGGCCAGACGTAAGCTCTGCGGCATCTTTCAGCAATTGACGTGCTCTGTCAGCGAAGGCCGCGGCGGTAGCAGGGGGAAGCGCGGGCATCTACGGGGGTACTCTCATAATCTGAACATATGTTCAGATTATAGTCTGTCTGTCAAGGGGCTCAGCAGCGTTAGAAGGTCGTCCCTAGTGTCTGCTCTTAGCCTTCCGCACCAGCCGATATGCACAGGCCTGTCTGTGAACTGAATCATAACGGGCCGCACCCATTCGAAGATGCTTAAGTCGCCATCTTCTAATGCAGTCTGGATTACCGCATCTAGGATGGTTCCAGTGTTTGGGCCTTGCGCTATTTCTGACTTCACCTGGCGTCTCATGTCAGCGGTCATAAACCACCAGGCAGGCGGCACAGAGTCCTCTCCCAAGTCTGCAATGAACTCGTCTAGGCATTCACCACACCCCTTACTCAAGTATTTACCCATGTAGCGCTCAGCAGACTTCTTTACTGGGGCTGTTTCTACCCTAGGATGGTGGGGTAGTTGTTCCCCACTGAAGCGAACCAATGCCCTCTCCCACCAATCCCGCAGGTCAGACCACTCCACCGCCCAGAGCTGAGAGGCGGCGTTCGAATGGCTTGGCCATACTGCGTGCAGATGTAGATACCCTTCGCTTCGAGCTTGAAGCCGTGCGGTCTGAATCTCGGTACATCCGGCAACTTTTGTGGGTCGTCCTGCTACTGCAAGGCGTCGACTCACAAATTGCAAAAACTGCCTTACCAATTCTGACCAGTTCTGTGCAAGCCGTACCCGCCCAGATTGGCTCAATGTGGGAACGGTCAGAGTAGCAAAGCATAGGTCGGCCTTGCCGTAGTCGCGTTCCAGGATGTAGCAAGCCGACCGCAGCATCTGCTGGCCATGCCCAGTAATTCCCTTGAGGCCGCGCTGCGGCATGGGCTCAGCTTCGCTGTGAGAGTTGAGGGCATTGGATGAAGTAAGGGCGGCTACCGCCGCTTTGAGGTCGCCACTATCACCGAAACGGGCAATCCCGATTTCGTCGGCACCGTCAGCTTCAAGAGAGTCGTGTCCGACTGGCCCTGTACCAAGCGAGAAGTTTCCATTAGGCCATATCCTTCCATAAAACTTTTTGTCCGGTGTGCGGCCCATCGTGCCGCCTAATCTCTGCCTTAGCCTTGCTCCGTTTTCCATCATTTCTCCTGGGTGGTGTCACATGCCCGGGCGTCTGTAGCCAAACAGAAAGACCATCCGCCTTGCAAAGCGAATGGTCTAACCCAGGGATGATTATTTCGTGGTCGGCGGTCATAGTCGCCAGCGCTCCGAGTGATTGGGGGGTGGTAGGGGCGGGCGGTCTATGACTTTCACCGAGGCCGTTAACCCCCTACCGGGGCTCACCTGAGGGAATCAGGATGAGACTCTAAGATGCCACACCAGGATGGGCCTGTCAAGCCCTCAAACCCTAGGTGAGCCCCCCCACGGAATCAGCGGTAGACCCTAGGTCGCATCCGCGTCATCCAGGCCGGAATCGAACCCTACGATTCGCTTGACCTCCTCACCTCGGAATAGGGTGAGGTTTAGCTGATACGCTGGGTTGCCATCGATGGCCGCCACGGTCAACGCAGCGGGCAATGAGGCCACGGTAGCGGCGGGGTCGGTCACTGCAATGCGGCGAGAGACCTTGCCGTCGATGGAACGGTAGAGGGCAGTACGGGGCTGCACGTTGCGAGGCAGAGCGTAGATGACCGAATCGCTAACAAGGGGCGCAAAGTCGGCGTTACCAACCGCTTCGCCGTTTGACTCATCCATGTAGATGCCGAAGTCGTCGCCGCTATCGGTCGTGTATTGGAACCATTTGAGCGAACCTGCCATAATCTTACTCCTCCGCCTCAGCGGGTCTGTAGTACGGTGTAACACGGAGATTATAACCCGCGTTAGCCGAAACAGACCAGCGGGTCAAGAAATCTTTTTCCGCGTAGACAAATTGACCACTACGGAGCATTGCACCAGCGGGGTCATGGTCAAGCCCATCCGCAGTCCCCATGTAGATGTAGCAGACGCCCCTGTAAACACCTGGTGCGTATTCCTTCCCACCGACGGGCGGCTCAACAAAGTCCACCCGTAGGCCTGTCAATACCGTACCCTCTGGCGCTTCGCCGTCAGCGTTGCCACCTTGCCCGGTATTCTCTGGTGTACCGGGGTCTCCCACATCACCAGGGGGAGCACCGCCGCCGCCACCGCCGCCGCCGCCGTCGTCATCCCCGAAGGGGTCGATGGTGATAGGCCCGGTGCCAAAGTCAACGTCAATACTAAAGTCTGGATTCACCTCAACATCGATATCAATGTCGACATCAGGAGGACTGACAAACGGTTCCCTCGGTGGGCCTGGCGTCGGGGGCGGAATGGGTGGCCTAATCTCTGGCACGGGGTTCCCACAGTTGTCCGGTAAGCCGTCCTGCCTCACAACCGAGTTAATGGTGATGGATACCCCCCCACCAGCCCCCGCTATGAGCTGAGGGCCGTCTCCAGTAGGCAGGAACGCCTGTAACCCCTTAGCTCCAGGGCAAGGCGCATTGCCCGCGTAGAATACAGGGCCAATCGGGCCGCGGAACCCGACTGATGGACTACCCACCAGGGTTGAACAGTCGCCTGAAAAGTACTGTGTCTCAGTCCAGTTCACGGTGTAGTTCACCCCAGCACATTGACCGCCCCTGAACGGCAGGTCAACCTGTGGCCCTTCGC
>CBDUBV010000240.1:0-2969 GCA_965365475.1 uncultured Chthoniobacteraceae bacterium | reverse complement strand
ACTGAGCATGCCGCTGACGGTCAGGGGCGTGATGGTGCGGGTGTTCTTCTGGGACTCGAACCGCCTCCGATTGAAAAGGCAGGAGAAAACTCGGCGCAAAACAAGGACTCGAACTCAGCGCCCCGGCGCGATCCTCTTCTGGGCACCAGCACTTCTCAAGTGCCTGATATCTCTCGGGGATCGTCCAAAAAACGGTCCCCAGAAAGCATCTGCTACCCCAAACTGCTACGGGAAAATGGCCCATTGTCAGGCCGAAAATCCCGCAAAACCGTGCCTCTGCGACGTGAAATGGTGCGCAGCTTGCCCACCTTGTGGTTCTAATGGCACCTAAGTCAGTAAAGAAGGAATGCTGATGCCATCGCTCTATGAAAATGCGGTCGCCTCTATTCGGATGGGGGTCGAGGATTACCGGCAACAGGATGCGCAACGCGATGTCTCGGCGGTGCGCAATTTCTACGCTGGAGTTCTGCTATTAGCAAAAGAACTTCTCATTAGAACAGCGCCAAATGCGTCGCCGGATTTAGTCATTGCGGCCAAGATCAAGCTATCCCTGAATGGTCAGGGAGAGGTAATACCTCTTGCAGATGGCAGAAACTCGATCGATTACAGCGGCATACACGCACGCTTCAAGGAGTTCGGACTGACGATCGATCGGCAGGCGCTGGACGGGTTGCAGTCGATCAGAAACGACCTTGAGCACAAAGCCTCTGCTCACTCGCCCGCTGTAATCCGTTCGGCCATCAGCAACACCTTTGCTGTGGTCACTTCACTTTTCCGGCAATTAGAGGAAGACCCAGCTACCGAACTCGGTGACGAATGGCAGGTAATGCTGTCGGAAAAGGCCGTCTACGATGCGGAGTTAAAGGCTGCTCGGGATACACTATCGAAGGTCCAATGGTTTGCCAGCAGCATCGATGCTTCCAAGTTTAGGTGCCTTGAATGCGACTCGCGCCTGATCGGACAGGTCGATGTGGATAACGACGACCAAACCGCTATCGCGTTCAAATGCCGATCTTGCGGGGCGGAGCCTGACGGCGCGGACCTCATCGAAGACGCGATCGATAAGATGTTCGGGGGCGACGCCTATCTTCGTGCCAAGGAAACTGGGGAAGATGGGCCAATATATCAGTGTCCCGCGTGCGACCGTCAAACCCTGCTCGAAACCGAGGAAAACTGCGCTAACTGCAACGAGCCAATCGATTACCAGTCTACCTGTCAACTATGTGGCGAGCACATCCCGCTTTCCGACTATCTTGATGGTATTGATGGCGGACTGTGTTCCTACCATTCGTGGCAAGCCGACAAGGCGATGCGCGACGACTGAAGGACATTCACCCGGTGCATAAGTCAATCTGAGATCACGTGAGATGGCGGACATCCACTTGCTCAAACGACAGCTTTCTCATGGCCTCATTGAGTGTCTCGACCCGGTAGCCGCTACCGTAGTTCTCATGGACTGCATTTCGGGATGAGCCGGTGGTCCAACCACCAAGGAGAAGCGCTATGTCGTGGTCAATGCGCGCCGCGCGAAGCTCATCCCTGAAGTTGTGGCGGAACGAGTGGAACGAGGTGCGGCTCCGCTGCGCGCCGCAAGCGCGGAGGAACTGAGTGAACCATTTGCTGAACGCCACCGGACGCGAACCTGTTGATCCGGTCTCGATATCATCGAACAGCTTCTTCGACCCGGCCTTTCGCTTCGCTTCGGCGAAGTGAAGCAATCCACAGTCGATGAGCGTCGGATGGACAGGAATCAGTCGGTCGCTCGCGGTGGTCTTCAACTGCTTATCGGTCGTCCCGTTCAGTGAGCGCAGGCTCACTACGATACAATCGATGCCATCGACGGTGCGGATGTCGGTGGCATCAAGCTGGCAGATTTCACCCAATCGTGCGCCGGTGAACAGCGCGATGAGCGGCACCCAAAATCGCGCGTTGCGTGGGCGGTGATCCCCAACTTTGTTGTAGCCGCGCCCACCATCGACACAGCCGCGATAGAGCGGCGCGTTGAAGATTGCGTGAAGCTGATCCCGGTCGAACGGTGAGCGTTTGTCCCGCTTGTTGATGGGGTCGGGAAGGCGCAGCCCTCGTGCCGGGTTGCGGGTGAGCAGTTCCTCATTGACTGCCCAGTTGAGGAAGCTGCTTAGGTTCGACATCAGCGAGTTGGCGTTCGCCGCGCTGATGGTCTTGATATCGCTGCGTAGACGAGCGCGGTCTGCCGCCTCGCGCGGTGAGAGCTTTGGAAACAGTTTCCCTGCGTTGGCCGGGAGGAAGCGCAGCACATCGAGCATATCGCGGCAGTGCGCGCGCGAGATCGATGCGACGGGCACGGCTTCACCGATTACCGCGATGGCGAGCTTCCGGCTCGTCTCATATGCTTCCCGCGTGTTGGCGGTCCAAGCGCGCGTCGGATCGTCGATGTAGCTGCGATATGCCTCTGCGAGCGTGAGCGGGCTATCGGGCTCAATGCTGGCGACGAGCGGAAGCGCGGTCGGGATCGAGCGCTCGACAGGATCGTCCTTCGACGGTTCAATGAGCATCGCATCGACCGGCATGCCCGCCATCGCGCGGGCGTGCTCGATCTCCATTTCGATCCGGGCGACCACTCCCGGCAATCGACGCAGCGCGATCGATAGGCTGTCAGTTCGCAGCGAGCGCCAGATTTCGAGCCGATTCAGCAATCGCTGAGCGTCGACCGGGACGGCGTGCCGATAGTAGAGTTTTTGCCCGCGTCGAAGCACGCCACGGGGCAAATCCCGTAGCAGCTTACCGTAGCAAACATGCCCCCCATCAGGCACGGTTTTGCGGGATTTTCGGCCTGACAATGGGCCATTTTCCCGTAGCAGTTTGGGGTAGCAGATGCTTTCTGGGGACCGTTTTTTGGACGATCCCCGAGAGATATCAGGCACTTGAGAAGTGCTGGTGCCCAGAAGAGGACTCGAACCTCCACGCCCTTGCGAGCGCCAGCACCTGAA
>CBDUBV010000239.1:0-3028 GCA_965365475.1 uncultured Chthoniobacteraceae bacterium | reverse complement strand
GTCGCCGCAACCTGGTTTGGAGGCTCGTTGCTGCTTACGCCGCAACATTGGTGATTGTCTTGTCTTTCCTGTCCAAAACATCCGACCGCTATCTGCTTCCGGTATTGTTGGTGCTGTTGCCTCTGGCCTGGCTGGCGGTGCATCGAAGCTCATTTTATTTTGGAGGAAGATTGCGCACAGCATGGTGCTGCGGATGGTTGGCCCTCTGGGCCGCTGTCATCCTGCCACAGTTTAAAGATCGGTTCGAAGCGTTCAGCCAGGATTCCCGCGCGGAACTGGTCGCGTGGATGCGCTCTCACATCGCGTCCGCCAAAATCGTGCAGGATGCCAAAGTAAATTTGAACCTCTTCGAACAGCAGGATTCCTGGACTCTTGGCTGCTCATCTTTTTTCGCAGCGGATTGTGGAACCTTGCCGCAACTGCAAGCACAAGGGTTCACGCATGCAGCGGTGTCGTGGGATGTACATCATCGCTATGTGGAAGAATATTTGCGCTCGGACAAATCAGAGCTTTCCGAGCGGCGTGGTTCTTTCTACCGGGCACTGCATGCCGATATGCCGCTGCTGTGGCAGAGTCCCGCACGCGACCCCAAGGCCCTCCATCCCGGACTGTTTTTGTTTGAACTTGCCGCCCCTTGAATGCAAGTCAGGCTTTCTTGCGGTCCACCATCACCAAGGCGATGCCACCAACAAGCGCGATGCTGCCGAGGATGGGTGGCAGCGGGATGGTTTCCGTTTTCTCCGTGGTGATCTCCAGCGGCCCGATGTCCACGGCTTTCTCGCGCGTGGTGTAGGTGATGCCTTGATACGCCAATGCAACAATGCCGATGACGATGAGGAGGATGCCGACGATGGTTTTGCTCATGATGTAAGTTGGGTGGGCTCGTGGTGGCGAGACGGGTAACAAAGAATCGCGCGGTCGCAACGGGATGGCTGTTGGCATAATGCGAAATGATGGAATTTGTTATTGCAAACAAATTGCATTTATTATATTTCGCTCGGGATGAAATTTTTTCCTGCGGTTCTGGTGAGTTGCGTTGTGGCAATTGGTAATTCGCTGCATGGGCAGGAAGCGAACCTCTGGACGGGCGAGGAAGTCACCATCGGAGGCGTGTTTGCACCGCACCTGCATACCAGGGTGGTGACTGGGATTTCTTCCTCAAACGATGTGTCCGATTTGGCGAACGGACATCACGACCCGCAAGATGACTTTACGCTGCAATCGTTCGATCTGGCTGTTTCGATGCGGGCCAGCGAGCATCTTCACGGATTCGCGGCATATACATTTTATTCTGACTCAGACGCAGACCTCGACGGCGAATTGGAGGAGGCTTTTATAAAGGTGTTGGAAATTCCTGGTGGATTTTCAATTCGCGGCGGGCGCTATCTGAACCGGTTCGGGTTCCAATCTACCTTGCACGACCACGCGTGGGATTTTGTGAATCAGCATTTAGTCACTGGAAGACTTTTGCAAGAGGGTGCGCTGGCTACTGCGGGCGGCGAAGTCTCGTGGGCATTGCCGCTCCCCACGCCTGCGGTGGTGTCGTGTTCAATAGGCGATGCGCATTCGCACAAAGACCATTCACATGAGCATGGCGAATCAGCGGTGGAATCGGACGGTGCATACTTCACCGATATTTTTCAGTCGGCAAATTTCCTTTTGCAGATGGATTACAATGATTTTCACCGACACCGTGCAACCGTGTCTGCCGCATGGGGTGGCAATGAGTTCGACCGCACGACCACTCTCTTTGGAGCGGGCTATGAATACCTCTGGCGTGAGAATGGCTACGAATTTGGAGGCAGACATTTTCGGTGGCGCAATGAGGTGATCCATCGCCGGTTCGGCGCAGTGTCGCACGAGGACCATCACCACGATGATGCGGAGGAGCATCATGGCGATCATCCCGCAGAGCATCATGACGATCACGAAGAGCTGCGCATGCGTCTCGACGACACGGGATTTTATTCTTCGGCACTCTACGGATGGAACGACCACCTGGAGACGGGTGTGCGGGTGGGTTACGTGACTGGTGTTGGCCAGGCAGGTCTGGAAGAACGCTGGCGTATCTCCCCCGTGATCACACTCGCTGCCAATGCCCGGCGCACAGCGCTTGTGCGAGTTCAATATGATTTTGATTACCGCCCGTCGGGCGAGCATGATCACACGCTATGGATGCAAATAGGATTCAACTGGGGAGGCCCGGAAGTGCGATGAGATATATCCTCTTTCTTCTGGCAGTCGCGTTCGTTGGCTCAGTGCAAGCGGACCTGAAGGTCGCGACGCTCCATCCTCTCATGACCGATCTGGCGCAGAATGTCGGAGGAGACCGCGTGGAAGTGGTCAGTCTGCTGCGGGTCGGCGGCGATCCACACACATTTTCACCATCGCCCGGAGACCTCGCGCGCATAGCTGGTTCCAGGCTGGTTCTGGCTTCGGGTAAAGGGCTGGAGCCATATCTCGACCGCGTCCGTGCTTCCGTGCAGCCGGGGCAGGAAATCTTCGAAGTGGGTAAACGTATTCCCTCACTCAAGGTCGAGGTCGGGGAAGTATTTGTATGTTGTCCTGACCATCATCACGGCGCGATCGACCCCCACTGGTGGCATAGCATTTCCAATATGCAACGTGCCGCTCGGTACCTTGGAGATGAGTTTGCTCGTGTGGATGCTGAAAATGCGAGCTTCTATAAATCTAATGCCCGAGCGTATTCCACGCGGTTGGATAAGTTGAAATCCTGGGCGACGGCCCAGCTTGCTGCCATTCCCAAATCGCGCCGCAAGCTCGTGACGGCGCACGCTGCATTTGGCTATTTCTGCCGCGAGTTCGGATTTCGTTCCCTGCCAGTGCAGGGCCTCGACCGCACGAGCGATCCTTCGCCGGCATATCTGGCGGAGACCATTCAGATATTGAGAAAAGAGAAAATCGCAGCGGTGTTTCCTGAGCAATTGGCGAACCCAAAAGTGCTGGAATCCATGGTGCGGGAGACAGGGGTGAAGACCGGGCCTGCTCTGATCGCTGATGGCACCGC
>CBDUBV010000238.1:0-3050 GCA_965365475.1 uncultured Chthoniobacteraceae bacterium | reverse complement strand
GTTAAAGGGTGCACCGCATGGGCGATGCGCGAAATGACTTGAGGCAGCTCGTGTTTCGCGCGGATTTGAATGATCTCCACGCCACCTGCAAGCATGGCAGCGGTCATGTCCCGGACTTGATGTTCCTTGATATAACCGAGGTCGAGAATGCCGTAGAATCTTGCTCGGATCACTTCTTGAGCTTGCCGGCGGAAGAGGAGGTTAGAAATTGCTCGACGTACCCAGTGTGATATTTTCCCTGCCGAAACGCGGAGTCTTTCATGATCTGGCTTTGGAAAGGGATGGTCGTTTTTACTCCTCGGATGATGTATTCGCCCAAGGCGCGATCCATGCGGGTGATCGCCGATTCGCGTGAGGAAGCGATGGCGATGAGTTTGGAAATCATGGAATCGTAATGCGGTGGGATGGTGTAGCCGCTGTACACATGCGAGTCCACGCGGATGCCTCGGCCTCCGGGTGCATAGTAAAGATCGATCCGGCCAGCACAGGGCGCGAAGTTGTTGGCGGGGTCTTCCGCATTAATGCGGCATTCGATGGCGTGCGCGTGGGGACGGGCGTTGACGATATGCGGGGAGAGGTGTTCACCGGCTGCGATCTGGATTTGCGCTTTCACCAGGTCGCACTCATACACTTCTTCCGTGACAGTATGCTCCACCTGGATGCGGGTGTTCATTTCCATGAAATAGAAATTGCCCTGATCATCCACGAGATACTCCATAGTGCCTGCGCCTTCGTAGTTCACGGCTTCGGCGAGTTTGATGGATGCTCGCCCCATTTTCTTACGCAGATCCTCGTCCATAACCGGTGACGGGCATTCCTCGATGATTTTCTGATTGCGTCGTTGGATCGAACAATCGCGTTCGCCTACGTGCACCGTGCGGCCGTGGCTGTCTGCCATCACCTGAAACTCAATGTGGCGGGGATTTAAAATGAGTTTTTCGATATACACGCCAGCGTTGCCAAAAGCTTTCTCGGCCTCCATGCGGGCACCGTGGAAACCTTGCACCAGGCTGACATCGTTGTGTGCGGGACGCATGCCGCGACCGCCGCCGCCAGCGACCGCTTTGATCATGACGGGGTAGCCGATTTTCTTCGCGACTTTCAGTGCTTCCTGTTCGGTCTCGACGATGCCATCGCTGCCGGGCGTGACCGGCACCCCGGCTTTGCGTGCACTGGCGCGGGCGGTGTTCTTGTCCCCCATGGCGCGGATGGCTTCCGGCGATGGCCCGATGAATTTGATATTGCAACTGGCGCAGACTTCCGCGAAGTGCGCATTCTCTGCGAGAAATCCATAGCCGGGATGGATGGCATCCACATCGCCAATCTCTGCGGCGCTGATGATGCGATCGATCTTGAGATAGCTGTCTGAGCTGGCGGGCGGGCCGATGCAGATCGCCTCATCAGCGAGCTGGACATGGAGTGAATCGACGTCCGCTTCGGAATACACAGCCAGCGTGCGGACACCGAGTTCTTTGCAAGCTCGGATGACGCGCAAAGCGATTTCGCCCCGATTAGCGACAAGGACTTTATTAAACATGATTTATTTAAGCCTGAACAGAGGCTGACCGAACTGGACGGGCTTGCCATTCTCGACCAGCACTTCCACGATGGTGCCTGCTACTTCGGCTTTTATTTCGTTCATCACCTTCATGGCTTCGATGATGCAAACGACGCTGTCGGGGGTAATAGTGTGGCCCACCTCGGCGTAGGCTGGGCTGTCGGGCGAGGCTGCACGGTAGAATGTGCCGACCATGGGAGAGAGAACCTCCTTGCCGGGTTGGGCGGCGGCCTCCTCGGTCGCTGCCGCTGGTGCAGCAGCGGGGGCGGCCGCTGCGAGGGGCAACGGGGCGGGTTGCGCGTAGCTTACTACTGGCTCGCCGCCTTTTTTAAGAGTCAGCTTGAACCCTTCGTTTTCCATTTTGAAAACGGAAAGGTCGTTTTTTTTCATCAGGTCGATGATGGCTTTGATTTCTTTTATGTCCAAATTGACTCCTTGTAAGGTGTGAGAGTTGGAAAATGCTATTCGCCCTGCGCCAAGTGCGTCAAGCGCGGGTTCAAAGACCAGTCGGCGGTCACTCCCATCGGCTATGGTGCGCACCGAGCCAGGCGATGACCAACCCCAGCCCCACATGACAACACAACACCCAGATGCAAAACTCAAGCGAGGCAAGCGGGGTCTGACTCACATCCACGACCAGATCGTAGAAACGTGTGTCTCGCATGGTCTGCAACACGCCCGACCACGACCAGTAGGCAGCAATAAACGGACGGGTTATTTCACCCAACACCGCCGGCAATGCCAACACAGCACCGGACAGGGGAAGCTGGAAACCGACCAGATAGATGGACAGCAGCGATGCTTGCTCTGCGGATTTCATCATCGCAGAAATGGCCAGACAGACGGCCGTCATCGCTGCATTCACCAGCAAAAGAAGCAGAATTTGCTGTGATAAATCGCCTGGGAACCGGCAGATCACTTTTACGAATACCGCCATCCAGACCGATTGCACCGTGACAAGGAAAAGCAGGAACACTGCTTTGCTCAGCACATAACTGGATGCCCGCACCCCGCCGAGTTTTTCTTTTTCAAAAATGAGTCGCTCAGCGGCGATCTCGCGTGCCGCATTATTCGCGCCCATGAGCGTGAGCAGCACCACTTGAAACATCACCAGGCCGGAGACCAGACTGCCCACGCGCACGGATTGCTCGGAGAAATCCGCACGCTCCCGCGCCATCTCAAACATGTCGATATCCATGCTCATGCTGAGATTTTCAATGGCGGGAAGCCCGTCCAAAGCAAACACCACAACCAGCAGCGGGAAGCCAAGGATCAGCGCGAGATGAATCCAAAGCTGACCTGTATCCCGACGGAAAATTTTCAACCGTCTTCCTAGCAAAGTCGCAAACTGGCTAAGCATTCCTGGCGAACGCATCGGGCCTGAATCGGAGCGGTCGCTATCCACTGGCTCGTCAAGCAGCTCCGTATCTTCGTCTGGCACCGCATCCCCACCGGATATTCCTTTTTCCAGTTCTGCGTGGGAACGGTCGCT
>CBDUBV010000237.1:0-3064 GCA_965365475.1 uncultured Chthoniobacteraceae bacterium | reverse complement strand
GTAGCGATCGCCGTCAGGTTGTGGAAACCACTGGGCGGAGATTGCCATAAAAATTCTGGTGCCGCATCGTCGTGCGCAGTGGCTATCACCACACCATTGGCCAGAAGATCGATTCGCACAATGGCTGCGCCCTCCGATGTGGCCATGATATCCACCGGGACATCCGCGCCTGCTGCAAAACTTGTCCCGGATGCAGGCGTAGTTAAGGCGACTTTCCAGGGTTGGGTCAGTTTAAAAGCAACCGGTTGTGCCTGAGCTACGCGCCCGTATTCGTCTCGTAAAGTTGCGCTCAATTCGTGCCAACCGGCTTCGCCTGCCCTCCAAATAAAATCCTTTTTTGGGGCATCTGTTGTGCCCACCAAAATTCCATCCACAAATACTTCAATTTCGACGGGATAAGGACTCGGGTAATTTTCCAGAGCAAATCGAACTATGACCGGCTGGGTCTTGTCCCCAACGACACTTCCCTCAACGGGCAGAACAATCGATATCCCGGGAAGCTCAGGCTGACTTACTTGCACATCCAGTGGCTGCGAGAAGTAACTCTGCGTCACTCCATTGATGGAGCGTGATTCTGCTTGAACCACGAGTGAATAAGAGCCGGACTCCACCGGTTGCCATGTCAGCGACCATGTCTTTGTCGTCGAGTTGTAAACAAATGCTGCTTCGACCTGCCCGTTGACTGCCAGAAACGGGCTTGCCAACTTGCCACTGCGCCATTGCCACAACACATAGTCCGGGTCGTGAATGGATAATGTGAGCGCGAGCGGCTGGCCGAGTCGCAGGAAAGAGCCCAACTGCGGGACAGCAAGATCAAGCACCGGCTCAGCAAGGACCTTGAGGACGCCAGGCAGCGACGTCGTTTCACAACCGTCCTTGTCCTTTGCCACGCAAAATATCATGTAATTGCCTGGGGCGCTGGGCGCCGCGGCGGAGAGTGTGAATGAAGTGGGATCAGATTGGCTCGGCAAGGCTGTGCCAATACGGGATTCTCCCAAGTAAAAATCGACCGACACGATATTACCACCTGGGTTGGTATCGTTCACTCTTGCCTCCAACTTGGCGGTGCCGCCTGGCAATGATTCTGCGTCGTATATTTCCATTTCGGGCTTATGCTTTCGCACCACGGTAACAGTGTCGCGCGCGGTAAATTGCCCATCGCTCGCGGTGAGCCGGAAGGTGTAGGTGCCTGGTTCTGGCAGGGAAATGATGGTTTCCAGAGCATTTGCATCCTCGATTACTGGCGCCGATAATGATGAGGCGACAGACCACACCCATGACAGTGCGTTTCCGGCGGGCCTACCATCATCGGCGACAGATCCGCGAAGTGTGACAGAAGACTGTGTGGTAAAAATCGCCGGGCCGGCTAAGACAACCGGCGGCTGGTTATCATCTAGTGCAAGCCAATCCACAACAGTATCAGCGGAGCCTTCACCACGGATCGATGCGGTGATTGTGTCCGGTCCGCTATTCACACCATCCCACACAAATTCAGCTGTGCCATTACCCAAGGTCGTGCGCGAGGATTGGGTCGAGTTCGCACCTTCGACCACAAACCCAACTTCGATGCCTCCTGCGGGTTTGCCTGAGGCATCCTCAACATGCGCGGTGACAGCATGGCTCGATCCGACAGCCGCAGTGGGCGATGCTGGCTCCAGGCGGATGGACAATTTCTCCGTCAATCCAGAGACATCGCAATGGTAGCCTCCAAGAAAAGCGTAGGACTCATACTCGGCAAACCCATAGAGAAAAGCTCCGACTCCAACGGGAGATTGAATATCGAGCGTCGCATCTCGAGCTACAGGAAATGACCCCGCCACATATCCGCTTGCCCCAACCGGATGGAAGTCCTCGGGATTAAGATGTGCACCATTGACCGTGACATGATGAGTTTGGTCCTCGGGTGCGATCAAAGTGAGGTAACTATCATAAATATCCGCCATTCCTTGCTGGTCGTAATCATACAAGTTCCAGTAATCATAGACTTTGGCGGTGCCCATGAGATAGTTGCGAGCAAACGACTCGACCGGAGGCAGCAGCGTCATGGAAGGATCGCCGGTAGTATTGTCAAATCCAGTGCCCTGACCAAACTGAGCCACAAGAACTGGCTTGGTGGAAACAATCATGGTTGGCACAGTAACCTGCGACTCATGGAACTCACCTTCGTCCAATGTTGCCACAAGTTGCCCGTTTGCAGACACCAATGTTCCGTCTTCCGAGGCCAGAACGCGCAGCCTGTCACCGCCGAGCCGGGTTAACATTGGCATCGCAACATAACGCCTGCCCCAGAGGCCCACATGCGGCATTTGCTCGAGAAGATGATCCCCTGCTGCGGTTTGTGCCGGGATAAGCGCAATGGTATGGCCGCCCACAACTGCCACAGGTTTGTTTGAAATTACCCGTGTGCCCGTGAAGTCGGCATCCGCATCCTCAGTATTGTGCATGCGGAAGACATCTCCCCGACCAAGCGTAATAGTAAAAGGCTGCCCGGCATCTCCGCCCGACCATGCAGCGGTGGGAGTAATCTCCACGTTAGTATTGTCTAAAGTGCCAAGAACGGCCAGTTGTGTCCCGCCAATCACCGCTGTAGAATAGTCGCCAATAAAGTGATAGGAGTTTCCATAAGTCATAACATAATGCCGAGTGCCAAGCTGCGAAGCGGGTATGACCAACATGCCATCAGTCGAGTAGTCCTGGAAAGCTAACGCATGAAGCGCAATAGGAGCGTCTGAAGTCACCCTGATCCCCCGCGGCTTCACGACGCCGAACTCGTCGTCAAAAGTCAAAGGCCAAGAACTTGCGATTGGAAGGACGCTGCGCGCAATGGGCTCAATTACATACGACGAATCCTGTTTCTCAACCTCCCACGGTTTTCCTGTGGTAAAACTACTTGCAGCTTCTTCCACCAATACAGAAGCGCGCGTCCGACTGCTGGCGAGCAGCGAAAATCCGGCATATCGAGGCTCCATCCAGGCTTTCTCCTGGGCCAACGGCGCGATCCAAAACTCAGTTGAAAAGTTCGATGCTGGCAGGCTCGTGGTGCTATCCACGGCGTCAAGAACAG
>CBDUBV010000236.1:0-3111 GCA_965365475.1 uncultured Chthoniobacteraceae bacterium | reverse complement strand
AGTCCAGTCCCGGGCACTCAGAGTCCCTGTAAGCTTCTGGTTTACAGGGACTTATGTGTTTATGGGTACAACATAGGTACAACAAACCCTCTCGCAGGGTATTCCCATGCGTCCATCTAAGTTTGTGAAACCAAGTGGTGGAGTGGTCGACGAGGTACTGGAGCGTTTTGTGAGGCACCAGTATGAAAGGCCTTTCCCTGTTCCCTCTGCGCGCCTCACAGTTCCAGGCTTAAGTGAGGTTGACTTGATACTCTGTTACTGGAACGACACCGTTCGAATGCTTGAGCGACCCGGTGGAGAGCAGGCGTTGCGCGGACACTATGATGAGATCCTTAAGACAAACAATCATCTTCAGGACGAGTGGCACCGCTGCATCGTAGATAAAGAATTCCTTGAGCAAGTCTTGGAGGCGCTGTGGTACGAAGCAGATGAGTTTGGCAGAGATACCCTCATTCCGGAGGACCTCGCCGACCGTAGGAGTTTAGATCGGGGGTGGACGTGGAAGAGGGAGGGTACTAATAGCTTCTTACTAGAGGTCACAGAACCGGATGGTGTATGGATTTCAGTAAGGGATCGGCAAAAGTGGCGTAGAAGGATAGCCTCAGGGGAGATGTGGAGTGATGTGATTCACAGATTTGAACATGACATGGAAGAGACGAATTCGAAGTTTGAAAGCATATCGAAACGAATGGACACGTATGCATTCAGACTTAGAATATATGAGGAAGTGATATCTTGTTATGATACATACGATTGCTGCTTCTACTTAGATTGCGAAGAAATTTCAGAATCAGGACTATTAGGACATGAGCTTAAGAGTCTCAACATTATAGATGCAGCTATTATAAACACCGCACTTAGGCTTTATAACGAGGATGGATCAATTTACACAAGTCAGAATAAATTGATAGAAACCGTATCTGGTACAATACAAGACTATATAGATTCAGGTGGAAAATATCATGAATTATTAAGATGCAACAAAAGTGAGGGTGGCGAATGGAATCCTCATAATGTCAGAAAAGTGCTCAACGATTTGGGAATCTACGTCTCAAAGCCGGGGGGTGGCCGAGGTGCATCTTCCAGTCCGGGAGTCTTGTTGGAGGAGATGGTCGCGCGTCTCAAGCAGAGGGGTAAAGAGTCAGAACTGTTCTTCGACGAAGGTTCACAATCATTATTGATTTAATGGATTTACTGACCATTTAGCCTAATTCTGTCATCTGTGGTTTTTGCAGTTTCAGCGTTGTCCAAACCCACACGACGCTGTGAACTCATCTACTTTCTTCGACGACCTCTACACCGCTTTCCGCGACGAAGCGCAGGCCGGTTTCGAGCGAGCCTTGGAGGCGTGCCTGCCCGAAGTCATCCGCCGGGCGACGCTGCCACCCTACGTCACGGCTGCACAACTCGCAGACCTCACCGGTCTGAGCCTGCGGCAGATCTCGTACCTCAGGGCTAAAGGGTGCATCCCGTTCGTCCAGCGCGGGCGCACGGTGCGATACCCGACCACCGAGGCGCTCGCCTACCTCGAGGAAGGCCGCGTACCTGCCCGCGCCGACCGCTCGTAGTCCTCATCACCCGGACTCCGGCGCGGCACGCGAGGTAGCCTGTGAAGCATCCCAGCTCCAGGTAACAACCGAAAACTAGCGACGGAGTCTGTCACATCTGTACATGATGGTAGACATTGACTCGATCCGCCTCGTCCTCGACGACGAGTTATCCACGGCCTCTCTTGAGGCACTCGCTGATCACCAAATCACCACCAACGCGCACGGTGAGTATCACCAGAGTGCGCGGCTCCAGCACCTGCGTGTCTACAGCCGCCCGGGACGCACGACGATCTCTGGTAGCCTGAGCAAGTTCATCTACGGGACGAACCTCAGCCGTTTCGACTACCGGCTCGTGGCCCCAGCCCTCGACTGGCTTGCTGAACACCTCGGTCTCTCCAGGCAGAAGGTACGCGATGCTCGCATCACCCGCCTGGAGTTCGGTGTATGCATCGAGCTTTCCCAGCCCGTTGCCGACTACACCAGTCGCCTCGTCCAGCCCCCCCGCACTGTGGTGAGCCGCCATGGGAGCACCGCGGTATTCCACCTGAAACAGCGCCAGCTCTCGTTCTACGACAAGCGCGCCGAAGTGCTTGCCAAGGGCGGCGCAGTCGGCAGCAAATGGGGCCCGCACGTACTGCGCTACGAGGTGCGTCTCGCTAAAAGCGTTGTCGAACAGCTCGGCCGCCCCGTGACATGTGGTGATCTCTGTCACCCCGACCTTTACTCGCTGCTCGGGGACGGTCTCCTCGGCTATCTCGAGGGCGTCAGCTTCGAGGAACGTCCCATTCTGGCGTACGCACGCACCAAAAGCGAACTCCGTGAGGTGCTCGCCCGCCTCGGACTTGATGCGGCAGGCGGGCTCGGAGCGGTACTCAGCACCATCGACGGGCACCGCCAGGGCGGCCTGGTGGAGCGCGAGCAGGCCAGTCGACAGCGCCACTATGTGCGCTTGCTGCATGCAGAGGCGCGCTACCGTCCGCAGCCCTCACACCCCTTGCACGATGAACTCGTCGCTGCCATCTACACAGCCGTCCACACCTCCTAACCTGAAACAACCATGAGATCTATCACCCCCACTCTCGTCATCATCACTGCAAGCGGTGCACGCCGCATCCTGGGCCCGCGCGAGGCCTGCCTGCCCTGCCTCCAGCGCTACTCCGGTGCCCGCATCGAAGCGTTTCCGAGTCCGGAAGCAGCGCGCCAGTTCTGCGACGAGGCTCCCTCGAGCCCGCCTGCTGCGCAGGCTTCTGAGGGCGATGTCCATACCTCGTCTGAGGAGGCCGCGTACGTCCCTGATCCACAGAACAGCGTCTTCGCCAACCTCGAAGGGCCTGGTGGAAAGAGTCGCGTGATCCGCGTAGACGACGCGCTGCGCCGCTTCCTCAAGACTGGCCGGTATATCTACAAACGCTAAGGGCACGGACAAGCCGCAGGCTTAAGAGGCTTGCGGCTTGTCCGCGGCTCCTCAACACTATAGTGCCAAAGTCAGCTAATCGTAAGCCGGTACAATGCCTGATCCAGTTCATCACCTCCTGCCGACTCACGGCACCGAGCGCTTCGG
>CBDUBV010000235.1:0-3125 GCA_965365475.1 uncultured Chthoniobacteraceae bacterium | reverse complement strand
GGACATTCCGGTGTTCCTGCTGACCGTGTTCGGCAAGGGCGAGAAGGCTAATCTGACCCAAGGGGAACGCAATGCGCTTCGCCAGATGACGGGAAGTTTGAGGAGCAGTTTGAGCGCGAATTAGGGGGCAATGCCCCGCCTACCACAGGATCAAGTGACGATGACCAAAGCATTCGACAAGATCGCCGCAGGGCTGGCCGACGCCATTGCCTATGCCGAAGGCGATATCAGCAAGGGCCGCGTCGCCGCCGGCCCCGACGTCAAGGCCATCCGCGCCAAGACCAAGCTCAGTCAGGCCAAGTTCGCCGACAAACTGCGCGTGCCGGTCGGCACCGTGCGCGACTGGGAGCAACACCGCCGCTCGCCGGACGCCCCGGCGCGGACGCTGCTGGGGATGGTGGATGCGGACCCAAAGGCAGCGTTGGCGTTAATTGCGCGGGCAATGGGCTGAACTATGCGAAAGAGTAGAGCCCAAACCTTGGCCGATAAAGCCGTGAGTGCCGCTACCGCTGCACTTGAGATCTACAATAAGCCAAATTTTGCATATCGCGAAGAAAGCTTCGCCATTCTCATGTTGAATGCGTGGGAGTTACTGTTGAAGGCGCGGGTGCTCGCGGAAAATTCGAACGATCCAAAATCGATAGAGTCGTGGCAACACTTCACTAAAAAGGATGGGACCAGAAGCGTGAGACGCCAGCCCGAACGGTCGCGGTCCGGGAACATCAAAACCGTTAGCATGGATCGCGCCGCAGGCCTCGTCAGGTCATACGCAGTGAAAAACATCAACGATACGTGCGCGGCAAACTTGGCCCTATTAACCGAGATTCGTGACACGGCCGTCCACTTCCGTCACGACGACCTTGGATTGGCTGTCAAAGTTCACGAGGTCGGTACGGCGTCTGTCCGTAATTTCGTCACTGCTTTGGAAGTGTGGTTCGAGCTTTCTCTCGACGAGATGAACTTCTATCTAATGCCCCTTGCCTTTCAACCCCCTGCCGCCGTCGTTGAGAGCTTATATTCTGACCAGCGGAGTACTGCCGTCGCAAAGCTGCTCGAACACATTCAGCAGCAGGAAATGCTCCAAGACGGTGGGGCGTATGCCGCGACCCTGAAGATTAAAATGACCCTCTCTCGCTCGAATGACAACGATGCCGAGGTTGTTAGAGTAGGTCGAGGTGGGGCGAATGCAATCGCGGTCACACTTTCCGAAGAGGATATTCGGAATCGCTATCCTTGGGACTACAACACTCTAACGCAGAAATTGCGAGATCGTTATGTCGATTTTCTCGCCAACCAAAAATATCATGATCTTCGCCGACCACTCGAGGGGGTGCCCGGACTATGCCACACGCGGCTTCTCAATCCTGAAAACGCGAACAGCTCGACGAAGAAATTCTACAACTCCACTATCGTGCAACGCTTCGATCAACACTATCAAAAGCGATTGATCGGCTGACGCTACAGTAGTGGCCCCCTCGTTCCCGACCGGCGAGCTTCGCTTATCCGATCTTCGAGAACGTCCGTCCACAGCTTGTAAGTCGTTGTGACCATTTGCTCCAGTTCGTCGAGGGTGAACAGCACCACACCTTCATCGGTATAAATCTTCGGATGGCGCCAGTCCCCGTCGAAGTCACCGAACTGGATGATCGCCAAGCGGACTTTTTCAAAATCCGGATCAGCCGCACGGATGCGCTCGTGCATCATCGAGAAAGCGAAACGGCGACCTTCCTTGTTCAATCCGCGCGACCGACGCGGGTCAATGAAGGGAACAATCGGCTGTTTGTCATGAGCCAAAACCATCGGAAGCCAGTAAGCAACTTTCTGGCCCGTGCTCATGGCGAGCTGATAAAAGTCCTGCTGTCTGCCGCGCATGTCTGCCATCAAGGCAAACTGATGCAAGCCCTTGGCCACGGCGATGTTGGCCTTCAGCTCATCGCTCGTTTTCGACTTGCACCGCAGGGTTGCCTCTATTTGCGCCCAGTCGGTAGGTTCAACCGGGCCAAACAATTCCGGCTGGACATTAAAGATATCGTGAAAGCACGCGCGGAGTGGCGCATAAGAGAAGGGCGGCCTGCCGGACTTCATCTGTTCGAGCAACTTGCGCTGATGATCGCTACGCTGCGTCGCGATGCGAGCTAGGTCCAGCTCAGGTAAGCGGCGTATCTTCACTGGGTTCTCCAGCTATTGGTGCGGTACCGACAGAAACCTTGTGAAACTGAAATCTATCGAGAATCACATCGTCTGTAATGCGCAAGCCGAACGCAACTCCGGTCCGTGCTTTCTCCACGATATAGTGCCAGGGGGAACCCCGAGCATGTGAGATATCCACAAGGCGTCCAGGTGACAGGCGACCAAACGAGTTCAGCACCTGGTGCACCAAACGCAGAACCGCCGCACTGGTTGGGGGAGCGATGGGCGATTTCTCGCCAGTTAGAACATTAGTGCGCTCGGCCCGGAAGGTGATTGCGCCACCCCCCGCCGACTTGAAGGCGCGGTAAACAGTTGGGTGAACCGGCCCATAGGTCCAGGCCTCGAAATAGCCGCCTACCAAAGGCTTTTTCTTGTTTTCGTTCAAGTGCAGGCCATGGGCGAAGTAAAGCAGCTTTTGCAGCGCGAGATTGGTCACGGGGATGCCGAGGCGGTCTGCCTCATCCAGGAGCAGGTTCGCAACGCTACGCGGGTCGTAGCTGTCGTCGTTCATAGCGCTTCCCAGTGACCCCGAATCTAGAAAGTGCCATACGCGAGAGATCTCGCCGCGCCTACTCCTCCGCCATCCTAAGCGCCGCGATAAATGCCTCCTACGGAATACTCACGTTCCTCCCCGCATGCGCCGGGACAGGCCGCCCTTCGGGCGCTCCCGCATCCTCAGAATGAGGTCACTCTTCGCCCATACGTAACGCAGCGATGAAAGCTTCCTGAGGAATCGAAACGTTCCCATACTCCCGCATCCGCGCCTTGCCCTTCTTCTGCTTCTCCAGCAGCTTCTTCTTGCGCGTGATGTCGCCGCCGTAGCACTTGGCGGTCACGTCCTTGCGCAGGGCGGCGATGGTCTCGCGGGCGATCACCTTGCCGCCGATCGCGGCCTGGATCGGGATCTTGAACAGGTGGCGGGGGATGAGGTCCTT
>CBDUBV010000234.1:0-3231 GCA_965365475.1 uncultured Chthoniobacteraceae bacterium | reverse complement strand
GCGGGATAGCGCCACACGAGCATGATGCCGTTCATGTTTGCATCCACCGCCGCATCGTAGCCATGCATGCCGAAAGGACCTCCCGCGTCCTTCACATCGCTGCGGGCATGCGGCAGTTGACGACCAAAAGTATGCCCCTTATCGAGCACCACCACGATATCGCCCGTGCGATACGGGTGTCCGAATTCCCAGGCAGCAGGCAGCTCCGACCGCCGATACGCGCGGAGGAAAGGATATGCGCTGAGTTTTTTTAGTACGTCCTCGGCTTTGTCCGAGCGACCCGACTGCACTTGATCCAGATGGATGGAAGCCACATTGCCCACCGTCACGAGCATGATCTCCGCAGGTTGTCGCCCACCGAGAAGTGCCTCCAGATTCACCACATGTGTAACCGGGCTCATGCCGTGATCCGTGGTGATAAGGAAATAAAAGACATCGTCCGCTTGCGCATGCTGTTTCCAGTACTCGAATGCCCCAGCATGGAAATCGGCCAGCACGCCGTCCAGCTCTGCAGTTTTGATGGCAATCTCAGGCGAGTCGGGTCCGCCAGCATGCCCGATTGCGTCGGTCCCCACGACGTAAGTCATCATGAGCCGAATCCGCGTTTTTGCATCGCGGACTTTGTTGAGAATGTTGGAGAGTCGCTCAGCATCGGACAGTGACCGATCGAATTTGTCTCCGAATATCGCGCTGGCGTCGGCGCCGCTCTGTGCGTGGCTTAGCGGCCAGTCCAACACCGCTGTGGGAACGCCCTGCCTGGTCGCCGTCGTCCAGATCGGTTCCGATTCCACGAGAGAACTTTCATTGGGGTACCGAAACACAGTGCGCGTGCGGGAGTCGTAAAAGGAATTGCCCGAGATGCCATGCTCCGCCACGGGCACGCCGGTCGCCTGCGAGACATGGCTTGGAAAAGTGATGGAAGGAAACACCGGAACGAGCCGGTCGGTTGAAGCGCCTTCCATTTTTAAGCGATCAAAAAAAGGCGTCTCGCACCGCTCAAGATAATCCGGGCGGAATCCATCGATACTAACCCAGACTACTGTGGCGTCGCGTCCGAAGCACACGGAATGCAGCGAAAAAAAAGCAACCAACGGGACGATTCGGCTCCATAGCAAATTCATGTGCTAGGAGCATCATTGCCGACAGTGGCTCGAAAACACAATTATCTTCTGGAGGGGGAAGTGCCCTCCGTGGCTGACATTACGGTTCGGTGATTTCGCGGACGAAAATGTTTAGCTCGCCCTCTGCATTGCGTCGCACTTCACGTATCTCGAATGGCCGCAATTCGCCTCGCGCCACTTCTGCACCTTCGGCAGGCGCTGAACCCTCCGGAAACTCGGCGATGACCCGGGTCTTTGTACCCTGTCCAAATAACCCTCCTTCGCGCGGTCGCAGCACCGCCTTGGTCCGGTCGGAAACCGACACGACGAAATCGCCTTCGAGATAAATGCGTTGCCCACCCAGACCGGAATCCGCCAGCTCGGAGGCTTTGCGATGATCGATAAGGCGACCAGAAGGCATCGTGCCAGGTTTATAAAGACGCCATGCGGCACGAGGAGTGGACGCGGGCTGAGCATCGCTCGCTATGAATGGCTTCAATGCTGGGCCAGGCGACGCAGCAACCGTCGGCGTGGCAGAGGGCACAGGAAGCAGCGTCGGCGTGGCAATGGGAGTGGGACGCACAGCAGGCGTTGGTGTCGATGTCGCGATCTCGACTGCACGGCTCCCCCCCGCTGGCAATGGTGTGGCCGCTGGCAATGGTGTGGCCGCTGGCAATGGTGTGGCCACGGGCAATGGTGTGGCCACGGGCACAGGCGTGGGTGTGGGCACAGGTGTGGGTGTGGGCTGCGCGGCGGGGGTGGATGCTGCGGTGGCAGGCACGACGGGCACCAGCGCCAGATTGGCTTGTGGATTCGCAGCCTGACTCGAGGATGCGCTGGCAGGCAGCGGTGCTTTGGAAAGGACCGGCAGACCCGCTTTGGAGCGGTATTGCGCGTATTTTGCATCGGCTTCCTGCAATCGATCAGGCGAGGTGAGCGGCAGAGCGGATTCCACATTTAGACTGGTGGGCGGTTCAAGCCGAAGTAGCGCGGTGTCCTCACCGAAAGAATAGGAACTGTAAAGCAACGGGACCAAAGTAAAAAGCAATCGTCCATCCTCCAGCTTCGTCACCCGCATCACGGCGCTCAGATCGTAAGTGCGCCGGAGTCGAATATCCAATCCGGTCACAAGCATGCGCTGCAGCATGGGGACATTTGATGGTTCCGTGGGGTATAAATGTTCAATAAGCACGGCGGGAAATTCCGTGCTCTGCGCGATGGCAACCGCGCCATCGGAGATCAAGTGCGATTCGCTCAGGGCGAAGGAATCGACGATGTTGAAAGGGCCCATGATGTAAGGCACTTTGAAACTGCGATCCGTGTAGTTGCGGATGTATCCACGGATGAGTTGATCGTTTTGATCCTGCAACTCGATATCGCTCATACCGCTGTATTTTTCGTAAGCTTGCTGAGCGGTAAGGAACTCGCCGCGCGGAGCACTGGTCAGCTCAAATCGCTTGGGCGGATCCAATTTGCCCAGCTTGTTGAGCATGGAATAGCTGAACGGTTTCTCCGGGTGGCCGAAGATGTAAAAGCTCAGAATCCAAGCGGCAAAGGCAAGGCCGATCAGGAGCAGAATGGCTACTGTCCATGCGAAAAGGTTATCGCCGCGAGCGGGTTTCTCGGACCTATAGTAAATGTCGTCGTCCATGAAGTTGCGGTGGGTTACCGAAGAGAACTACGCTGATTTTTCAAAGGATGTGCCGCACCCGCAACTGCGGACGGCGTTGGGGTTTTGCATTTTAAAACCTCCCCCGCTTAGCGCATCGGAATAGTCCAACTGCGATCCATGCACGTGAGGCAGACTTGCGGGATCGATGACTACCTGCACTCCATCGCGCCCGAAGATATGGTCGTTTGGACGTGGCGCATCGAAGCGCATCCCGTATTGCAATCCGGCGCAACCACCTTCCTCGACAAATATCCGCAGCGCGGGCTGGGCATGCTGCGATTGCTCCGCCTGGATGTCTTTAAGATGTTTGACGGCATTATCCGTAAGAGTGATCATTGGTCGGCAAAACTAAGTTAAAACAAGTGATTATCAAGGTGAAATCCCACGCCGACGCATGAGCAGAATCCAGCTTTTGTCGGAGGAAGTGGCAAGTCAGGTCGCAGCAGGCGAGGTCGTGGA
>CBDUBV010000233.1:0-3260 GCA_965365475.1 uncultured Chthoniobacteraceae bacterium | reverse complement strand
ACAATACCACGACCAGACCCTCCCCGCCGAAGGCGCCAAGACCGCGCATTTCTGCAGCATGTGCGGCCCCAAATTCTGCAGCATGAAGATCAGCCAGGAAGTTCGGGAATTTGCGGCAAGGCAGAACCAAAGCGCCACCGCCTTCATCGCGGCTGGCGAGGCGGAAGCAGGCATGGCGGCAATGTCGCAGCGCTTCATAGAGGAAGGCGGTGAAATCTACGTGTCTGCGGCAGAGCTATTACCAAAGCCACAATAATCAGAAGGGCACGGCTTAAAACTCTGGATTCGAAGTTGCGACACGCTAAGCCTTACCCGAGGGCTGAGCCTGCTGCGACGGACGGGAAGTATCATGGAATCAATCAGGGCGTCTGAGAAGGCGTTGGGCGATGTGTTTTGTGACAAGTACGTTTTTCACATTCCGCCTTACCAGAGGCCGTATAGCTGGGGCTCGGAGCAAGTTGAGGAGCTTCTGGATGATTTGCTATGGGCGACGGGTGAGAACGCACCTTCAGAACGCCCGCCCTATTTTCTTGGTAGTATAGTTCTGATCAAACGCCCTGAGTCGCCCGTTGCAGACGTAGTCGACGGTCAGCAACGCCTCACCACAATGACAATCCTCGTTAGCGTTCTCAAAGAGTTGGCAACCAACGAGGAAGAAAAGGCTAATATTGACGTCTTTCTGCGCCAGCGAGGCAACCCCAACCTCGGCACCAAGGATGTGCCTCGGCTCACTGTACGCCCACGTGATGCCGACTTTTTTCGAAAGACTATTCAAGAGGGCGGTGACGGCGACCTAGCAGACGCCGAAACCACCGACGCTCGCAAGAGGATGCTACAGAACCGTGACTACCTTCGCACTAGACTGATGGCGATGGCAACGGAACAGCGGGCCCGAATCCTGCCCTTTGCGGCGCAGCGATGCTATCTGGTGGTTGTTGAGGCTTCAGACCAAGCGTCCGCCTACCGCATCTTTTCCGTCATGAATGACCGTGGCATGGACCTGTCACCCACCGATATTCTTAAAGCGGATATCATCGGCGCTATTCCAGATGAATTCGCAAAAGCCAAATATACGGAGGTATGGGAAACACTGGAAGACGACCTTGGGCGTGAGGCGTTCAAGGATCTGTTCGCTCATATCCGTATGATTCACCGAAAGCAAAAGATGCGGGGAACTCTTGAGCGGGAATTCAACGAATTTGTGAGCCCGCGGAGTCGGCCCATTGAATTTATTGACGAAGAATTAAGGCCGAGCGCGGTTGCGTTCAAAGACGTTTTGTTTCCGGACCCTTGGGAGATGAAGCGCTACAAGCTATTGCGGGGCTTGTCCCACATCGACAATCAGGATTGGCAACCGGCGGCGATCAAGTGCTTGGTAAAGTTTCATGGCGATGCCGCTGCAGCTGACGCATTTCTTGCTAAGCTCGAGCGGCTTGCGTATTATCTGTTCATGGTGCGAGCGAACATCAACGAGCGCCTTAATCGATATGGCCAAGTCCTCCAGGAATTGGAGAATGGCGTCGAGCCAGATAAAAGTCCAGCTATTGACTTGCTTGAGGACGAAGCTTGGGCGCTATTCGAGGTACTCGACGGTCCGATCTATGAAAACGCTCGTACACGAAAACCTATCTTACTTAAACTGGACGAAACACTTTCGGACGGGTCTGCCCACTATGAGCAAGAACTTATTACCATTGAGCATGTGTTGCCTCAGACCCCGCCCACCGATAGCGAATGGATTGTCGATTTTCCTGATCCGGAATTCCGGGAAGACTGGGTTCATTCACTAGCCAATCTCGTGCTGTTGTCACGGTACAAGAATCCAGCCGCGAGCAATTATGACTTTGAATATAAGAAAACTAAATATTTCTCTGAGGATGGGGATTCTCCATTCTTGCTGACGAATCAGGTTCGGGAGACCGTAAAGTGGACGCCTAAAGTCCTTGAGAAGAGGCAATACGAACTCATCGGCAAGCTTGCCCGGCATTGGAACCTCGGTGCTGAATTCACCGCGTACATGGAAAGCTAACGATCGGTTTCCGTGGCAACATTCGGATTATGTTCGAAAAATTAATCACAGCGTAATTCCCAATCTCATCCATATTACGATGGCAGCGCCCTTATTCTCGTGAGTTGCGCTTAGTGCCCGATTTGTTCCACCCTTTTTACCCCGGACCGGTCGCGCGCAACCGTTCAATCAGATCGCGATCGAGGCGTGGCATGACTCGGCGTTGGGCTTGAGCAAATCCTTGGTTCGTCACCGTCCGCGATAAACGATGATGAAATCAGCACGCAGCAGGTCACCCGCCGGTCGCGCATCGGCTAAGTCGACTTCGGTCCACTCGGGATTGCCGACGTGTTCGGAGGTCCTAACGGCGCAACTTTTGTCATTCGCCGGGACAGCTAATCGGGTGGAGCGTTTCCTGAAACAGTGACGCGGGGAAATCCGGGAACGCGATACCCAAACTTTCGCGCGCTGCAGCATCCATCTTCACGCCGCAACCGCCCGTGCCGCAGCCTCCGGCTCCGCTTCGATCACGCGCAGATAGGCCCGCACCGCCGGCGGGGGCATGTGGCGGCCGATCTCATACTGGCGGATGTTGGCGAGCGGGATGCCATAGGTGCGCGCGAAGGCCTCCTGGCTCAGCCCCAGCTGGTTGCGCAGTCGCCGAATACGCCGCCCCATCAATCCGCGTTCCAGCCCAGCCACGCTGACGTCACGGTCTTCCGGGTCATTCGGGTCCGCTGGGATCGCGATCATAATCTCTTTGTTCACGCTCGTTGCTCCGTCTCACCGAAATCAGTCGCACGATCCCGCCCCGCCAGACGTGAATTGCCGTCCATAACTTGTCGTCGACCAGTCCGATCGCCTTGAACCGCTCTTCCTCGTCGCCGATGCGTACCGTCGGCACGATCGCGACGTCGCCGTCCTCGAACACACGCGCTCCGAACGACAACGGAACGCCATGCTTCAGGCGGTTCGCCGCGTCCTTCGTCGGATCATACTCGACGACTATCACACTATGTATATCACATAGTTCAACGGATCAAGTCGACGGCTTTGTGACACCCCACCGCCCCGCCACCAGCGCCAGCACCAGCGCGATCACCACCACCGCCACGCCCAGCGCCTCCACGCCGCCGCCGTACAGGAACACCCAGCCCCAATCGATCACCGCACCCGCGAATGAGAGCCACAGCATCGGCGGCCCAGCGCCTGAGCAGCGCGAGTCCCACGCTGCCCGCCACCCCTGCAAACA
>CBDUBV010000232.1:0-3294 GCA_965365475.1 uncultured Chthoniobacteraceae bacterium | reverse complement strand
GGGTCTCCTCGTTTTCAGTGCAATAAGTGACGGTACGCAAAGCTAGCACTGGCGCGGGGGTGGTCTGGGTAGACCGTTGATTTCATTGACTTTCCTGTTCGCTTTGTAAACGGGTATGGTGGCCTCCCACTTTTGAGGTTCACGATGCAGGGTTGGCACACAACGTTTTTGGGGATGCGTGGGCTCCCCCGCGATATCAGCGACTTCGAGATGAAGGCATTTTTCACCTTCGATGGTGCCGAGCGCGACGCAATCAATGCACGCCGAGGTGATTCCCACAAGCTTGGTCTGGCGCTCCATATTGGTTTCCTGCGCATGAGTGGGCGTTTGCTCGGTGCCTTTCGGGTAATTCCAGTAGCCTTGTGGCGCCACCTTGGCAACGAGCTTGGCATTGCAGCACCAGAAGTCGCCTCGCTGAGAGCCATGTATGAACGCGGGCGCACGCTATTCGATCACCAACAAGTAGCCTGCACGGTCCTTGGATTCCAGTGGATGAGCGAGCACCAGCGCCGCTCACTGGTACGTGAACTGCGCGACGAAGTGGCGCGCTGCGCCGACCGCGATCAGCTACTCGTGCGGGCGCGTCAATGGCTGTACAAGAACAAGCTGGTGATCGTGCACGAGCGGGCAATTCGGACACTGATTGCGGCGGCACTTGCCCAGCTTGAAGTTGAAACAGGCACCGCCATCGCCGCCAGCGTTGATCCAGCAACACTTGATCGCTGGCGAGCCTCAGTTTCAGAGCTGCGCCCAGATGGACAAACCCAGCAGAGTTGGCTATGGGCTGCACCGGCGAAACACTCAACCCGCCAAATCAGCGAGGTACTGGAGCGCATCGACCTGCTTTACACGCTGGACGTTCATAAGCACCTGGCAGACATCCCCGATCTCATCTTGCGCCGCTACGCGCGCCGACTTGTCTCCAGGCCGCCCTCAGCCGGAGCCAAGATCAAAGAGCCAGCGCGCACCGTGGAGGTCGCATGCTTTCTTCGGTATTGCCTGTTCACCACCACAGACCAGTTGATCCTTATGGTGCAGCGCCGGATCGCCGATCTGTGGCGTCAGGCTGCCGCCGATGTCCCCGCTACCGTCAATTGGGCCGCAATGTACAAAACGCTGCTCGGCGAACTTGTTGCCTTGAGCGCGCAAGGTGCGGTGCCAGATGCTGAGTTGCGTGCCCGTCTTGAAGCCTTGATCACCGAAACCCAGAAACGCAAACCACCGAGCAGGGCCTCCCTGGTCCGCGAGGGATTGATTGATGGAATTCGCCCCGTGCGGTCGTTGCTCGTCGCCATTGCAAAGCTGCCCTGGCAGGCCACCGGCGAGCATCCTGCCATCGAGTACCTTGCCAAGCTGCAAGCTTTATATCTCAAAGGATCCAGAAAGCTGCCAGTTGAAGTGGTGGCACCAAGTCTGGGAATGATCTGGCAGGTTTCGATCTCCAGCCCAGACCGGGAACGGGCGTTTCAGGCGTTGGAGGTGGCCACCCTGTTTGCCCTGCGCCGCGCGGTGCGCAATGGCTCGGTCTGGATTGAGCACAGCCTGAGCTTTCGGGGTCGTGCGCGCTTGTTCTTCACGGACGAGCGTTGGCAGGCAGAGTCCAAGAAACACTATGCCCGTCTATCGTTACCCAGCAAGGCTGCCACTTTCTTGAAGCCTTTGCTGGCCAGAGTAACTGCCGGTGTCGATGCGGTGGCCGCTGCAGCCCGCAGTGGCGTACTGCGCGTGGATGATGAACTCCATTTGTCGCCATTGCCCGCAGAGGACGAAGACCCAGAAGTGACCAAGCTGCGCGCGGCTTTGGATCACCGCATCGGTGAGGTTCAATTGCCGGAAGTGATTCTGGCCGTTGACGCCCAGGTGCGCTTTAGCTGGATCATGCTCGGACGTGAGCCGCGCTCTACCGACGAGCTGCTGATGGTCTATGCCGGCATCATGGCCCACGGCACCAGTCTGACTGCGGTCGAATGCGCGCGCATGATTCCGCAATTGTCTGCCACCAGCATTCGCCAGGCCATGCGCTGGGCGCGGGACGAACGGCGTCTGAGCCAGGCCTGCCAGGCTGTGCTGGAATTCATGCAGCGACACCCGATTGCCGCCACCTGGGGGCGGTCCGATTTGGCATCTTCTGACATGATGAGCATGGAGACCACCAAACGGGTGTGGCAAGCCCGGCTTGATCCTCGGCGCAACACACCTTCCATTGGAATCTACTCCCATGTAAAAGACCGGTGGGGCATCTTCCATGCGCAGCCCTTTGTGCTCAATGAGCGCCAGGCGGGCGTGGCCATTGAAGGTGTCATCCGCCAAGAAAAGCTGGAGACCAGCCAGCTTGCTGTGGATACCCATGGCTACACCGACTTTGCCATGTCACATGCCCGTTTGCTTGGTTTTGATCTTTGCCCGCGGTTGAAGGAACTCAAACAGCGCCACCTCTTTGTGCCACGCGGCACCAAAGTGCCCGCAGAAATCGCTGCGGTGTGCGAAGCCAATGTCGACGTCGCTTTGATCGAAAAGCATTGGGATAGTCTGGTGCACCTGGCAGCCTCGGTCATGAGCGGACATGCCAGTGCGGTGGCAGCTCTTGCGCGGTTCGGTTCTGCCGCCCAGGGCGATCCAATCTATGAGGCTGGCGTGCAATTGGGGCGGTTGCTGCGTACGGCGTTTTTGGCTGACTACTTTGTCAAGGACGCTTTCAGGAACGAGTTGCGCCGGGTGCTCAATCGGGGCGAGGCTGTTAACGCCCTCAAGCGCGCCATTTATACCGGCCGGATCAGCCCGGCGCAGGCCAAACGTGTCGATGAAATGCAGGCTGTGGCCGATGCGTTGAGCCTGATGGCCAACATCGTGATGGCGTGGAATACCTCACAGATGCAGGCGGTCCTGGATCGCTGGTCGAACCGCCGCCAGGTCATTCCACCGGAACTGATCGGGAAGATTGCGCCCACCAGGCTGGAGAGCATCAACTTGCGGGGTGTGTTTCGCTTCCCGGTTGACCGCTATGCTGACCAAATCCTGCCTTCGCGGCCAAATGCATCGATAACTGGCACCAATGGATGAAACCGACCACGGTTTGACGCCACGAATCGCAGATTTGAAAGTGAACAGGAAAGTCAATGAAATCAACGATCTACCAACACCACCTCCGCGCCAGTGCTAGCTTTTCGTACCGTCACTTATTGCACTGAAAACGAGGAGACCCCGAACAGCAAGCGCCTGCAGCGCTTCGCGAGCATCGTCTCGGCGCTCAACCTGATGCTGCAGAAGCAGGTGGCTGCAGTGGTGGCCGAAGTC
>CBDUBV010000231.1:0-3326 GCA_965365475.1 uncultured Chthoniobacteraceae bacterium | reverse complement strand
GGTCGAAGCGCGCATACAAGCCATTGATTTTTTCCGGAAAAAGAACGCCATTGCGGTTACCCTGCTCGCTCGCGATGGAGACGCGCTCAAACTTTTTAAAATCCTGGGTCTTGACAATGCCGACACGCACGCCAGCCGTCTCCGAGCTGCTTGCATAGATGAGGTAATATTCTCCATCAATGCGGGTGATGCGTGGGTCGTAAATGCAGTCCTCGGGATGGTCCGGGTGCGGGGGAGGCCAGTCCACGGGTTGAGGATCGAGAGTAAAATTTATGCCGTCGGAGCTTCTAGCCATCCAGAAAACAACTGGCTGTGCAAGCGTTGCCGCATCGATCATCAAAAGAGTTTCACCGTTGAATCGAATCGCTCCGGGATTAAATGCATACATGACTCCTGCCGGGAAGTCGCCTGGCGATATGACCGGGTTGGAAGGATGTTTGACGAGTATATGTGAGGATGGTTTTTGCATTGAGAATCTAGCCGACTGCAAATGTGAACTGCGAGGAAGCACCAGTCACCACACGTGACTTCATGCCACCAATGCAGACGTGCGCACGAACTCCACGAGGAATCGACAAGTGCATGCTTATCGTGGTGCCTTCGCGCTGCCAGGAACTGCGGATGAGTCCGTGCGGTGTGGGCACGGTGCACCTAGCGTGGTCCCCGATAAAGTCTGGACTGACAGCAATCTCTTTCCACCCTGGAGCTGTCTGTCGGACGCCGCCGAGAATCTGCATGAGCTGAAATAGCGGGTGAGCCGACCACGCATGCGAATGACTTTCTTCGCCCACTTTGGGATTCCAATTTTCCCACGTGCCGCCTTGTTCAACCATCGGAGCCCACCTGCGCTGGATGTATTCGGCAACCTCGCGTCCATGGCCGCGTTCGGCCAGAGCAGTAAAAACGTAGCTTATCCAGTAGGCGGAGGGGTCCACCTCGGGCGGATTCTCGTCGCGAATGAAAGGAAGCAACGATTTAGCAATCATCGCCTTGTCGTGCATGGGATTCAGCCGCGTGAGCAGAGCGAGTGTCTGAGTATGGATGCTCGCGTCTTTCACGGCTTTGCCGGCATACGTCAGCCCATCTCGAAGCAAACCGTCTTGGCGGGTGAGCCTACGAAGCGCGAGACGCAGCTTTCGAGCGCGGCTTTTTAGAAGCGAGGCTTCCTTCGGCGACCCGGCGAGTTGGTAGAGCGCAGCGGCTTTATCCAACGCTTCGAGCAACCAGAGGCTTAATAGTGCCGGATGACCTTCGCGGAAAATGGGTGTCCAATCGAGGAAAAGCCAATAGCGCGGATCGTAGCGGACGAGGCCGGTTTTAGAATCGGTATGGCGTTCGAAATATTGAAGGGCAGCCTCGAGCGTTGGGCGATGCGTCAGAAAAGCTTCGAGCGAACCCGTCTGCCAGTAGTAATCCCACAAGGTTAGAATCCATGTGAGGGTAAAGTCTGGCAGGATGCAATGATGAGCCGTGGTAGGTGCGTGGCCATAGGTGAGGCCATTCGCCGTGGTTTGCGAGGCGATGCAGTGGATACCACGACGAAATAGTCGCGCGTCACCATCCAGATGGAAAGTATTCCACGCTTGAATTCGCGCGTCACCCCACCATTGCGCCTGTTCGCGCCACGGCGTATCCACAAAAGCGTCGAGGCTGCAAATTTCCTGCGTCCATGCGCAGATTTCCCAGATTTTGTTCAGTTCCTGGTTTGAACTGACAAACTCGCCGCGCCGCTGCATCGGGTAGCGGGACTCGCGTAGGGATGCTTTCACATGCAACGGCGATCGGATGTCTCGCCCCGTGAGGACGAGATAACGGAACCCGTAGCTGTGGAAAAAAGTATGCGCAGTGACACCCTTTCGGCAGATCAGACGGGAGCCGAGTGCGATTTTGCTGTGCGATAAACTCACGTAATGCGGGGTGCACGCAACTGCATCGATAGTTTCTACGAACATCGAGTCGAGTATCTCTCCACCGGCCGCGCCCGGCTTTCCGGAATCGATCAGAAAACTCCGCCACCGACCTTTAGTTGTGGGCGAGAACCGCAGCGATGCAGGTGCGGGGCGTTGTTTACCACTGTGTCGAAGTCCTTCCTGATGACGCAGCATGCAGACATCGCGGGCGCGATCATAGCCCTCAGCCGAGACGCCTTGCGCCGCGCCCAGCAGAGCGAAAGGTTGGCGCATTGCCTCTCGGAGCATGGGAATGCCTCTCGGCTCGAGCGATGGCCAGGGCATCGCGTTCCACTCACGTCCGTAAAAGACTTGAGGCCATGCAGAATCGTCGAAGTCCAGTGCCGCCCAGTCTTGCGGAGTCTCCCGCGCATCGAAATGCTCCTGCGGAAACAACTGTATCGATGCGGGCACTGTGCCACGCGCAATACCCGACTGCCGCTGGCAACGCCAGCCTTTGCCGCTGTGACATGTCGCTCCGCTCCAGGCTCCTGCGACGAGCAGTCCGGCGCAACCTGCCGGGACATATTGGTAATTGCCAATGCCTGGGTGATAGGCGCGCACAGCCATGATGTTGGGCCCGCGTCGCAGATAGCCTGCCACATCGACCTCATCAAACGGCCAGTGCGATTGAAATCCGCGCGCGGGTCCCCGACACACATACGCGTTATTAATGTATAACTCGTAGGATTGATCGGCTGTGATCAACAGCGGAGCACGCTTTGGGAGTCGTTCGAGTGCGAATGTATGCCGGAAGAGCGCGTAGCAATTACCCAGATCCCAGTCCGCATTATCCGGCCATATCCATTGAGCCTGGCTCAGCAATCGACGCGCAGAAGATGGGAGGATGAAGGGATGAGATGTGGCCGTCATATGGCAATCACTCTTGCAGAACGTCAAACGTAAGACCAACAAATGAGACTGTAGCCAGATCTCCGCCTTCACTATTATCTTTGCCAACAAAGAGCGTGAAAACATCGCCCGGCATTGCGCCTTTGATGTCGAAAAACACGTAACCGATCGCAAATTCCGCCGTGCTTGCAGCACTAGTCGAGGCAACTCCTTCACCGCTGCCCGCAGTTTGTTTCCACTCGAAGTTTGCAGGCTTGTCACTGCCAAACCCAGTGGCCATGACTCCTACTCGCACGCCATGCTGTGGAAACTGGTCACCGATTGTAAGGTCCACAGTAGGCGTTGACACCTCGCCGCCGCCCGCTGGCAACTGGATGACGGCGGCCATGCCCGCTTGCAACTTCGCTCCAGGGTTGCCTGGATCGTCCAGGGCGGGGTATCCGTAGCCGCGCGCTGTGGCGTGCTCGCCTTTACTCAATGCTGCAGGAGCAAGAGTTAAGAACGGCGGTAAGGATTGCAGCGTGC
>CBDUBV010000230.1:0-3358 GCA_965365475.1 uncultured Chthoniobacteraceae bacterium | reverse complement strand
GTTCCTTGCCCATCTCGGCGTGAATCAGCTTCTGCAGGAGTGCTGACTTGAGCCCCTGATGCTCCGGACTATCCCATAAATTGCGCAGTTCGCCCGAATCCTCTTCGAGGTCGAAAATCTCGCCATAAGGCTGGTTGTAATAAACCGTGATTTTATACCGCTCATCCACGAGCGTCTTGAGATGAATCGTCGTGGGCTGATGACGGTTTTCCACAAGCACATGATCGCGCCTGAACGCCCCCGGCTCATCGCGCCAGGATGGCCCCAAATCGCGTCCACTCATCTTTCTTGGAATCGGGACACCTGCGGCACTCAGGAAAGTAACCGGCAAATCTACCAGCGAGACCAGGTCGTCGCGGCACTGGCCCTCAGCGATCCTCCCCGGCCAACGCGCGATGAAAGGCACCCGAATCAGGTCCTCATAATGAAAAGGCCCCTTGGCCATGAGCCCATGCTGACCATAGAAATGGCCGTGATCGGAGGTGAACACCACCAGCGTATTTTCCGTCTGCCCATTCGCCTCCAGCCTGTCCAATATCCGGCCGATGTATTTATCCATCAGGCTGATCATGCCAAAATAAACAGCAATCCGCTTCGCCATTTCCGCGCGGTCGAAAAGGTGTGAATGCATGCCATGCGGCGTGTTTCCATCCGGCTCCAGATAGCCGCTGAAATCCGGCTGCGGCTGCTGGGTCATGGCGTAATGCGGCGGCATGTCTTCGAATTCGCCAGGAGTCAGGCCCGGCACATAGATCTGCGCAGGATCGTACATCGTGCTCCAGGGAGCGGGCGCACCATAAGGCGGATGCGGATCGGCAAAGCTCGCCCACAAGTAGAAAGGCTGGCCGGTCTCCGCATGGCGGTCGAGAAGCACATTCGTCCGCTCCGCCACCCAGGTGCTGTAGTGCAACTCCTCGGGAAGCTCCCACTGCAACGGCTCCGGGACAGGATGCTTGAAATCTCGCGGGAAATATTTTCGCCAATCCTTGCAGCCCTTCTCCTCGAGCCAGATCGCGTAGTGCTGCCCCGCCCAGGCCTCATCCGTATGATTGCGATTCATCTCCACATGCTGGAATCCGTAGAACGGCGCATTCCATTTTCGCCAAAAATCAAGGTCCGCCAGCAGCGGCGTGGACTCCAGCGAAGGATACTCCGGCGTCTCGAACAAATGCTGGAAATGCGCTTTCCCAATGAGCGCGGTGTGGTAGCCCGCTTTTCCCAGCAGCTCGCCGATTGTCGTCTCGTTCTCCGGCAGCTTCGTGCCCAGTGACCAGCATCCGTGCTGGCTGGGATATTTTCCCGTGATCAGACTCGCGCGCGTAGGGGAACATGTCGGATTAGGGCAGTAAGCGCGTGTAAAAAGCGCACCCTGCGCCGCGAGACGATCCAAATGCGGCGTCGCGATCCGTGAATCAAGCGCACCCATGGCAGCGTAATGCTGCTGATCGGAGGTAATAAAGAGAAAATTGGGAGAGTGAGACACGGTGCATGTGAAGCATAACCTGATTGCTACGCAGTCCAAGATCAAAAATTATGGACGCGCCAGTTTGCCTGGGTGTAAGCTTTGCCTTAAGTCTGGCCGCGCGATTATTTAACGCGGTCCCCGTAGTTCAACGGATAGAACAAGGGTTTCCTAAACCTTAAATGTGGGTTCGATTCCCGCCGGGGACATAATGCGCCTCCAGCATCCTTCAACCGTGAAAAAGCATATGCAACCAAGAAACATTATACTATTTGTGGCGTCTGTAAGCGGGCACGGAGGAAACAAACACCAATGCCTTCTGCGGACTAATGTTCAAGCGAGATCAAAAGCTATGATTAGGAATCAGCGCACAAACATGACAGGTTGTTTGCGGAGACTGTCGTTAACGTCGTTTACGATCTGATGGGAGACCACTGGGAGCCCATGGAGGAAGGAAATAGCGTCGGAAGAGACCATTTTGTATCTTTGGACTAAGTAATAAAATCAGTGCCGTCCCATAGGAGCACGAGAAGGGGCACCGATCAAGCACTGAAGCGCATCGGAAGCCGGATTTGATGAAAGTCGCTTTTAGATTTTTACATTCTCATGGGAGTTTTGCATCAGTGACTGGTATGCTGTCCCATAGCTTAGCGTGGAAAAGATGGGAAATACGCGGGTTCAGGGGTTGCAAGAGCTCGAAAACTGTCTCCCGCTGTCCCACAGGTTTTTAAGAGGCTAAGCAAGTCCAGCCGCTGCCAAAGCGCAGAGCGAATCAGGGTAAATATTCTGGTGAAGCTACCAGCCCAATTTGAGAGCCAGACTTGATAGCGCAGCATTAAATAGCAAAGCCAGGCGCTCCAAACCTGCCATTGTACGGGGTTGGCACTATGGCCGAGAAAATCAGCCAGTTTGAGAGTTTGTTTAACTGTTTGAAGAAGACTTCGATGGCCCAGCGCGCACGATAAAGGTCGGCCACATTGCGAGGACTCCAGTCCATGTTGTTGGTGAGGAACTCCATCTCGCGCTCGACGCCATCAACTTCCACCAGTGCGCGAACGCGGCGCATGCGTTCGGGGTATTTTCCCTCGTAGGCTCCATCGGCAGCGAGCACCACTTCCTCGTCGGATAAAATCTTAGGATCGGTAATTTTGCGGCGCTTAAGCACTTTGAAAGAATGGTTGATTTTGGTGCGTGATATCCAGTTAACCCCGCGAAGAAAGAAAGCAAAGAGATGATCGAAATCCACGTAAGCTTTGTCGAAAATGACGGTCTCCCCCTCCTGCACAGCAGCGCAGACCTCCCTGGCCCGTTTGGCATCGTTGTGGCGGGCCGTGTCGATAAGAACAAAGCGAGGAAGGAAACTCTGAAGATCCAGCCGCATGTGGCACTTGGCAGCAGCTTTCCGGCGGCGGTGTTTGGCCCAGTCCATGCAGTTGGCAATCAACTCGATGGTCGTAGAATCCACGGTGTGAATGGCTTTACGAAAACGATGCGCAACCCCGCGCCCTCGACGCCCGTGAGCAAATCTCGGAGAGATCGACTGAAGATGTTCAAGCACGGCCCAGAAAAGCTGCTCCATGAGTTCAAACGGACGTTCCTTGCCGGCATGAGAAAGTCCGTTGCGACTCGGGGGTGTTGCTCCTCGTATCGCCGAGAGTGGGCCGCTGTGTAATCGCAGCGCATCACATACATCGTTAAGCCCAATGGCGTGGGTCAATTGCGCATAAAGCATTGTAACCACATGGCTCCAAGCTGAAAAAGTCCGACAGACTTTATCCACTCCGGTCTCCCGCGCCAACTTCGGCACAAGGTGAGAGGGAATGAGGTTGCAGAGTTGACGCAGAACTGTGAACTTTGATGACGATGGGCGGAGATGTTTTTGTTTTTTCACACCCT
>CBDUBV010000229.1:0-3359 GCA_965365475.1 uncultured Chthoniobacteraceae bacterium | reverse complement strand
ACTCCGCCCATTGTGCTCTCGGGCAATCCATTCACCGTAGTAATTAAAAGAGAGCCTGCGAATGACGGCTCAGCCACGCTTACCATCACCGTTGACGGCAAGTAGGTGCTCAAGCTGGCGAACGCACCGGTTATTACTTCCATCGGTCTTCGTCCCTGGCGTTCTGTCATGTATCTCGAGTCGTTTGCTATCGAGCCTGCGGAGTCTGACAGCTCGGTCAGCGTGCAAGAGCAAATTCAACCCGACACGGTGAGCGCAGATGCCGACGAACCCGATCCGCGCCGCGCGCAATGGGCTGCCGAGCGCGACGCGATCAAGTGGATTGATCTCTCAAGCGACACCGAGCGGCATGTGATCGTGGCCGAAGGCACTGCAGACACTTACCAGGGCCATGTCACCACCACCCTACTTGCCGACGGCCGCACCATGTTTGCCTTCTGGAATCTCGGGCATGGTGGTCAGGATGGCCCCGCTGCGATGAGCAAAGATGGCGGCCTCACCTGGCAGCGCATCGATGAGCGCCTGCTCCCGGAGTGGAGCCGCACATGGAATTGCCCCTCAATTTACCGAATGACCACGCCTGATCGACCCGAGATTCTCCGTGTCTTTGCGGCATTTGGCGAAAACGGCTTCATGCCCAGCCTCGTGAGCACGGACGACGGCGAGAGCTGGCAATGGCAGCCGCCGCTCGCCCCGCTGGAGAGCACCGACTTCCAAAATGTGATGACGTTTGCCAGCATGGTGCGGCTTCAAAACGGCGACTACCTCGGACTCTACCATGGGTTCGAGGGAAAGTGGATCGACGCGGAGCCGCCACTGACCCGCGAGAAATTCAGTGCTGCCGTGCGCAAGGCTGTAGCGGAAAAACGCCCGGGCGGTGTCTTCCAGGCCATCTCGAAAGACGGCGGCGCCACGTGGTCATCGCCCCGGGTCATTGCTTCGGGAGGCCATCATTTATCCAAGGGAGAACCGCGTGATCAAAGCAGCCCCAAGTATTTCTGCGAACCGTATGTCTTCCGCTCGCCAGGCGGGGAGGAACTTTGCGCGATTCTTCGCGAAAACAACCGGACAGGCACGAGCTATATGATTTTCTCACAGGACGAAGGTGCAACCTGGAGCGAGCCGCAGCCCACGCCTTGGGCGCTTACGGGCGACCGCCATCAAGGCATCCATTTGCCGGATGGACGGCAAGTCATCGTGTTTCGCGACATGGCACCCGACTCACCGACCCGCCCGCATTTCGTCGCGTGGGTGGGCACCTATGATGACATCAAATCGGGTAAGCTAGGGCAATATCGCGTGAAGCTACTCCACAGCTACGCAGGCGGAGACAATGGCTACCCCGGCATAGAACTGCTGCCGGATGGAACCATCGTCGCGACCACCTACATCAAATATTGGGACGACAAGCGCCAACACTCCATCGTTTCCACCCGCTTTACAGCCGAGGAACTCGATGAGCGTGGTAAAACAAAAGTGACAATGCTTCACCCCTTGCTCCACCCCAGTGCCTTCTTCATGTTTCCGTCTGATCAACAAACCCAAAACTCCACATATTTCTTCTATGAAAACCAGAACGTCGTTCCTGCCTTTTGCAGCCGCCCTCGGCCTTCTTCTCTCTCCGGCCTCGGCCGCCTTGCTCACAAATGGCCGCTTTGAATCTCCCGATGTGTCCGGAAATACCAATGGCTTTGCCAGCGGTGCCTCAGCCGTTCCCACAGGCTGGGTGGTGGTCGCAGCCGGCTCCCCAGCCGATGCGGATAAGCTGCTGATTAACGATCCCGTCTTCGACGCAGCCATTGCCACCTACAATGGGATGAGCGGCGAGACCGGCAGCCAATACGTTCTCCTCGAGACCGACGCCACTGGCGAGCTTTACGGATATTCTTTCAACCTTGGTTCCCGCACGGGAGCGCTTGAGGGCACCATCGATGTCGCCTTCTGCCAGGATACCAACAACACATTCGCGCGCTCGGATAAGGTGCAGTATGGATTTTATTCCGATGCCGCGCTGACCACATCGCTTGGCACTGTGATCACCCTCGACCTCGCGGCACTGAACGTCGCCGCCAATCAGATGGTTAACTATGGCGATGCCACCTACACAGCCACCGGCCTGGAAGGCAATATCTAATTCGGCTTTTACACCACATCGGAGAGCGCCGGACGTCAGCGCACCGCATTTGATAACGCCATCGTCGTGCCAGAGCCGTCTTCAGCCGCTCTCCTGCTGGTGGCCGGAGTCGTGGGAATGCTCCGCCGTCGGCGTATGGGTGCTCGCCTGCCCTCTGCTGAGCTGGGTGCATGAGGGAGTCGCAAAAGAGCCCGTGAGGATGTTTTCTATTCGGCGCTCGGAGTTCCTGGCTTTTCGCACGAGCAAGAGCAAAGCCCCCTTTTTTTTCAGGCCCTCATCTACAGTGTGCGCGAATAGCGTGAATATCAAGAAAAGGGTCGGCATGGATTTCTCTCGGGTAGGGTGGGCGTCCCGCCCGCCGGTTCCGGCATCCTGCCGGAACCATCTCCCATAAAGAGCATACCGGGCAAGATGCCCGGCATGGCGGGCGGGACGCCCACCCTACCCGCGAACTTCGCGGCGATGTGGCTCTGTGGACGATGCGTCTGCTTGCCGGTGCGGGTTCGAGGCTGCCTTGAGCAGGAACCCTGTGCTCGCACTTACTCGCCCGGTTTCTTCATGTTGTGAGAATCGGCGTCGGATTTGAACGCCTAGACGTGCCGATTATTACCCGCTCAATGCAAACTGCTCTCACCGACCTGGAACTTGATCAGCACTGGGTGATCTATCCTGGCCAGCGAAGCCACTCGCTCGGCAAAAACACATTCGGCAGCCGGTGCGGGGCCTCCTGCGCTCTTCTGTTTTTTCACCGCGTCGTCGCATCTTAAGAGCGCGAAATCCGGCACAGGTGAAGTCGATCCTGCACGCATTATTTGAGGACTTCATGGCCCCCGCAAACCGCAGCCCGATCTTTGGCCTGCGCCGGCTGTGCCTGCTCCTCGGCATTGAGCAGGCGAATGGTTCGCTGGGTGGTGGAGCAGCTCAAACGCCGTTGCGGCGGGTGCTGTCAAATTCTTTTTAATCGCACAGGATTGGTCTAAAGTGTAACGATATGCAAAACCTTTCAGGCTGCCGTTCGATCTTGAGCCACGCCAAAATCATCTACCGCCATGCAAGTAACCATTAACGACGAAATTGTTCTCTCCGCCAACCTTTCCGATGAAGACATCCGGCTGGCTCTCGCTCTCTCGCTTTTCCAGGAAGGCCGCATCACCCTCGCTCAGGCTGCCCGCCTCTGCGGGCTGGACCGGATTGCTTTTCAACATCATCTCGCCGCCCGCAAAAT
>CBDUBV010000228.1:0-3361 GCA_965365475.1 uncultured Chthoniobacteraceae bacterium | reverse complement strand
TGTTCGACACGCATCTCATTATTGTAGCCTCTGGGCTACATCTGCGCAAGCGTGCTGAGTGAAGTGGCTATGAGGCCGAACGTTTCTGTTAAGCCGCCCGCTGCGGCATAGAGCAATTGACTCAGAATGAAGCGGCGGTCAATTGTCCTATGCCGCAGCGGGTCGGCTCGAACAAAGGGTTAGCCATCAGTCGTTCCAGCGCAGGAAGAAAAGTAAGTATGGGTCGCGTATATCAAATACGTCGTTTTCGCCGTCCCATTCAATGATATTGCGATTCTCCGACTCATTCGCAATCGATGCAATGTGTGAACATGCTCCAGTCACGCTCGAACCGCTTGGTTGTTCTCTTGCGCACAATGCTTGAATACGCTTTTGCAAGTTGGGGTAGCGCAGCGTTAATTCGGGCGGGTCGTACGCAATAGCACGAAGAATAAGCGGATACACGTCAATTACTGCACCGTCTCGGAGCAAGTACGCTTTTCGGTCCTGCCCCCGAGTCTTCGGGCCGTCCTTCATCTTCGCGACTGTCGATGAATAGTCACTGGTCGCTGCAGTGCGGTTGCACACTTTGCCTATCGCAACCCGATCAGACGCAATGTGCTTTTGGAATGACTGAATTTCCCGAATGTCGTTTTCAAAGCAAGTAGTCAGGCACAGTGACTGCATAAGCTGGGGCGAGCCTGCCGCTTCACTTGCAAGCGCCTGAACATACGCAGGTGAGGCACTCGCCTTGAGCGCGGCGAAGCCGCGATTTGCGATCTTGCAGAGTTCGTCTGGCTTCCAGTAGTCGAAATCTAGCTTTACCGTTCGCCCACGCAGGTCCGGGTTGGCGCGAATGGCATCGTCCGAGTGATATGGGACTGATGCGACAACGAAGATAACGTTGTTCCGAATTGCTTCCTTGATCTGGTTGGAAAGTTCAATCTGTATCGGGCGGGGGATGTAGTGGAAGTCGTCAATAAAGATCACAAAGCCCGTACCAGCCAGTTCGCGAATGAGCAATTGGAGGTAGTCGATCGCGACGTCACTCTGCTCTGAACTGGACTTTGACCACTTGCCGGTTGCTGAGACCTCGCCCGTGGCGCTCACCAACATGCCTGCCTCCCCTCCGATCTTCCCGCCCACGGTTCCCTCAAAGCCGCTGGTGGACGTGCCCTTCTTGGTGACTGGCGTGCCGATAATGTCGAACACGCGATCCCATAGTTTGTTTGCATTCGTGATTCCGGCTCCAGTTACCTGGACGAGGCGATCTTTGCCAATGTTCTTCTCGACAAAAACAGTTTTGCCCGATTTCGACGGCCCGGAGAGGGAAATTACTGCAGCACCGGTCTCAAGGGCGTCCGCGAGGATCGTGGCCCGTTCCTGTAGGTGATCGTCCACGTATGTGATTTCGGGAAGCTTCCCGGGTGTAAACACTTCGGAGGCGCGCATGGGGACTTTTTGATATTTAACGTTCGAGCTAAGCTGCCCGAGGAGGCAGGTGGCCTTGGCCCGGTTGGTGGAAATGTACCGTGTACCGACAACCGGGCCAAGGCCGCCTGCCGTAGCGGGTCAGCTTGAGCGAGGGGTTAGATGTCGCCATTACAGGTCCAGGCGCATCGTCGTGATGCTTACCGGTTGCGACGATCGCAGGCTGCCCCCAATGAGAACCTTTCTCTCTTCCAACAGGGGCTTCGCAAGGATGTCCCAGCGCAACTCGCCGCTGTCATGATCACGTATGACTTCGCTAAGGTGATCGCTCTTGCTTCCAAAGTCATACGCAGTTGCCTCACCAATGGGCTGGGAGTCAAGTGCTCTGAGCTCTTGCATGCCGCGAAGAGTTAGTTGCTCCTCGCCGTAGTTCAGTTCCACAACCAACTCAGCCTTGGTGATTGGGAAGTCGCCGTCGTCCGTAACCAGCCATGCGTCAATGTCGACGAGTTGAAACTTCATGAACTTCGCCTTTGAGAAGTCGTCGACGTACTTTGGCAGGGCGCGTACGAAGTTCGGGTTCATCCACACTTGAACGAGTTGAGGAAGTGTCAAGCGGTCGGATGCCAACTTGTGGCGGAAGATGGAATCTTCCTGGATCGGCGCGGGCGATTGGGCCTCGATCTGGACGCTATGAACTACGGGTGCGAGATAACGTGCTGTCACCCAGAGCGAGTTCGGCAATGCGGCGAGTTCTTGCGGGAGCCTGGAGGACAAGCGCGCAAGAAGCACACCGTGTCGGAGCGCCTTGATTCGAGCCGGTCTGGAGAAGTTGGATGCCGTGACCGCGATGAGGACGTTTGCTCCAACGCTCTTCTTCTTGGAGATTAGCTGCTCGATCCACTCCACGCTTTGCTGCGCCCGACGGTCTCTGCACTCTATGGCAATGAAGGTTTCGCCGTCCTCTGCTGGGACGTGAATACCAATGTCCACCTCTCTTTGCTCGCCCGTATCTACGTCAGCGATGAAGTCAGGCGAGCGCACGGTGGCATCGGGCGATTGGTGCTGCTTGATGCGCATCAGCAGCAGTTCAAGGCTGCGCCCAAGGCGGCGCGCACGGGTGTTGGATTGCGACATCTAACACTCAAGTTGAGCCGAATTGCAGCGCGTAGCTGGCAACATGGCAAGCTCTTTCTGCCATGTTGACGGCGTAGCGATGCAATTTCGGCTTGAACGCATTGTTAGGCGCCTGCGTGTGCCTCGCAATCAGATAGCCATTGATCGCAGAGGTTCCGTATGGCAACGACAATTTCGTACATGCGATCTTCGTTGATCACAATTGAGTCACCGGCCTTGAACCATTGCAGAATTTTGCATTTTTCGATTTCGGTCTTGGCCACGCCCCCGTGATGCACGATTGCGATCCTTATCTGCCGGATGTCGCCCATCAAGTCGCTCTTTAGCTCTGCGGGTTGAACCCCAAGATCAGCAGCGATTTTCGCTCTGTAATGATCCTCCCAATATTGGTAGATCGCCACCAAGCAAAGCCTGGCGAGAAAGAGGGTGTTGTGCCCGTTCTTAACTAGGCGCTCTTTCAGTGCCCCTTGCGTAATCACGTGTTGCTCTTCGGATCCTGGGTCGGTTGGTGGGCCCTTTCCGTAAATCCAGCGCAACTGATCCAATTCTTCCACGCTCTTGTTGATTTGAGCTGATGTTGAGGCTTGGATGCTTGAAATGCGCTCGTGGAAGGCGTGATAGCTCGCGGCAGAGTCGAGAAATGTTCCATAGATTTCGTCGACCTGCTTCCAGAATGCTTTGATTGAGTGGCACATGCGCCTAACTATATATAGACAGAGCGATCATCTACCTTTGATGTTGCCTATCATGGCACAAACCTGCAATAACCCATTGAGCCGATTCGAAAAGTAGACTTGCCCACAGCGATAGGCAG
>CBDUBV010000227.1:0-3410 GCA_965365475.1 uncultured Chthoniobacteraceae bacterium | reverse complement strand
CAGCCCAGCCATATTCGGCGGGATTGCGATGCCAGCCTGCTCGTAGCTGAGCGCGACGATGGTGCTGGTGGAGCCCACCGGGTTATTCCAAAATAGCATGGGAGTGTGGCTGGCAAACCCTCCCAATCGATGGTGATCGAGAATTTCTATGATGGGCACATGCTCAGCACCGGCGACTGCCTGCGAAAGTTCATTGTGATCGACCAGGATGAGCTGGCGCGGTACCGGCTTTAGAAAGTCGGACTTGGACAACACACCGATGAGCACGCCGTCGTCGTTCACGATCGGGAAGATAAACCGATTCGAACCCGAAGCTTCCAGCCGCGCAGTTTCTAAAAGTGTATCCGCCGTGAACGAGATGTATTTTTCGCCGATCATTCGTCCCGACTGCACAGCTCCACGGGCCATGAGCACGGTGGTTGCCGTGTCGTAGGGTGAGAGCAGAATGCTGACCCCGGCTTCCGTGGCAGCATCCAGAATATCGGGCAGCACAGGCATGCCTCCGGTGACACACACCGCTCGGACTCCGCTGCGGATGGCTTCGCGCTGGATGTTTTCCCGATCACCGACCAGAAGCACGATGGATTTCTGATCATAGCGCTGCAACCGATCTGCAAACGTGGCGTGCGACATGGCACCGATCATCAGTGTCAGATTTTCTACTTCGCTTTCTCGATGCGGGTTGAGGATGGTGCCGCGAAACGATTCCACCATCATCGCGAGCGAAGCTGTGACCTGGCGCATCTTGGGCCCACCATCGAGCATGGGGAAAAGATATTCCGTAATCTGGAAAGCGGAGAGCAGACCCAGCATGCGGCCGGCATCATCGGTCACGGGCAGGCCGCGGAACCTGTGTTTCTCCATAAGCGCGATGGCTTCATGAAGCGGCGATGTGTCGCGCACGCTGTAGATATGTGTCTGCATGACATCGCTCACGCGAGGCGAGAGATCGGCGATGAATGTGGGCGGACTTACCTGAAACTTTTTGAGCACGTAATCGATGCGCTCGTTTGTGTTGCCCGCTCGGCCCGCGATTACGTTCTCCATGCCGATGGCGCGCTTGAGATGCGCATACGCCAGGGCGGAGCAGATGGAATCCATATCTGGATTTTTGTGGCCGATGATGATTGTTTGCATAGCGGGTGACGAGCGCGGGAGATTGCCAGAGAGCACGGGCTGGTGGCAATGATTGGATTTGGAAGTTCGCGGTGGTTGCAATGGCGGTGAGTTCGTTTTAATCAAAATATATGGCAGTCGAATTTCGCGATTATTATGAAATCCTTGGAGTGGACCGGAGTGCTTCGAAAGAAGACATCCGCAAAGCATTCCGCAAACTGGCGCGCAAATATCATCCCGATGTGGCTTCGGACAAAGCCACGGCGGAAGCGCGCTTCAAGGAGATCAATGAAGCGTATGAAGTGCTCTCGGACGCGGAGAAACGCGCGAAGTATGACCAGTTGGGATCGCGTTGGCAGCAGGGCCAGGATTTCCAGCCACCGCCAGAGTGGGGCACAGGAACCGGGGGCGGGGAGTATCATTTCGGTGGCACGGGATTTAGCGACTTTTTCGAGATGTTCTTTGGTTCCGGTGGCGGTGGTGGTTTTGAAGAAATGCATCGGTCCCGCAGACCGCGTGCGCGGGCTGGGCGGGACGTGGAAGGAGACATCATGGTCACCTTGGAGGAAGTCGCGCAGGGAAGCACTCGTGAAGTAACTTTCCGTCCATCGCCAGACCAAGAGCCGCTGCGCTATCATGTGAAGATTCCACCTGGCGTGCGCGAGGGACAGCGCATCCGCCTGGCGGGCAAAGGTGGGCATGGCGTGGGCGGGGGACGACCCGGGGATTTATTTTTACGGGTGCGGTACGCCAAACATCCCGATTTTAAATTGGAAGACGGCGAGTTGTCAGTGGATGTGCATGTGCCACCGTGGGACGCTGTGCTCGGCGGAGAAGTGCATGTGCCCACGCTCACAGGCCGTGTAAAACTCAAGATTCCGCCGGGCACATCCTCAGGCGCGAGGATGAGATTGCGCGGCATGGGGCTGGGGGGCGGGGATTTGTATGCTGTGGTGCGCATCGATGTGCCTACGGAACTGACGCCTGCACAACGATCGCTCTGGGAAGAGTTGCGGAGGTCGGCTTAATAATTCCCCGCACATGAAAGAAGTCGCTGCACTCAATAAATTTTTCTGTCCCGCGTGCGGCGGTGAAGCAGTATGGAATCCTGCCAGGAGGGCACTTCTTTGTCCGTATTGCGGCGTGGAATCAGCGGCTGAGCTGGCGCAGGATGCTTCGCGCATCCGTGAGCACGATCTCGCAGGTGCGCTGGGCGAAGTGTCTGCTCAAGGCGTCGCGTTGCAGCGGGTTTCTGTGCAATGCCAGAGCTGCAAAGCGGTAAGTTTGTTTAAAGCGCAGCAAGTGGCGAACCGATGCGAGTTCTGCGGCTCATCTGCGGTGGTGCCTTACACCGCTTCGCAAGGCGCGATCTATCCCGAGAGCGTGATTCCTTTTAAACAACCTGAGTCCGCCGTGCGTGAGAACATCCGGGCGTGGTACAAGGGAAGATGGTTTGCGCCCAACAAGCTCAAAAGCCGCGCGTTGGTGGACACGATACACGGGCTCTACATTCCGTATTGGACATTCGATGCGCATGCGGACGCCTCGTGGACGGCCGAGTCGGGCTACTACTACTATGTCACCGAGACATATCGGGACTCGAAAGGGCAGACGCAGACCCGGCAGGTGCGCAAGATTCGCTGGACTCCGAGCGCGGGGCAACTGGAGCATTTCTTTAATGACGACATGGTGCCCGCAACTCTCGGTGTCCACGACGGATTGCTCAGGCGGGTGCAGCATTTTCCTGCGGAAGCATTGGTGCCGTTCGATACGGGTTACGTGTCGGGCTGGGTGGTCGAGCAGTATCAAGTGGATTTGCCTCAAGCGGCGCAAATTTCACGGGAGCAGATGGACGCCATGCTGCGCAGCCTCTGCGCACAGCAAGTGCCTGGCGACACGCATCGCAATCTGGTGGTGCATGGCAGGTATTCGAGGCAGACATTTAAACACATTTTGGTGCCCGTATGGCTGTTGACCTATACCTATGGCCGCAAGAGCTATCAAGTCGTGGTGAATGGATGGAGTGGGGCGATGGCTGGGGAATATCCTCGGAGCTGGGTGAAGATCACCTTCGCGGTGTTGGGAGCACTTTTACTTGTTTTGATCTTCCTATTTTTTTACTCGCAATGAGGTTGTGAGAAGCTGGCACTTTTTCTTTGTAAAAAAAAGATTGCCCTGAATTTTTCTTCGTCCTAGGGTCTCCGCTTCCACTTCAAGGAGCCTTAGCTCAATCGGTTAGAGCGCTGCCCTGTCACGGCAGAGGTTGCGGGTTCGAGTCCCGTAGGCTCCGTTTT
>CBDUBV010000226.1:0-3507 GCA_965365475.1 uncultured Chthoniobacteraceae bacterium | reverse complement strand
CAATCCAAGCTCACGCTCATGTCGGAATCGTTGCGCAATGACGGGCGGGTATGGGTGCCCAAGCGCAAGGAGGATTGCAACAAGCCGGTAAGCCAGATTCCGGAAGAAGACCGCGATTACTATCTGGAGCGCAAATACCCGAGCTTCGGCAACCTGGCACCGCGCGACATCTCTTCGCGTGCAGCCAAACAGGTGTGCGACGAAGGGCGCGGGGTGGGTCCGGGCGGGCTGGGTGTCTATCTGGACTTCAGCGACGCGATTCGGCGGCTGGGACAGCCCGTGATCAAAGAGCGCTACGGGAATCTGTTTGATATGTACAACCGCATCACCGGTGAGAACGCGTATGAAACGCCGATGCGCATTTATCCTGCCGTGCACTACACCATGGGCGGGCTCTGGGTGGACTACAACTTAATGAGCAATCTCCCTGGTCTGCATGTGCTGGGCGAAGCAAATTTCTCCGATCATGGAGCGAACCGGCTCGGGGCGTCCGCGCTCATGCAAGGGCTGGCGGATGGGTACTTCGTGATCCCGCATACGCTGCCGAACTATCTCGCCACGATCAAGCCCGGGTCGGTCACGACGGCGCATGCTGAGTTCAAGCGAGTCGAGGAAGAAGTGGCCGCCCGCACCAGCAGACTGCTCTCGATCCGTGGCAAGCGCACGATCGATTCGTTCCACCGCGAGCTGGGCAAGATCATGTGGGATAAATGCGGCATGGCTCGCAACGAGGCCGGGCTCAAGGAAGCTCTGCAGCTCATCCCGGCATTACGCGAGGAATTTTACAACAACGTCTTTGTCGCAGGCACAGGCGAAGAGTTGAATCAGGCACTGGAAAAAGCAGGACGCGTGGCGGACTTTTTCGACTTCGGTGAACTGATGTGCCGCGATGCACTCGACCGCAATGAAAGCTGCGGCGGACATTTCCGTGAAGAATATCAGACACCAGATGGCGAGGCGCTTCGTAACGATGAAGAGTATGCCTACGTGTCGGCCTGGGAATATGTCGAGAACGGCGAGCCCATCCTGCACAAAGAACCATTGAACTACGAAAGCGTGAAACTTGCGACCCGGAGCTACAAATGACACATCGATCCACAATGAATTTTAAGTTAAAAGTCTGGCGTCAGAAAAATGGCGACAGTCAGGGCAGGTTTGTTGATTACGATGCGCGGAACATTCCCGATGAAGCGTCTTTTCTGGAGATGCTCGACATCGTCAACGAAGAGCTGGAGTCGAAAGGCCAGGAGCCAATCGCATTCGATCACGATTGTCGCGAGGGCATCTGTGGCGCATGTTCGCTGGTGGTGAACGGCCTGGCGCACGGTCCCAATGGCACCCACGCCACCACATGCCAGCTTTACATGCGGCTCTTCGAGGAAGGCTCGACCATTTACGTGGAGCCCTTCCGCGCCTCGCCATTTCCCGTGATTAAAGACCTCATGGTGAACCGGCAAGCATTTGAGCGCATCCAGCAGCGGGGCGGTTTCATCACCGCACGCACCGGGTCAGCGGTCGATGCCAACGCCATCCTTATCAGTAAAGACCAACTCGACAGCGCGATGGACGCCGCTGCATGCATCGGTTGCGGAGCGTGCGTGGCCGCATGCCCAAATGCATCGGCGATGCTGTTTGTGGGTGCCAAAGTCTCGCACTTTGCGCGCCTGCCCCAGGGCCAGCCCGAACGCCGTCGCCGCGTGCTGGCGATGGTCGATCAGATGGACAAAGAAGGCTTTGGCAACTGCTCCAACCACTATGAATGCGAAGCAGTGTGCCCTGCCGAGATCAAGGTGGACGTGATCGCCCAGCTCAATCGTGAATATGATCTTGCCAAGGTAAAAGAGACTGTAGTGGGCGTGTAATGCGCGAAAGGGCCGCTGCGCCGGAAGCATTCAGCGCAGGATCTCAGCTCACAGCACTTTGCACACGGTTTGAGGCCTTCGAGATGAAGGTGATACGCTGGATCGCGGTGGACGAGACTTTCCGGCATCATCGTCGCCGTGGTGGCGGGGACGGAGTCTCTGGGGGAAGTTTAGTCACATCGCTCGAAGGCTCGCAGGTCAGCCTCGATTACGATAGCAAAAGCAATCTTGTTTCCACCTCGCAGCCTGCCACGGGCGCACAATGGGAGTTCGTTTATTCTAATCCGAACGACCCCGCCGCCAATGGCGATGCCGACCGGGTGCTTAGGGTGTTGGGGAAGCGACTGGAAAAATACGGGTTGAGTGAGTCACTTTGGACGTTGGGCAAAACAATCGACAATTAGAGCATTTCACGTATCTTTCTAGCATGAAAATATTGTCGGCCGATCCGCTTCCAGGTTTTCGATTGCACCTCTGTTTCAGCGATGGAACACAACAAACTGTCGATTTGTCCGATCTTGCTGGCATGGGTGTATTCGAGGCATGGCTTGAGCCTGGAATGTTCGAGCAGGTCACCGTTACAAATCACGGTTCTCTTGCATGGCCTGACGAACTGGATTTGTGCCCAGATGCTTTGTATTTGAGAGCCACCGGTAAGGAACCTGAAGATATTTTTCCGGCTCTCAAACACAGTTTATTTCATGCCTGAAGTGTCGAGATTCTACGGGATAATTATTCAAATATATTTTGGAGATCATCCGCCTCCCCACTTTCATGCACTTTACGGGGAGTTCACCGCAGTCATTGATATCAATCGCCTTGCCGTTTTGGAGGGACATATTACACCACGGGCATTAGGATTGGTTATTGAGTGGGCCGCTATTCATCAGGATGAACTTATTGCCGGATTTGCGCTTGCGCAAAGGATGCAGAAACCACCGAAGATTGCCCCGCTCCCATAAATAAAATACAGCCCAAACAATAAAGGGTGTAGCGGAGGCGAGGAACGAGCCCTCCGACTGCACCCATGGTTGAACAAGCCCGGTAAATGATGTGGTGCCCTTCCTTATGCGCTTTATGTTGTGCAGCGGCTTAAACCGAATAGCGCCTGACCAGAATCTCTCCGCTATCGAAAGGACATCTGTCCCGCGCTTGTATTGCATTAGCTTAGTTTTGTCTCACGAAGCAGGGATTTGCATCACCAGACGCATTGCCCCGCCGCAGCACTGTCCATGGCCCCCCAATGTCATAGCTTCAAGACGCTCTGCTCACCCTCCACTTTACATGCACTCAGATATCCACATTCCGCACGCCGCGTAAGCGGCTTAGTGTAACAGAGTGCTTCATCTACGGAGGTTTCGGGGCGCATCTCCGACAGTTGCAATAGTCAATTCCATAGGAAGCGAAGAGTGTCGTTTTTTAATGCGACATCGATAATGAGCATAGGCACCAGTCCACGAGGTGCCCAGAACTGGCCACGACGTTTCAAGAGGTCTTGGAACTGGCTGCAGGCGGACTCTATGGATCCGGACCAATCGGGGCGTTGCGGGTGGCTATGTCGGCATAGTTGAGGTGATCTTAAAACCCCAGGCTGTTGAACACACCCGTGCCGATCATGTTTGCCACGACCAGCGCGATGCCCAGC
>CBDUBV010000225.1:0-3532 GCA_965365475.1 uncultured Chthoniobacteraceae bacterium | reverse complement strand
ATGGGAGGTGGCGGGGCTGGTGCAAGGATCGGCCCGCTGTGCTCCGGCGTGTCGGGCAGCCCCACCCCAACCCCTCCCCAAGAGGGGAGGGGCTATTACCCTAGCGCGGCCGGCCGCTGAAGCCTACGGCTTCGCGCAGCGCATCGGCGTCGATCAGACGACCGTCGTGCATAACCCAAACGGTGCGGCGGAGCGCGCCGATATCGGCGGAGACGTCGCCGTCGACGAGGACCATGTCGGCCTCCTTGCCCGCCGTGATCGACCCCGCTGACGTATGCCGCGGATTATACGGATGGTGCGACGCTGCCGTCGCCTCACCGAATAGCAAACCTTCCCGTCTTTGACCGGTTAACTCCGCCTTCGCATTGCCGGCACGCTGTGGATTGTTGACACCGACAGCGACTTACATCAGCCTACGTCCCATCATCGCCATTGGAGAGATAATATGCCACAGACAATAAAGATTTTTGACGTCAATGGCGATGGCACTGCCGATGTTGCCGAGGTCTGGGACGGTGACAAGTTTCTCAGCACAGCCGTGCTATCCGACGCCGCATACGGCGAATGGGATTTTCCGGAAGATAGATTCAGTTGGTCCGATCAAGATGGCTTTCTCTGCGCCGGAATTGGACTTGCCGGTGGCTGCTTAGACACAAATTTCGAGTTTTACGCCAATCTTGGTTTAGGCACGCCAGGGGCCGAAATCGGTCTCACGAGCGACGCGTCCACATATCTAACAGGACATAGCGTTGAGGCTATCACTCCGTACGGGGCCGGATTGGGGACCACCGTCCCCGGTAATGTCGGCGCGGTTGTCATTGGAACGCCGGGCATGCAGTACACCTACGGAATTTCGCTATCAGAAGTTTATCAATCAATAGAATCCAGTGCAGAGTTCTTCGCGAATGGTTTTTACGATCATTTAGGGCGACCATATAGTCCACCAAGTGATTTCGATTATTAATTTGCATCGAGAGGGATCTTGACGAGGGTATTTCTCCTTGCATTGTGGGCAGGACTCGCTGCCTGTAACGGCGATGAGGCGGGTGGTGAGCGGGCGCTGCTTACCCGCGAGAATGGCATCTGGCATGTGGACGCGCGGATAGACGGAGCACTATCGCAAGAGTTCGTTAAGGCGCAACAGGAAGGACTATTTGCAGAGAATGACACTCTAATAATTAGAAGCCCTGGGGGTGATTCGGATCACGCGATCGTCATAGGCAACATTGTTCGTGCGCGTTCAATGAAAGTGGTTGTAGATGACTATTGTATCTCTGCGTGTGCGCAGTACATTTTTCTTGCAGCAGACGTCAAAGACATTGATAGGGCCGATCTTTTGATATTCCACAGTTCGCCCGCAGCTAGAATGGCTTTATTCGAGCGTGCGGGCGTTGATCGCTTTAGCCCTGACTTAGTTAGATTTCGACTGCGCGAGAGTATGTTCTATAGTATTTTGGAATTTGATGCCGACAGATTCTATGATGATGTAATTAATCAGTTAGGCCTGGTTTGCATTCTTAGACAACAAGGGCTTACGGTAGGGCAATATGAAACCCAAATTGGGGCTCGATATTTAAATCAGGGTGTGGCGTATTCTAAGGCTATCCTTGAAGAGTTTGGCGTTAAAAACATCATTGGGGAAATGGCGGAGAATCAACAAGATATCGACCAGTTGTTATCACGCTCCGGTTTTCAATCCCAGATGAAAGTACGCTTTGCGACTGCAATGTCTTACTCAAGTTCTCGAACAGTCGAAAGTTGCATCACTTGATGCGTCAGTCTCGAGTCTTATGCTTACGTTTTCTCCACGCGAGCGGCGCGATCATTGCGACTGGTTCAATCGTCTTTATAGCTGATAAAGGCATAGGTCTTGCAATTCTATCCTTGGGCTTTTTTGTATTCATATTAGCTAATCGGTTATTTATCTGCGTCTTATGCAAAAAACCGATGCTCGAATACTATATACTTGGTCTGCCAGCAGCGCATTTATATCCCGAGAAAATCTGTAGCCAATGTGGATTTGATTTAACCAGCGAAACTTGACGATGACATATCATTTAGACTCGAACACCTGGCCGCGCAGGTTCATCGATTCGCGGAACCACCAGCTGCCGTCGGCATCCCGCCAGCGCGCGGCGCGGCCATGTTCGCCGGCGGTGGAGACGAGCAGGTAGCGCTGCGCATTCTGGGGCGGAACGGCGAGGTCGGCCAGCGGGGTGGCGCCGGCGGGGGTTTCCTGCGCGGCGGCGGCCTGGGTCGCGGCCGCGGCGGCATTGGCCGCCGGGGAATGATCGTCGTGCGCACACGCGGGCGCGGCGGCCCCAATTTAGGGCCGCCTAGCGTCCGCCGAGATGTAAATGTCGGCAGTCAGACATTAGATTACGCCTTTTACCTTTTGGGTTCAAACACCACGACTCGCGTGATGTACGTGCAAAATGACACACAATATGCTGGTTCGACAAATACGGTTCCGGGTATAGTCTCCGCGTATTATGAAATAGCATTGCCTGTTGTCGCTGCTAATGGGCAGTATGTTTGCAAGAATGGGGGGACTACCGGTCTTACCTGCGGCTTCGTCATCGACAGGGCATGGTCCGGGAACGGATTTTACGGACTTGTGAAGGTGAGCCAATCCGTGCAGCCATACATTGCGGAGACGGGTGACAGTGGTGGTCCGGTATTCATATGGACAAGCAGTAATTCGCAGGTTCGACCGATGGGAATTATGAAAACATCTGCGAGGATCAACGGCCAGCCCTGCCGCAATGCCTCGACTACCGCCAGCCAGAACAACACCTGCTTTTTCACATTCATGCCGCTCCGGGCGATCCGAGGAGACCAACCCTTTACGGTCAACACAGTCAGTGGTTTCGTATCGCCATGATGCAGAAAATGGCGGCGACCATTTTGATCATATCTTTTACCGCGTCATGCTCCAAGCCGACCGCGACCGTTGTCGACGGGTTGATCCTCGCATCCGACTATCCTGACGCCATTAATGCCCAAGCCGTTAGCGGAGAGCTGCGTCGATCCGGGGACTGCGTCACCTTTATCGCCAATGATGGGGCAGCGTTCATCCCAGTCTTCCGCCCGGGCACCACGCTAGGGTCCTTACAGTCGCAGGTCGGCAGTCTGGCTGGGCCTCAGAGAGTCACTGTATCGGGAATGACGCTGATCAATCCCGTGCCAACTAACATTGCTGCGGCAATCGATGCGCAGGGCTGTATCGGACAGCCATTTTTCTTTGGGAGCTTTGGTCTCGTTGAGCTGAAACCAAGTGCTCCGGGCGGTTGAGCGTCGCGTGGGTTATTTCGCAGTGAGAGGACTGACCGCGTGGTTGTCGTGCGCAAACGCGGGCGCGGCGATGCCGGCCAGCAGGAATGCGGCAAAGAGTTTCAGGCGCATGGTCGATTTCCTCCCGTCGAGTCGATGGGCGGGAGAGTGACAGGGCGGGGGGTGGGGAGCAAGTTGGGGGGGCTACCTGTTCATGGGGGGCCTTTCGGTATCAATACCGACCGATAAGGCCCGTAGC
>CBDUBV010000224.1:0-3602 GCA_965365475.1 uncultured Chthoniobacteraceae bacterium | reverse complement strand
GTTATGTAGATCAGCGCCCGCCGTAACGATTGCCGCCGCGCCCGCCGCCGCCGCCGCCGCCGCCGCCACCACCGTAGCCGCCGCCGCCGCCACCACCACCGCCGTAGGAGCGACCACCACCGCCGCCGCCACCACCACCGCCCTGACGTTCCTCACGAGGGCGTGCTTCATTCACAGTCAAGGCGCGTCCATCGACGCTCTTGCCATGGATGGCTTGAATCGCTTTCTGTGCATCTTCGGCAGATGCCATGGTCACGAAAGCGAACCCGCGCGAGCGCCCCGTGAATTTATCCTGCATTAGCATGACTTCCTGAACTTCGCCGACCTCGGCGAATACATCTTGAAGCCCGATTTCTGTGGTATCGTAGGACAGATTGCCTACATATAGTCTCGTTGACATATTACTTATTTTTTTCTTTCACTGGAAAGACCGCCTTCCTCCGGAGTCCCGACTGTCGGGCTAACAATCGCCCCGAAGCAAACTCCAATGGCAACTGACCTGCAGACGAAAGAAGATATTCTTCTCTCCTGAGCCCGACAGCTACAGCACTTTTAATGCAGTGGCAACTTAATATTAAATAATTCTTGCCCGACAGATCGAATCACTCAGACGGCGCAGCACAATGCAGGCGGCGGGTGATCTTTTTTCGGATCCATTCCCCCAAAAAATCCAGCAGTGTCACCATGAGCAGGATAAATAAAAGAACCGTGCTGAATTTGTCCCATTGATAAAATTCCTGATACGTGTGCAATTGCACGCCGACACCGCCCGCTCCTACGTAGCCGATGATCGCCGCAGAACGGATGTTGTACTCCAGCATCCAGAGCGAATAACTCCATACCAATGGCCGGGCGTGCGGCCACAACCCAAATTGTAACGCCTGAAATGCGCTTGCACCCAGAGCCCGCAGTCCGCGTGCGATCTCCACGTCCACCGACTCGAAGGCTTCGCTGAAAAACTTCCCAAGATAGCCTACGCTATACATGCTCAGAGCGATGACGCCTGCCAGAGGGTTGGGCCCCACGACGGCCACAGCCATGAGTGCCCAGATGAGCGAGGGCACCGTGCGGATGAGGTTCATGAGCATGCGCGTGCTGGCAACCATCCACCGCGGAGACAGGTTCTGTGCGCCTGCGATGGCTAATGGAAATGAGAGAATGACAGCAAAAAACGTGGCCACCACTGCGATCTGCGCTGTCTCAAGGATGGCGGACAAAGTCTGCCCCGACACGCTCAGATCTGGCGGGAACAGGTAGCCTGCAAATCGCTGGATGTTGGCCAGGTAGTCCAGATCGCGTCCGGGTCCGTGCAAAGCACTGCCGGAAAAAACAACCGCGAGGAGGAAAATGACGAGCGTGACATTGAGCACGTTGAGCCGCTCATACCAGGGCAGCGCGGGCAAGGGCGGAGGTGGGGGTGGGGCCGCTTGGGGCGGTGGGCTCATGGCGACACCTCCCGCACCCGCCAGTTGCAGGGGTTCTCCGGATCGAAGCTCAAGACGCGATTGGCGAAGCGCTCCACGAAATCGGGGTTGTGCAAGACGCAGAGTACGGACTTGTTTTTTACAATTGTCTGCTGCGACAGAATGCCCAGGACACGTCCGCTGTAGTATCTATCCAAGTTGGACACTGGCTCATCTGCCAGAAAAAGTTCAGGCTCCTGAAATAAAGACCGGGCGATTGCGGTGCGCTGTTGTTCTCCGCCGGAGACTTCTGCGACCCAATGGTGCACGTGTTTGGCAAGACCCAAGTCCACCAGCAGATGCCATGCTTCTTCCCGGTCTGCTCGTGGAAAAGGCAATACCGTCCGCCATGCGGGGTAGCGCGATAGCCGACCGCATAGCACGTTCTGTATAAGTGTGCTGCCAGCCACCAGACCGAAGTTCTGAAAGATCGTGCCGAGCTGCGGGCGAAACGCTTCGGGCGACAATGCGGCACCCGTTGACAACACATAACGCACGGTTCCTTCGCTTGGGAGCACCAGGCCAGCCAGACAGGCCAGAAAACTGCTTTTGCCTACTCCAGATACGCCTACCACAGCTAGGAATTCGCCTGGCACCACCGTGAGCGTGACGTGGCGGAAGAGCCAGCGGCCCTGACGTTGCAGACCGAGGTTTTCGATGTGCAGATGGGTGCCTGTGCGCTCCTGCCCGATGTGTCCGCTCATGCTACCGTGTTTAATCCTTGGGATGTTGTGCGAAATAGCTTTTTGTTTCCGACGCGATCACGCCGCTCAGGAGAAAGAGTGCCACAATATTTGGAAGGGTCATGAGCGCATTGAGCGTGTCTGCGAAATCCCAGACCATGCCCAAGTGCGCAAGGCTGCCCACCATCACCGCCACCACCCAGAGCACGCGATACACGGGGATCACCTTGGCGCCGAAGAGATATTCTGCTGCGCGTTCGCCATAAAATGACCAACCCAATATCGTGGAGAGAACAAAAGTCATGAGGCCGAAGGTGAGAATGAACGGCCCCCAGACAGGTAGCTGGCCGAAAGCAGCTTCGCTCAGCGCTTGTTTATCTCCAGTCGTAAGCCACTCACCGGAGCCGACGATGACCAATCCTGTGAGCAGGCAGATGACCACGGTGTCCCAGAATGTGCCGCTCGCGGAGACCAGTGCCTGGCGGACAGGATGTGTGGAACGCGCGGACGCCGCGACGATGGGCGCGCTGCCCATGCCGGCTTCATTGGAAAATAATCCGCGAGCTATTCCCATCTGCATGACCTTGGCAAGTGCGGCCCCGGCAAACCCGCCTGCTGCCGCGTGCCCTGTGAACGCTCCGGTGACAATCGTGCGGATGGTGTCGGGCAATGTCTCGATGTTGAGCGCGAGAATGATCAGGCAGCCAATCACGTATATGATCGCCATGATCGGCACGAGAAAACTGCATACCCGTGCGATGGATTTGATCCCGCCCAGGATGACCAGCGCGGTGATGAGCGTGAGTGCCAGGCCGGAGATCCATGCGGGGATGTGTGGAAAGATGGCGGAATTCTCAGTGACCCGCGAGACCATGCCTGTGAGCGTGTTGGACTGGACCATGTTGCCGATACCGAAAGCGGCGATGGCTGTGAATGCGGCAAAAACCACTCCGAGCCATTTCATTTTTAGTGCGTGCTCGAGCACATACATCGGCCCACCAGCGGTGCGTCCGTCCGCAGTAGTGATGCGGTATTTTACCGAGAGCAATGCCTCGCCGTACTTTGTGGCAATGCCAAACACGCCAGTAAACCACATCCACAATACAGCTCCTGGTCCGCCAATGGCAATGGCACTGGCCACGCCGAAGATGTTGCCTGTGCCGATGGTGGCAGCGAGAGCAGTGGTCAGTGCTCCGAAATGACTTACGTCGCCTTGACCCGTGGAGTCCTTGGCAAAGGAAAGACGGATCATCCGGCCAATGTGACGCTGTATGAAGCCGAGGCGACACGTGAGGAAAAGATGAGTCCCAAAAAGCAGGACGACCATCGGCACGCCCCACACGATGCCGTTCACGGTGGATAATAGTTTGGCCAGTGTTTCCATTAGCGCCATGCGTTTAGAGGCTCGTGAGCCAGTTGACTAGCTTGAATGCGTAAGAAATCGCGGGAGGGGCGA
>CBDUBV010000223.1:0-3636 GCA_965365475.1 uncultured Chthoniobacteraceae bacterium | reverse complement strand
CTCGATCTTCTCATGCTGCATCGCTACGATGCGCTGGCGAACTATGCGGAGATCGCTCGGGCATTTGAAAAGCTGCGGGACTCAGGGAAGGTAAAACGCTTTGGAGTTTCGAACTTCGCGCCGGTTTCGTTCATGGCACTGGACGAGTATCTTGGTGGACGAGCCCTGGCGGCGCATCAGTTCGAGTGCTCGATTTTTCAGCCAGCCGCCGTCCTGGACGGCACACTCGATCTGCTGCAGGCGCGACGCCGGGAGGCACAGGCATGGTCGCCGCTCGGCGGCAATTTCGATGCGCGTCTTGCGGCGAATCCTGCGCTCGACACAGCCCTGCGGACTGTCGCTGAGCGCGACGGCGATGCTGCTCTTACCACCACTGCGCTGCGCTGGCTGCTCACACATCCGGCTGGTATCCGCCCGGTGATTGGCACCTCACGCATCGACAGATTGGAACAGGCCGTGGCCGCCACGCACCGTCCGCTCGACCGGGCTGCCTGGTTTTCCATTTTGCAAGCCTCACGCGGAGAGCCGATGCCCTAAGCCAGAGCTTCCGCAGCACCATGCGCCATCTCTCATTTCTTTTTGCAACGATGCTTTGGGCTGGCGCGGGACAGGCGCATGGTGCTGACCGAGCCTGGGGCAGCGAGCTTTTCTCGGTGGTCACCATGCCGCACCAGCTTAGCGACGCGGAGCTGAAAACGCTGGACGCGGACGCCTACCGCGCGAGCACGCTGTGGGGCGGTTGGTATGGCGCATGGTATGTGGATCGTCAGCGCGATACGCCCTTCTACAAAAAGAACGCAGAGCGCAATGCCCGGTTTTTCGATCATCATTTGATGTATTATGACGGAGGCGAAATAGGCGACTTTGTTGTATTCCTTGATCGCGAAGGAAAGATCGCGACGGATGGCTGGCAGCTTCCAAACTGGAAAGGCGATCCCGCCACACTTACGCCCCGATGGTTCGGGCTGGAGGCGTTTTACAGCGAGGAGTCTCCGTATAAATATCCTCATGCGAAGGCGCTGGAGCTTTCACGTCCCACGCTTCCCGATGGCAGCCCCGCGCAGAGCATTTACGACGCGCTCGCCCGGCGTGGTGTGGATGCTGCGGGCGCGGAGATGCGGTTCAATTCCAACGCGCGAATCGAAGACAAGCTGGCGGAAGCGTCCGGGTTGGCAGAGTTCTCCGGGCACCAGGACAAAGGCAAGGATGTGGTAAACCGGCGTGGCTGGATCACGGGCAGGCTGACTACTGCGGATTATGCCAACCCTCAGCTTCGCGATTATCAAGCATGGGAGATCGGGCGACTGACCCGCGAAATTAAGCCCGACGGCTGGCACATAGATAACTACGGCGACAACAATCTTTACCGCCCGTTCAAGATCGGATTCGGTCTCTGGTCTGAAGCTCGATTCCGCGACTTTCTCGCATCCAGAATGTCTCGTGAAGAGCTGTCGGCGCAGGGTGTCGAGGACGTCGCTTCGTTCGACATAAGGGCGTATGTTCGTGAGCGGCGGGATCGTGCGGCTGGCGCGGGCATTCAGGAGCAATACAACAGCGAGAAATGGAAAAACGATCCGATCTTCAAAGCATATCTCGTCCATAGCGTGCTCGCAGCGCGCGAGTTTCACGCTGCAAAGTATGATGCAGTGCAGGAGGCATCCCGTGAGATCGGCAAGGAGGTGCTCGTCACCGGCAATCTCATCCCGCTGTTTGCCGGCTATACCTTGATCGAGGGAAATATCGATGTGGCGCATTTCGAGTGGCCGGTGTTTCGGTCGTATCATCCCAAGCGCCGTCCGATGGGGTTGCCTCCGGAAGCGCGGTCCAGCTACATCGCCCGTCTGGCTGCGGCTATCGGTGGCAAAGGATGGTCGATCGCTTCTTTCTATGTGCAGAAAGACTTGACTGGACCGGAACACGCGAAGCTTTTTCTAGCGCAAGCTTTTGAAACCCTCAGCAACCAATGCGTGATGGATTTCGGCCATCAGTTTCTCGATCAATACTGTCCGGGCACTGCTGAAACTGCCGGGCTTTACAACGACTTCATTGCAGAAAACCGCACGCTGCTCAGCGAGCGGGACCATGTGCGTGACGTGGTGGTTGTATTTGATCAATGGGCGGATGTCGCCGCGACTACAGCCAGTGAGCTAGACCTCGATGAGTTCTCCAATGAATACGCCGGCTGGTGTGATTTCCTCACGCGGAAACATTTTTCGTGGGATGTGATCACCAGCGGGTCGCTCAAGGCTGAGAACCTCGCCGGTGTTCAACTGTTGATTCTTCCGTCCGCGATGACGCTCAGCAATGGGCAGGTCGAGCAGATCGTGGCTTTCCTCGAAGCTGGCGGTAAAGTCGTTGCCACGGGAAAAAGCGGCACGCGTCATGGGCCGGATCGCTTCCTTTTGCCGCGCGAAATCAATGCGCTGGCACCGCTGCGAGAGAGGCAAAGTTTCCATCGACTGGAAGGGATTCCTGGTGCTGCTTATTGGAAGGAACGTTCGGAAGGCAACACCGAAGCGCTCCGCGAGGTCATCGCGAATGTCGGGCTGCGGCAGACTCTGGTGACCGATGCGCCGGAATCGGTGAACGTGGTGCTGTTTAAAAAGACAAACAACGAGGCGCTGATTCTCGACCTCGCGAACTGCGACTTCTCTGTGCCGGATGACGCATTTCACCCAACGCCGGATTTCACAGTGACCATCCGCCTTCCGCAGAGGTTGCAAAACACTCCGTTAAAGATCGTCTCCTACCAGCCGGGCAAGCCGCCGCTGATTATGGACAAGCATCTTTCCGATGGGAGCGGCAGCATCACCATCCCCATCGCTGCTTTCGAGATGTTTCAGACAATCCTCATCCAGGCAGCCGAGCAGGATAAACCGCAGGCGCAGGCTAACGAAAACACATCGCCATGACAGAGCAACCAAACATCCTTTTCATAATGGCCGACCAGATGCGCTGGGATTGCATTCATGCGCTTGGAAATACTGACATTTATACGCCAAATCTCGATCGACTGGTAGCGCGAGGCGTGACCTGCACGCGCGCTTATTCCCCAGCTCCTGTGTGTGTGCCGGCACGCTACGTGATTCGCACCGGACGATCCCCGCTCACCACCGGCTTTTTTCAAAATGAAAAACCGCAGGCCACAGGGTCGGTCGAAGAACGCTGCGGCGAGTATCTGGCGCGCGCCATGCGCCGGCGCGGCTACCGCACGTTTGGAATCGGAAAGTTTCATACCATGCCGCTGGAGGAAGACCTCGGCTACGATGTGTATCAGCGCTGCGAAGAGATCGATGGGTTTCCGGATGCCTACGCACGCTTCATCAATTCTCAACCGGCTTACGCACACATTGAGCAGCTTCATGGCGAGAGGACGGAGATGTATTATCAGCCGCAAATGTCGCCCTTGCCTGCGGCTTTGACATCGGAAGCCTGGTGCGCGGATCGTGCAGTGGAGCAAATTGGGCAAAACGATGACCGGCCCTTCTTCGGTCTGGTTTCATTTGTCGGTCCGCATCCGCCGCTTGCGCCGCCAATCCCTTACAATCGGATGTATGATCCGGATCGGATGCGCAACCCGCGCCTGGGGCCTGCGGATGTTGATTTCATGGACCCGCGCGTGCGATGGAACTCTTA
>CBDUBV010000222.1:0-3637 GCA_965365475.1 uncultured Chthoniobacteraceae bacterium | reverse complement strand
GGCTGGGGGCAGGGGCGCAACATGCCCGTCCGCGCAGACAGCATCGCACGCTTCGATGGCTGGGTCGAAAGCGTCGGCAGGGGCGAGCCCGTCAGCCTTGTCGGCTGGAGCCTGGGCGGCATCATCGCACGCGCTTATGCCGGGGTGCATCCGGAAAAGGTCGCGCAGGTCGTCACGCTCGGCAGCCCCTTTTCAGGAAGCCCGCGCGCCAACCGGGCGTGGAAATTCTACGAACTTATCGCCGATCACAAGGTCGATGCGCCGCCGCTGCCGCATGAGCGCGGTGCCAAGCCCCCGGTGCCGACCACCGCGATCTGGTCGGCGCGCGATGGCATCGTTTCGGTCGCGTCGGCGCGCGGGCACCCTCACGAGCGCGACGAGGAAATCGAAGTCGGCTGCGGCCATTTCGCGATGACGACCGCGCCCGATGCGCTCGAGGCTACACTGCGGGCCCTGTGGGAGGCGAGGTCCCGCCCGCGGTAAGCGCCTCGCGCGTCAGCTCCTCGGCAGTGAACAGCTTGATTTCGGGCGGCTGTGCGGCGCGCGCGGTGATATCGCGGACGAACTGGCGCGTCTCCTCCATCATGAAGGTGCGCCGCAGCGCGGCGATATCGCGCCAGAATTCGAGGAAGACGAGCGTGTGACTATGCTCGCAATTGATGTGGATGTCATGGCTGATGCAGCCGGGCAGATGGCGCTGGAAGCGGCTATGCTCGATGCAGAGCGTCATCAACTCGCGGCGCGTTTCCGGCGCGACATAGACTGTATATTTAACGAAGATCACGGCCGACGCTTAGCCCGCCCGCGCCGCGCGGTTCAACGGAAATCGCCGAACGACGCGACTTCGGATCGATAGATCGTCATTTCGGGCGGGGCGGAGGAAAGTGCCGCCATCTGCCGCACCGTCTCTCCCGATGCCGGCACCGCGAAATGCGCCTTCACCGCGGCGTTGTCTTCCCAAAGCTCGACGAAGACCAGCCGGTTGGCGTCTTCGCAATCGGCATGGACATTATGCGCGATGCATCCCGGCTCTGCTCGGGACCGCTGGCTGTGCGCGATGCACAACGCTTCGATCTCGGCGCGGGTTTCTGGCGTGGTGATGATGGTGCCGGTGATGACTATGATGATCTCTCTCCCAAAAACGGCGCGGCAATCTCATCGCGCACCCGCGCCAGCCGACCGCTCGCCCGGTCGATCAGCGCCCATGTCGTCTTCGCGCGCACCAGCACGCGACCGCCCGCATCGCGAAAGGCGATATGCCTGTCGAACCGCGCGCCGCGGGGCTTGTCCTCGATCCACGTTTCCCCCGTGACACTTTCGCCCAGGCCGACATTGCCAAGATAATCGATCTCATGCCGCACCACGACCCAGTAGTATGCGTCGCGGTGCGCGGGCGAAGCCACCGCCTCCCAATGCGCGACCGCAATCTCCTGAATCCACCGCACCCAGACGGCATTGTTGACGTGGCCGAGGGCGTCAATTTCTGAGTTGGTGGGGGTGAATGGGAGGGTGAACACCGGGAAGGAACTGAGGCGGAGGGGTGGGTGCGTCAAGCGTGGAAGGTCGGCACCTCGCCGTCCACTTCGTAGGCCGCCTTCTAAGGTCAACACAGACTTTCGATGCGGCCAGCGAATTCTCGTGTTTTGACAGTCAGCTTTACACCCATTTTACGAGCGTTTTCCTTAGCGCGGGCAACCCTCGTATCGAACGACGGCGACCTGGAAGAAACGATGAGAAATACCGTTCTCTTTTCTAGGTAGGGCTGAACTGCTGGGTTAGTCCGTGTCGTCTCTAATTGCTTGCAGCCATGAGCGACGTCTGCGCCCTTTAACTCCACAAGAGCGCTAACCTCGCCAACTTTCCGTACAAGCCAATCGCAGCGAAGACCATCATTTATTAAACAACCGTCTATTCGTACCCGCTCGTACTTGAGCCGTTCAACATTATGAAAGCTGGCCCGCCGACCATTCTCACGCACATTTATGACGGAAATTGTTAGCGACTCGACGCACTCGCCTGACATTAAGTCTTCGCCTGCTCAAACTGAATATCTAGCAAACGTTCAAATTCCATGGCAACATCTTGGGAGACCTGATCTATGTAGCCGCCATCAATCAGACCGTCGGCATCAATTAAGTCTACCAATTGACCATCATGGATTGCATACGCTCTCAGCCTGTTAGGGGTTAGCCAACAGTCGCGACCCACAATCTTGGCCACCTCAGATGCATTCCGCTTTATCCTACCTAACTGTCCAGCCTTCAAATAATTGTTAAGCTTAGACAAAATATAGGGGCTATGCGTAGTTAATAACAGGCTACGGTTATTCTTAGTTGATACAACGTTACCAATGAGGTAGTCCATCAGGACATTTTGAGCCGAGGGGAACAAATGGGCTTCTGGCTCTTCAATGTAAACAAGATCACCACCTTTTCTGCTGCGGTCATTAAAATCTCGGAGATAGTCGATAAGAAGCCACATTGGAAGAAGTTCTTGCTGGCCGCTCGAAAGTGCGCTGAAAGGTACCTTGCGTCCATCTCGCGTCTCTACAAACTCTAGTTCACCCTCAAATTTAATCTCGCCGCCAAACAGGCGCGACATCACAGATTTTCTAACCGCCCTTTGCTCACGGTCATCTGGTTCCGAATGTCGAAACATCACTCGCCCGCCCCTGTCCCGCAATACTGCGAAAAGTTTGGCAAATCGCAAGGTTACTGGATCAATGCTACTACCTTGATCAAACGCGGCAACAAGCCTACCAATACTCGTAAAGAAAGCGCGACCAGCAGGAACGAAGGTCTGCATATCTATATATTCTGAGCCAAGCCCCTTCGCCAGTTGCCCATCGAACTTGTCCCGAAGAGACCAAACGCGCTCCATTGAGTGGCGAAGTGCTTGCGTAGAGGACTCTAGCTCCTCGCCCCTCGCCTCTGAATAGGCCTCTACAAGCCTCTGATAGTGCTCATAGAAGAAATCGGAGAAAGTGACTGCGACATCGTCCGTGACGTTGCCACCACTTTGGCGCCGCAAAACTCGAGCCGAGAACGCGCCTGCAGTAAAATTTATATTAAAGCGTCCCGATCCCCAAGCTGAGGGTGGGAACCAGGTTCGGAATTGCCTCGCAGCTTCTTTCTTATATTCAGAGAGCTCGACGCCTTTCTCAGCACATTGATGCTGACGAACCAGTTGGTCATAAAAAAAGTAAGTTAGCTTTGTGGTCACACTTTTGCCGCTGCCTTGGGGCCCGATCAATACTGTGACCGGAGCCAAATGGAAATCCACGTGGGTAAGGCAGGAAAAGTCGTGAACGACTAAGTTGGCCATGGTCTCCGTCAATCGTCTGAAAAAGGGTTTGACTACCCGACTAAGCCTCCCTTTGCTAGCGCTCGGATTGTTTCATTCGGTAAGGTTGCCTAGCAACGGAATTATAAACCCCCATATACCTCTCCGCCATCCGCTCCACGCTGAAATGCTCCGCCACATGCGCCCTGCACGCGGCGCGGTCGATCTCTCCGACGCGCGCCACGGCGGCCACCGCGTCCTCCAGCGTATCGACCAGAAAGCCCGTAACGCCATCGACGATCAGTTCGGGCATCGATCCGCGGTTATAGGCGATCACCGGGGTGCCGCAGGCCAT
>CBDUBV010000221.1:0-3719 GCA_965365475.1 uncultured Chthoniobacteraceae bacterium | reverse complement strand
GCTCGCGCTTATTTGGACGCCCTGGAGCAGACATTCATGATTCGCCGCTTACCCCCTTGGCAAGTAAACCTCGGCAAGCGTCTAGTCAAAACCCCGAAAATATACTTTCGTGACTCCGGAATTTTTCACACGCTGAGCGGAATCCGCTCTCCCGCTGACCTCCTTACGCATCCCAAGCTTGGAGCCTCATGGGAGGGCTTTGCGCTCGAAGAGATTCTGCGCTCCCACCAGCCGGACGACGCTTATTTCTATGCAGTTCACAACGCTTGCGAGATTGACCTCTTGATGTTCCTTCGAGGCAAGAAGATTGGTGTCGAGTTCAAACGCGCAGACGTGCCTACTCTTACCCGTTCGATGCAGACTGCCCTCAGCGACCTGGAACTCGATCAGCTCTGGGTGGTTTATCCAGGCCATCGAAGCTATTCGCTTGGCAAAACCGTCTTCGCCCGCCCGCTCGTGGAATGCATCGCAAACAACCATATCCCATTTTCATGAAGCTTGGCCCATTGTTGCCATCAAACATCAGCGCATCGTTCACAGCAATCCCCAAGCGATCAAGATCAGCGCTGCCAGGTAAGATGCTCTTTTTTCATAATACCAAATTCACGAAATAACTCGCCGGGCGAAAGCGAGCAATGCGCCAAAGCCTAAAATCCCGTAGCGATATAAGCCCAATATTGCCGCCACCATGGGCGCACTACCGGCTGCGGTAGTGCCTTTGGTTGAGCTTCTGGTTGAGCCTTTGGTTGTGGAGGCGGCTTGTTTTCTGCAAAGAGATGAAATCGCTCGAATTTGAAATCGAACTCCCCTTTCGCCGAGGCCAAAGCGGATGCCGATGCTTTCTCCAGTCCATCCGCCTTCTCCCTCAGCTCCTTCGCACGCTGAACGCGTTCATTCCTAGCCGCTTCATCCGCAGACGACATATTTGACGCCCCGAGCGGAGCCGCGCTTTCGATGACATCCGCGTTACGGCAGTCGTAGGTTGCGGGCCCAAATGCTGTGATCAGAAGAAATAAAAAATCAATCCCGGAGGAATAAATGAGCGTCCACCGCCACGGCACGAAACGATTTGATCATCAGTCTGCAGACTGGCAGCAGAAGTCCGAACCGCTGGCGGGTTTCGCCTCGCGTTGGGCCCATCGCAACCGGCATTCCCCCCTTCCCCCCCCACCGGTCAGTCCCGGCCCACCCCAGCTCCCCATCTTTCAAAAGCGGTGCCGACTGCGATTGCTACGGCGGGTGGAATCACTATGCAAGTGTGCCCTTCGAAGACGCGTGCGCTTCAAAGTTTACCTGGGCGTTTTACAAGGGGCTTTGCAGAACGGAACTTGCCCGGCGATGAGCCGGTGTATTTTTTAAATAATTTGCTAAACTGAGCGGCGTCGGAAAAGCCACAATGCACTGCAACATCCTCAAGACTTAAACCCGTCTCTCGGAGTAAGTCTGATGCATGGTCCACCCGCTGGCGATTTATCTCCTGTAGCGGTGTTCTTCCCAGGAATTCTCGAAACTTATTTTGCAACAGTGTTTTGCTGACCCCTGCTGCGTTGGATACTTCGCTGGCGCGAATGGAGCGATTCCGTGTGGCGGAGATGAACTGCAGAGCCTTGACGACTGCGGGGCAGGAGATGGCCAGGATATCGGTTGAGCGGCGATTGCTAATGCCTTCCGGCGCGAATATGAGTTGCTGCCTCCTGCTGCGGGGGCTCCCAAGCCGCTTGTCCAGCATGTGAGCAGCTACATGACCCATGTTCGCAAAAGGAAGCCGAATGCTTGACAGAGCAGGATGAGCTAACTGGCATACGTGCGGATCATCGTCCACGCCGAGCACAGAAATCTCCTCGGGCACAGACAAACCGGCTCCCTGGCAGGCATCGATCACATATAGGCCATGGTGGTCATTTACTGCCAACACCGCCAACGGTCGAGGCAAGCTTTTGAGCCATTTACCCATGCGCTGAAGCCCCTCGTCGGTCTGGACAGAAGGAAGCAGGCCGGTTTCGCAGCCGCTTTCCAAAAGCCAGGCATGGCCGCCAAGTTTTTCAGCCTCTCGTTGATATACTGGCCATCGCTGTAGAGACATGGTCCGCATGCGCCCGGTGACAAAGACAAAGTTACGAAATCCTTTGTCCGCAAAGTATTTTACTGCCAATTGCGCGACTCCGGCATGATCCATGTCCACGCTATCGCAGTCGCCATTTGACCCAAATACAGTCACAGTGGGACGATCCACTTTGATCTTATCGATATAATACGCGTTGCAAATGAGTCCTACAGGATTCCAGCGTTCAATGCCCCGGCGAGCTTCCTGTTCTGTTTTGGCGATACGAACGCGCCATCCGGCCGCTTGATTATAGCGCGCAATTCCCTCAACCAATTGCCAATCGCTCTCGGTCGGTAAAATAAGTAGCAGAATATTGCGCGTGAACCCAAGCATGAGCTTGTTAGTAATGACATTCCGAATGTCATTTCGCAAACCATTCTCAGAAGGATACACGCCCGCAAATGGCCGCTCTGCGCCGGCGGGTGGAACGCTAGCGTGCGAATGGGCTGCTTCGGACTTGTAAATAAGCCGCCAGCAAGCTCCCTACTTATCTGGCAGAACTTGCTTTCCCAAAGCCGCAGGAGCGGGTGCCACATGCCAGTCGAAGTAAAGGCGGTGGCGCACATCGCCGTGCACCGGGCTTTCCGGAATGCCAGTCCATGCTGCTCCGAGTGCCTGGTCCGCGTCCTGCATCACCATCTGCTCGCTTTGACGCGCGAGGATCAGCTTTTTGATGGGTGCGCCGGGAGGATCGGATGCGGGATGCCCCCAAGGGTTCACACGTTTGGTGGTGCCCTCGATCACCGCTTCCTGGTTGAGCCACCAGCAAGTCGTGTCGCCGCCCTTGGTCGCCCGTTTCATCGCCGGGCAGATCGCTGCGTCCACAATGTAGGCGTCCTCAGCTTTCGCTGGCCGCTCCCCCAGCCCCATGTAGCTGCCGATGTGATAAAGCAATGAGTTCGGCCCAAGCCCATATTTTGCCGACTGCCCGCGATTGATCGGCCCCGGCAGCCGCCCGTCGTGCTCGTTCATGTAAAGGGAGATTCCCAGGCCGATGTTGCGCAGCGATGCCAGACATCCGGCGGCGTCGGAGCGTTCCCGCGTCTTTGCCAGCACAGGGAATAGCAAAGCCGCAATCAGGGCGACGATGGCGACCACAGCCAGCAGCTCGATCAGGGTGAAAGCAGTGCGATGAGGGGAAGGATCAAAGGTGCTACACATGGTTAGACTCTGAGCAATTGATCGATGTAGCATATCGAGAGCAATTGGCATGTCATTGTCAGTTCGCGTTTTCTTTTTGTCATAATTGACAGGAATTGAACTCGGAAAACGCAGCGCGATGTATTTCCAACCCTTGGAAACCTATCGCACCACGGATTTCTTCCCAGCATGGCACTACATCATATTTGGCTCCATGTGTCGGCCAGTCGGGGGCGCGGCGGGAGCAGCGGCGACTCTTTGCAGGATTGTTTGCAGAGTTTCACGTGCGCACTCCTGCTCCGCACGAGAGACTTGCGGGAGCGGCGAGCGACTCGGCCCCGCAGCGATTCCAGCTACCGCCAGCAAAACTTTCTGCCCGGCAGGCAATCTCACATTTATATTTTTTCCGGGAGAACCCCCACTCCGCCCATTGTGCTCTCGGGCAATCCATTCACCGTAGTAATTAAAAGAGAGC
>CBDUBV010000220.1:0-3729 GCA_965365475.1 uncultured Chthoniobacteraceae bacterium | reverse complement strand
CTCACAAGCACACCATCCGGTTTCGCTTCCGCGCGGAACGAGCTGGAATTTCGCAACTCACTTTGATCACTTCTGCCTGGTGTGCGCCGGGAGACAGCCGACATCTGGGCCTAGCGTTGCGCGAGATTTTGATAGAATCACAGCTATGAGCAAAAAGAAAATATCCGTAGAGCAGGCGGGACAGACCATCGCCAACCCGCTGAGCAATGCATTCGACGGGCTCACATTACCTGACCTGCCTCCAGCTTCGACGAGTGCGCCGGAACAGCAGGCCGCACAGGTGGAGCGAACTGCTCTGGGAAGCTTGCGCATCCGCCGGTCCACGGCGCATCGAGGTGGAAAATGCGTGGTGGTCGTGGATGAATTCCCCGCCACCATGCGCACGGCGCACATCGATGAGCTGGCTGCCGCGCTGCGCCGGGCGTGCAGCACGGGCGGCACGTGCAAAGACCGAACAGTCGAGTTGCAAGGCCAACAGCTCGACAAGGTGCGAGCGTATCTGAAAGAGCACGGCTGGCGCGTGAGAGGCTGAATCAATATCCGCCGAACCGGATAAATCTCACTGTATGCACGAGGAGAAAGAGCGCATTCATCGCGAGCAGAACTCCGATGACACGCATCGGGTTCCGTTGCGGTGCCAGGTGCAATTGCGGTAGAAGCAGTGTAATTAAAAACGAAAATACAAACCAGCTGATGTAGTTTTGCAGCGGTGGCCATGCCGGTGGACTGTCGCCCAACGGCGTGCCTGGCGGATACCAAATCCAATAAACGCGGACTTTCCAGGCGATGAACTCCAGGTTGATGTCGGTGAGCAACGCGATGGCGGCTGTGCCTGTTGCAATCTGAAGGCGCGTGGCTTGTGGACGCCACCAGAGCACTGCATAGCGACCGGCCATGAGGATGATCAGCCATGCCAGCGGGATCGTGAATGGCATGATGCCAAAAAGTTTTGCCCCCATATTGGAAGTGTACGCGTAGGGACCAAATGGGTACCCGGTGGTGGCACCCACAATCTCAAGCACCGCTGAGCACAGGATAATGACTCCCGCCCAGGCACGTGCGAGATGCCCGGCATCCTGCAGTATGAAAAGATAAACCACCGATGCTGCCAGCACGATCCACACTGCGTCTGAGACACGCAATATGTAAGCGAGTGCTTCACGCAGGCCTTCGTTGCGGAGGGTCACATCCGCTTCGCCCAGACCAAGCGGCATCACGATGGCACCAACGGCAGTCCAGACGAGAAACGCGATCCAAAGAAAATTTTCGAACTTACGCATGGCCAGGTTTTATAACTCGCTTAGAATTTTTCGCACGATCATCTGGCCGCTTAATATGACCAGCGGCACGCCTCCGCCAGGATGCGTGGTTCCGCCCGCGAAGTAAAGTTGCGGCAGACCGCGTAGCTGCATGGGCGGACGTCGGAACGAGGAGAGAAGTCCGTGCGATGCATATCCGTAAAGGGAACCACGCCACGATTGATCGCGCGCTTCGAAATCTGCCGGCGTAAAAATTTTCTGACTAACCACGTGCTTGCGCACGTCGCGGAACCCAAATGCTTCGATGCGTTCAAGCACGCGCTGGGCGTATGGTTCGGCCTGAGTTGTCCAGTTCAACCCCGGATGGTTTGCGGGGGCATTAATTAAAACGAACCAGTTCTCTGCACCCTCCGGGGCGCGCTGCGGATCGGTCTTGCTGCTGCATGCGATGTAGATGGTGGGCTCGGACGCTGGTGTTTGCTGGGTGAAAAGCTCGTGGAACTCTTTCCGATAATCGGAACTGAACAGGATGTTGTGGTGCGCAAGGTCTGCATAAGTGCGGTGCACGCCGAGGAAAAGAATGAAGCCTGAAAGCGAAGCAGGAAGGCTTCGAGGTGGCTTGCGAAAAGGCGGAGGCAACAAGTGCTGAGTCGCTGCGATGGCATCCGTGGTGCAGACCACGTGGCTGAAAGTCTCGGGTCCCGTGTCCGCAGTCACCTGCCAGCCGGGCTCTGTCCGATGCAAAGCAGTGACGGGTGTATCGAAGCGGAACTGCGCACCGTTTTCCGCAGCGATGCGGTGCAATGCTTTTGCCAGACTGAACATTCCGCCTGCGATATAGTGCCCGCCGTAGCGTGCCTGGACATGGGCGATGATGTGGAAAACCGACGGTGCTTGAAATGGCGAAGAGCCATTGTAAGTGGCAAACCTTTCGAAAATTTGTATGAGATGCGGATCGCGCAGAAAACGGCGCACACTGGTGCTCATGGACGCTGGCGATAGAATTTTGGGCAAATGTCGCAGCGCTGCCAGGCTCGCGGGGGAGATCGCGCGCCACATCTCATCGGGCGCGTTTCGCAGAAACGCCTCTGCGGAGAGTTTGTAGATGCCCTCGGCGTGATGTAGAAATGGCGAAAGCTCTGGTCGCCGCCAGAAGTCGGCGTCTTCATCGATCACGGTGCCGTCGGGCCATCGATAACGACATGTGCTGGCGAGGGGAAGGATGGTCAGGTCCTGCGCGAGTGGACGCTGCAAATCCTGCCAGAGTTCCTCGATGACGTGCGGCATGGTGAGCAGCGAGGGCCCGCAGTCCCAGATGAAACCGGCGGCGCGCCGCTCGGTCATTTTGCCGCCGGGCGCTGCGGTGCGTTCATACACGGTCACGTCGAGCCCGCGCTGCGCAAGCCGCGCCGCACACGTAAGCCCGGCGATGCCGGCACCGATCACGGCGATGCGCTTATTTCGTCTGTGCGGCATGTGAAAGCGTGCAGGTCACGCCAGCGCGTGGTTGGCGGATCAGCCCTTTAAAATGCCGCGCGAACGCAGCTCGGCGATGATTTTTTCGACCGCTTCCGCTACCTCCACTTCCTGAGTCGCGATGCGCATTGCAGGCGATTCCGGCGCCTCGTATGGGTCGCTGATGCCGGTGAATGAAGGAATCTCGCCACTGCGGGCTTTCTTATACAGGCCCTTCGGGTCGCGCTGCTCGCAGACTTCCAACGGCGTGTCGATGTGGACTTCGACAAACCGCTGCTGTCCGATGACGCTGCCGGCTTCTGTGCGATCAGCTACATAGGGAGAAATGAAAGCGGTGACTACGATGATGCCGGCATCGTTAAATAATGCGGCGACCTCCGCAACACGGCGGATATTTTCCGACCGATCTTCCGCGCTGAAACCCAGGTCGCGGTTGAGACGGTGGCGGACGTTGTCGCCGTCCAGGATGAAGGATGCGTGGCCGAGTTCGATGAGGCGTTTTTCGAGTGCTTTGGCGATGGTGGATTTGCCCGAGCCACTGAGGCCTGTGAGCCAGAGCGTTGCGCCTTTTTGATTGAGCAGACGCTCGCGATCTGCATCGCTGACCAGGGTGTGTTCGCGGGAAATATTTTTGCTCACGGGCTCAGACGAAATCTCGCGGGAGGCGAGCCGGTCCACGATCATTCCCGCCGCGACAGTGGCGTTTGTGAGTCGGTCTATGAGGATAAATGCGCCGGTTGCAGGATTCTTGCTATATGGGTCGAATGCGATGGCACGGTGTGTGGTGATGTGAACGCGCCCGATCTCGTTCATGTGCAAATCGGGGTCCTCCGTGTCCGCTTTGCGCATGGTGTTCACATCGACTTTGTAGCGAATCTCGGTGAGTGTGGCCGGAAGGGTGCTAGTGGTGTGCTTGAGGAGATAGGTAGTGTCTGCGGTGCCTTTCTTCTCATGCATCCAGACCAGCATGGCATCCATCGCGTTCTCGGTATGC
>CBDUBV010000219.1:0-3770 GCA_965365475.1 uncultured Chthoniobacteraceae bacterium | reverse complement strand
CCGCAACCGCTTTGCGACTTGGTTATTACGATTTGCAGCGCAGGCTTTCCACTGGCCTATGCTAACGAATGGGGTCGGGCTGTCCGCGCGCTTTGTCGAACTATTGTGTCCCTTCGGCAAGCGTGCGTAACTCCTCGGTTGGTTTGCGATAGGTTGGCAGTGAACTATGGCAACGACATTGACGGGTTCCGGGATTGGCGCGCGGCTTTTGAGGGTGCGGCAAATGTTGAAGGCTTGGCGAGCCACGCACACGCGTGGGCAGCGCATTCCCGACGAGATTTGGCAGGCTGCAGCGGAGGTTGCACGGGAGCATGGCTTGAGCCGGACCGCAACCGCTTTGCGACTTGGTTATTACGATTTGCAGCGCAGGCTTTCCACTGGACCTATGCTAACGAATGGAGTCGGGCTGTCCGCGCGCTTTGTCGAACTATCCCCGCCTGTTCCGTCCGGAGGCCGCGGTGAATACGGCGCCTGCATCGAGATGGTGGCAGCGTCTGGCGCCCGGTTGAGTGTTCGCCTGGCAGATGCCAGCGCCAGTGATCTGCTGCCCATCGTGGACCTGTTTCTACGTCATCGCGGATGATCCAGATCACCCCACACATGCGGATCCTGGTGGCGGTCGAGCCCGTGGACTTTCGCAAAGGCATCGATGGACTCGCTGCTCTGTGCCGGCAGGTCCTAGCCAGCGACCCCCTGGGCGGAACGCTGTTTATTTTCTGCTCCCGGCGACGCCAGGCCATCAAGTGCCTGACCTATGACGGGCAGGGCTTTTGGATTTGCCAAAAGAGACTCTCGCAAGGCCGGTTCGCCGGTTGGCCCAAAGCCGGTGGCGGCCCAGCCCTGCGTCTGGATGCTCACCAGTTGCACTTGCTCTTGTGGAACGGCGACCCGGCTGAGGCTCGCACCGCTCCCATGTGGCGGCCAGTAGTGAACGAGGCCTGACTTATTATCAAGATTTCCGCATAAAAACCTAGCGTTCCACAGATCACTGGCTAGACTTCGGCACATGTCCGATGTGCTGCTGAGTTTTCGGGGTCGTGAAATTGGTCAGGCCGAGGCCGCCTTCCTGCGCGAGCTAATCTCGCGCCACCCGACCCTGAGCCGGCGGCAGCTCTCGGTGAAAGTATGCCAGGCCTGGAACTGGGTTCAACCCAACGGGCAGCCCCGCGACATGGTCTGCCGAGGACTCATGCTGGCGCTGCACCGGGCGGGCCATATCGAGCTGCCACCCCAGCGGCAGCGCCCGCCTAATAATGCCATCATCCATCGGCGCGTGGCGCCGGCCCCGCCCTGCGAGACCAGCCCCATAGAGACGTCGCTGGCTTCTCTCGGCCCTTTGGAGCTGCGGCTGGTCCGCCGGGCCGAAGGCGAGGAGCTCTTTGCGGATCTGCTCGCTCGTTACCATTATTTGGGCTACAGCCGTCCAGTCGGCGAGCATCTCAAGTATTTGGTGTTTGCCGCCGCCCGACCCATTGCCTGCCTGGCTTGGAACAGCGGCCCGCTCAAACTCAAGCTGCGCGACTGCCTGATTGGCGCTTCCCGCCACGCGTATGCGCACAACTTGCATTTGATCGCCTATAACAGCCGCTACCTGATTGCTCCGTGGGTAAGAGTTCCGCACCTGGCCAGCCATCTTTTGGGGCGCATCGCCCGCAGGATCAGCGCCGACTGGCGGCAACTCTATGGCCATCCGGTTTGGCTCCTGGAAAGCTTCGTGGACATCGAGCGCTTCAAGGGCACCTGCTACCGGGCGGCGAACTGGCAATGCCTGGGCCGGTCTCTGGGCCGCGGAACCAAGGCCACGAGCAAGCAAAAGAACACCTCGATCAAAGAGCTTTGGGCTTATCCGCTGGACCGGAACTTCCGTCAGCACCTTCTGGCTGCGTCATGAAGGGCGAGCCCTTGGAAGAGTTGATTTGGGACTCGGAGCACCGCGCTGCGTTCCTGGAACGAACGCGTCTCCAGGTCAGCGCGGAGGATTATCGCCAGATCCAAGCCTTATGTGAACTGGCCCTGACCCTCGGGAAGGACAACTTGGGCAAGCTGCGGCACTTGCTCTTTGGCCCTAAAACCGAGACCACCAGCCGGGTTTGCCCGGTCGAGCTGCCGGAGCCGGCGCCAGCGCCCAAACCCGCGGCCAAGGGACACGGCCGGTGCCGGGCCGCGGACTATACTGGCGCGCGGTGGGCGCAGGTCAGCCATCCCTCCTTGCGCCAGGGCCAGTGCTGTCCCCAGTGCCAGAAAGGCCGGTTGCGCACGCAACGCCGCCGCGGAGTCGTCTTGCGAATCAAGGGCGCACCGCCCATTTCCGCCACCGCCTGGAGCCTGGAAAAGCTGCGTTGCGACACCTGCGGGGAGGTCTTCACAGCGCCCGCTCCGCCGGAGGCTGGCACCTCCAAATATGATGAGAGCGTGGCCGTCACGGTGGCGCTTCTGCGTTACGGCAGCGGCATGCCGCATTACCGGTTGGCCCGGTTGCAGCGCAGCTTGGGGGTGCCGCTGCCGGAGTCCACCCAATGGGAGTTGCTGGTGCCGCTGTTCCAACTGGCTCAGTCCGTCTTTGAAGAGCTGTTGCGCCAGACCGCTCAGTCGCCACTGCTTCACAATGACGACACATCGATGCGGATCCTCGATTTGCGCCGTCCGGGCAGTGCCACCGCCGTCCCGATCGATCCGGAGCGCACTGGCACTTTCACCACCGCCATTGTGGGCCGCGTGGGCGAATCGACCGTGGCCCTGTTCCTGACCGGATGGCGCCACGCGGGGGAGAATCTGGGCGAGGTGTTGAGCCGTCGAGCGGCAAACTTGCCTGAGCCCATCCAGATGTGCGACGCGCTTTCGCGCAACACCTGCGGACAGTTCGACTCCATCCTGGCCAATTGTTTGAGCCACGGCAGGCGTGAGTTTGTCCCGCTGGCCGCCAGCTTTCCCCAGGAAGTCCAGTTTGTCCTGGCGCTGATTGGCGACGTCTACCGTGCTGATGCCCAGAGCAACGAGTTGGGATTGACCGCTGAACAAAGGCTGCTCCACCACCAAACTCACAGCCAGCCGGTGATGGAAAATCTCCACCGGTGGATGAGCCAGCAACTGGAGCAGAAGAAGGTCGAGCCCAACTCCAGCCTCGGCAAGGCGATCGGCTATATGATCCGGCACTGGGGGCCCTTGACGCTTTTCCTGCGGGAGCCGGGAGCGCCTCTGGATAACAACATTTGCGAGCGCGCTCTCAAGATGGCCATTCTCCACCGGAAAAACTCCCTGTCTTATAAGACGCTCAACGGCGCCCAGACCGGGGACCTGTTCATGAGCCTCATCCACACCTGCCGGCTAAACGGCATAAACCCCTTCGATTACCTCCTGGCCATCGCGACGCATCCCGAGGCGGTCAAACTCACCCCGGCGGCATGGATGCCCTGGAATTATCCCAAGCCGGAAGCAGCGCACGACAGCTCCTGACTCAACAGAACACCTTATCGACGGGAGGCTGCGGAATCTCTTGCGATTCCCCAGTCTGCCCACGCTTGCCGAAGGGACACGGACTTTCGCCACATCAGCAAATGCGCTGCGCGCCTGAAAAGTTGAGAACCCGCCGACCACTGCGCAGTGCTTAGGTCCATATTTATCGAACAGAAGCTGCACGACGTCGTCTTTCCGGTCATGCGCGAAATCGATATCGATGTCGGGGAGTTTGTGCAGCGCCATCCGCTCCTTGTTTAGAAAGCGGCGGAAATAAAGGCCGAAACGGATGGGGCAGACGTTCGAGATTTCGAGGC
>CBDUBV010000218.1:0-3787 GCA_965365475.1 uncultured Chthoniobacteraceae bacterium | reverse complement strand
CTCTCACGCAGTCTGGCGCAAGTGAACGTAAAACGCCGTCGGCGCGGCGGCTGAGTTTCGAATAGCACATCTTCGCCGGGCACCGTCACGCTGCATTCGTTGCGCGAGCCTTCAGGCTGTAGCGTGCGGCCACCCCCGGGCTCGCATACGCGGCCGACAATACTTTACCCAAACATCGCACGGCAGATTACGATGGCGGCGATCACTCCTGCCAAGTCCGCAAGCAAACCTGCCGCGATGGCGTGGCGCGTGCGCCGAATTGCAACCGATCCGAAATACACCGCGATCACATAGAATGTCGTCTCCGTGCTTCCAAAAATTGTCGCGGCCATCCGCGTGATCATCGCGTCCGGCCCGTGGGTGGCAGCCAATTCGCTGAAAATACCCAGCGTCCCGCTTCCGCTGAGCGGACGCACCAGCACCATGGGCAGCAGCTCCACAGGGAAGCCAATAGCAGCCAACCCGGAGCCCAAATACCGACTCAACACATCAATTCCCCCCGCATTTCGGAACATCCCGATAGCTACAAGGATCGCGACAAGAAAGGGAATGATTCGCACCCCCACTTGAAAACCTTCCTTTGCGCCTTCCACGAGTTCCTCATACACAGCCACCCCGCGCAACGCCGCATACAGAGGAAAGAAGGCGAGTAAAAAGGGAATCGCGAGAAGTGACATGGTCTGCAATCCATTTATTAAAACGGAGCGATCCGGCGCAGCAGGCGATACCATGCCGTCGATCAGCAAGTATAAAAAGAATAGCAGCAGCGCAATCAGCAACCCCCATCCCCAACCAGGCACGTTTCTGGGAGCTTGTAAAAGAGCAGTTTCCTCTGCCGCCTCGAGACTTGGGCTGTTAGCGGATTCCGCAGCCTCTGCCTCGGGTTTCACGCGAAACATCGGGAGTTTCTCCAGCGTTTTAACCGCAGCTATACCCACGGCCGTGGAGCAGATGGTGGCCAGAAAAGCAGAGCCGACAATCGCTGTAGGGTTGGTGGAACCTGCAGAGGCAAGGACAGCGATGGCAGTAGCGGGGATGAGTTGCACGGAGCTGGTATTAATCGCGAGAAACGTGCACATGGCGTTGGTCGCAATACCGGGATGCGGATTTAACTTTTCCAGATGCGCCATTGCTCGCAGGCCCAGCGGAGTGGATGCATTGGCGAGACCCAGCATGTTTGCCGCAGTATTTAACACCATGGCACCCATGGCGGGATGATCCGGCGGCACGTCAGGAAAAAGACGTGTGAGGACAGGCCTCAACCCGCGTGCAAGTAAGGATACAAGCCCCGAGCGCTCAGCGAGGCGCATAATGCCTAGCCACAGTGCCATGATGCCCACCAGGCCGATCGCCAATGTGACGGCTGTTTTTGCCATCTCGATGGCCCCCTCGGTAACTGCCTCGAGATTTCCCTGGAGCCCTCCTAAAACCACCGCCGCCAGCACCAGCCCAAGCCATATATAGTTCAGCATGGCCGCCACTCTATGCGGTGGCATCGCCTATGCTCAAGCCTCTGGAGGATAAAGCCAGAATATTCACTGTGCCGCCCGCCGCCTTATACTGATGCCATAAAGTGCAGTTCAGCATTTGTGTTTCCGCGTGGTATAGAGTGCGTGCATGATCTAGCCATGCGACATCCGCTGACTGATGCACTTCATGAAAAAATAGAACCTGGCTATGCCGAATTGGCGGCGCGATTTTTTAAAACTGCACCGGGCACTTACGGTGCGGGCGATCAGTTCCTGGGTATCCGGGTGCCAGCCGTGCGGGCCGTTGCGGTGCGCGACGATGGGGAGAGTGACGTGCTTCCGCTATTGAATTCTCCCTGGCACGAAGAACGACTGCTCGCTTTACTCATTCTCGTGCGCCGGTTCGAGCGGGGAGACGAAACAAAGCGCGAGGAAATATATGCGTTTTACCTTTCACAGACGCGCTGGATTAATAATTGGGATTTGGTGGACCTGTCTGCCCATCACATCGTTGGCAAGTGGCTGATAGATCGATCACGTAAGCCACTGTATGAGCTGGCGCGTTCGTCAATGCTCTGGGAACGTCGCATAGCCATTGTCTCAACACTCGCTTTTATAAGGGAGGGGGAGTTAAACCATACGTTCAGTCTGTGCCGTGAACTCCTTGGGGACAAAGAAGACCTTATGCACAAAGCTTGTGGGTGGATGCTGCGCGAGGCCGGTAAAAAGGATGTCATGGCTCTGCGGACATTTCTGGATTCCTGCTGCTATGCTATGCCGCGAACAATGCTCCGCTATGCAATTGAAAAGTTCCCGCCTGAGGTTCGCAGACTCTGGCTACAATGTAAGGATAAGAAAATAATTGATGACAAGTAGATATATTGATGATAGCTTGTCATCCATGGCTACAAAAATTGCCCGCTCAGCGATTCGCCAGAAAAAGATTCGTTCGGAGCAGGTCCGCAATGCGCAACGTCGGCGTCGAGAGCGGCTTAAGGCAGAAAATCTCGGTTTTTTGCAACTGATACTTCCAGAAACCCTGCGAGCGAAGCTCATGTCATCCGCTGAAGAGACCGGGAGGACGCTTCAGGAGACTGCTTTAAGCATTTTAGCTGCATCAATGCATGAGCCTGAGCCTGATGTTTTAAAGTCGCGCCGTCGTATCCAGCCTGAAAAAACTGCTGATACTGTGCCAAAGACAAAAAATTTATCCGGTTCTCAAAAAACTTATGTAAATCTACATAATCTTACGCAAACTGCTACAGAACAGTTAGAAACACATAATTCAGCTGATGACATAGCATCTCATATTAGCAGTTTACATGAAACTCCTTCCATAGAACACTCAGAATATGACATGTCAGAAAGCAACCAAAACCTTAGGCTGGATGACAAGTCACCTAATCAGTTGGAGCTTTTCTAGTCTCGTTTGCAATGCGAATTAATAGGTGGCTACTTGACAGTGAACGCACTGAATGTTTTCGCTTGGGGGTTGAGCCGACCAGATGTAAGCTGCCCCCCCGTCGCATGAGAAAGTGTTGTCAAATTTTTTACGAAGGCAAAGTGCAGGGAGTTGGATTTCGTTTTTCTATAAAACAAATTGCTGCCGGTTACGATGTGACGGGGTACGTGAAAAACCTCGCAGATGGTCGGGTGGAACTGGTGATCGCTGGTGACAAATCGGAGTTGGACGCCTTCTTGGAAGCGATACGCACAAGTTCCCTTGGTTCGCATATCTCAAGCGAAACTCGCGCAGAGATGGATAGTAAGCAGACATTTCGCGGATTCGTGATTCAATAGTCCTATGAATGCTGTCTCGATCGACCATCTCACTAAGATTTTTCCAATTCCATTCAAACGACAGCAGCTGGTGGCAGTGCGCGATCTGTCTTTGCAGGTGGAGCCTGGCCAGGTGTATGGTCTGCTGGGACCCAATGGGTCGGGCAAAAGCACAACGTTAAAAATTGTGTTGGGGCTTATCCGTCCCACTCGCGGTTCAACGCAGATCTTCGGTCGAGACAGTGCCACGGTGGAGAGTCGCGAACAGGTGGGGTTTTTGCCTGAGAATCCGTATTTTTATAAATATCTCACTGGGGAAGAGACGCTGGAGTTTTATGGGAAGATCTGCGGGCTCAAGCGGGTGCAACTTAAAGAGCGCGTGGGCGAGCTATTGAAATTGGTAGGCCTCGAGCATGCGCGTGATCGCCGTTTGAGCGGCTATAGCAAAGGCATGCTGCAACGCATCGGCTTGGCGCAGGCTCTTGTGCAGCGTCCGAGATTGGTGGTGCTCGACGAGCCGACTGCCGGGGTGGACCCGG
>CBDUBV010000217.1:0-3861 GCA_965365475.1 uncultured Chthoniobacteraceae bacterium | reverse complement strand
CGGCGCTTCTTTCCCTTTTTCTCCTCATCCGGACTACCCGGCTGTGATGGAGTTGGGTGGTCCACAGCAGCACCTTTATTTCCTTTTTTGCCGCCGCGGTCGTTGTCGCCTTGCGGCTTGCTGGACTCCTTCTTTTTCGCTGACTCTTGCGCCGACCGTTGTTGAGCAGCCTGGCGTTGTTGATTTTGCTGCTCTGCTTGACGTTGTTGTCTTTGTTGCTCGGCCTTCCGCTGGGCCTTGTTCTCATTTTCACGCTCGCTGTTCCGCTGCGCTCTCTCGCGCTGATTTTGCTCGTCGGCCTTGCGCTGAGCTTTCTCACGTTGCTCTTCACGCTGCCGCTGCTCATTCGCCGACCGCTGTGCTTTCTCGCGCTGATTCTGCTCATTCGCTGCACGCTGTGCCTTCTCACGCTGCCGTTGCTCATTTGCTGCACGCTCCGCCTTCCCACGCTGATTCTGCTCACTCGCAGCACGCTGCGCTTTATTCTCCTTTTCGCGTTTGGAGTTTTCTTGTGAGGGGCGCGCTTGCTGACGCTGGGCTTCGCGGGCCTTTCCCATCTCTTCGTCGCGCCGGGCGGCACGTTGCTGTTCCATGGCAGCAGCTCGCTGAATCTGAGCCATACGTTCCCTTTCCGCTTCTCGATTTCCAGCAGCCTCCGCTCGCTGTCTCTGCTCTTGGGATGATGCGGATTGTTTTTTAGGCTTATCCTGCTTCCCCACTGACGCACTACTATCTGGCCTCCCGCTAGTTTTCTGATCGGATTTTTCCGGACGATCTTTGCTGGCTTGTACATTTTCACGACGCGCATCCCGCTGCGGTTTATTTTCTTGCGGCTCTCTATTTCCTTGCGCTTGCAATCTGCGACGAGCTTCTTCGCGTGCTTTCGCTTCCACCGCGCCTGGAGTTCTGCCATTACTTTCAATTTGGTTCGATGCGTTTTCACGAGCGTCGTCCGCCTTGGGCTCATCAGCTTTCTTGGATTTGTCTCTCGCTATACGTTGAGCACGCTCTTCAATGCGCTGTTCGCGTGTGAGTCCGCTTGCTGCGTCTGCTCCATCTTTGTCGTCCTTTTTCTCGGGCTTGTCGCGTTTCTCAGACCGATCCGCCAGCCGACGCCGCGCTTCCTCCTGCGCCTGTCGTTCCAAAGCTTTGTCCTCCAACTGCGGTTGTTGGCCAGTCGAAGTCAACTCCACATCGTTCGACTTCGCTCGGTCCTTCGGTTTACTACGATCGGGATTACCAGCCTGGCGACGCATCTGCTCACGCATGGCACGTTGCGTCTCCTCACTCACACCCTCCCAGCCTGTCCTCCTGTCAACACGCGCAATCTTTGCTGCCTCGAATCGGCGCGCATCCCTGGCTCTTTTATCCAGGTCCTTGGGAAGCACCGGCACTTCGAGCACGTTGTCTTTTAATTGCGCAGTGTTGTTATCATCGACCCATTCGCGTCGCTGGCGTATTGGCACTGTGCGCACCCGATCTCCTCCGGCATTGTTCACGACGGTGATGTCCGGGCCCTCATTTATAATGGTCGTGTTATTACGGACGATGTTTGTGATGTTGGTTGTTTTATTGATTACTTTGATCCTCTGATTCCGCGGCACATAGTGCTCTCTGAGATTCCGCGAACTCATATATCGAGTCGGGACAAATGTATAATGCTCAGGCCCTACGTTGTAATAATCATCCACATACATCGAGATGCGATTATCGCGGAAGTGGGCGGATGGTGGCAGCGGTGCCCAACCCACATAATCATCTCCGCTTCGCCAGGACACCCAGGCAGGACCCCATTCCGTATCCGGCACCCAGCACCACCCATACTCGCGCTCTTCCACCCAGCGTCCGTAATGATAAGTCGCCCAGCCAAACGGCTCATCGCTCACCCAAGTCCACCCATGGTCAGTATAAACCCAGGAGCCGTCGGTGTAAGGTTGCCATGAATCTCTGCGGTAGCGCTCTGCGGGTCTCCAGATATATCCATAATCGGAAGTCTCGTACCAGTCTCCGTGCGGGGCGAGGTCTTCGTAAAAATAACCAAGCGCTGGTTCGTCTCGTGGCAACACACGTGGAGGCGCGGCTGGCGCAGGTTCCACCGTCTTCGTGGTCTGCACCGTCTGCGTGGTTGATTGCTTGGCAAGCAACTCTTCTCTTTCCTTAATCAGCCGCTCGCGTTCTTCCAGCCCGGCTTGCTGGTCCTGAAGTTTGGCTTCCAGGTCTGCCAATCGCTGTTCGAGCAGTATCTGCTGCACGCGCTGCTCTACCAATGCGGCATCGTCTGGCTCGGTGGTGGTTGTGGTCTCGGCAGCTTTATCATCCCAGCAACCACTCGCCACCACGCACACCGCAGCAAGACAGATACTTTGAAGAGGTTTAAAAAATGGGGTTTTCATAATGTCTCCGACGCCGACTGCATCCGTTCTATTCATGCCAATGCGGACAACGATGAATCGGCAGCCGCCCTCAACTGCGCCGTACAATGTTTGCTGCGGAGAGAACTGCCGCCTTATCGACTCGCAGCGGGTGCGGGCGCACATGCCCCGCAGCCGTTGATCTGCTGGAAGAAATCGTTCCCTTTATCATCCACCAGGATAAATGCCGGGAAGTTCTCCACCTCGATCTTCCACACCGCTTCCATCCCGATTTCCGGAAACTCCACCAACTCCACCTTCTTGATATTCTCCTGCGCCAGCAACGCGGCAGGGCCACCGATGGACCCGAGATAGAATCCCCCATATTTCTTGCACGCATCGGTGACCTGCTGACTGCGGTTGCCCTTGGCAATCATAATCATCGACCCTCCGTGAGATTGGAAAAGGTCCACGTAGCTGTCCATCCGGCCCGCTGTGGTCGGTCCGAACGAACCAGAAGCATAGCCTGTCGGTGTCTTCGCCGGGCCGGCATAATAAACGGGATGATTTTTTAAATAGACAGGCAGCTCCCCCGTTTCGTCCAGTCGCTCCTTGAGCTTGGCATGCGCAATGTCGCGAGCCACAACGATGGTGCCGCTCAATGCCAGCGGCGTCGTGACAGGATACTGCGTGAGCTGCGCAAGAATTTCCTGCATCGGTCGATCAAGGTCCACTTTCACGGCTTCCGCACTGCTGTCCAGGCGACGATACTCGGATGGTATGTAGCGGCCGGGATCGGTCTCCAACTGCTCGATCCATACGCCATCGCGGTTGATCTTCGCTTTCACATTCCGATCCGCCGAGCATGACACGCCCATGCCAATCGGGCAGGAAGCACCGTGCCGGGGCAGACGAATCACGCGCACATCCAGTGCGAAATATTTTCCTCCGAACTGCGCCCCGATGCCGCTTGCACGCGCCGCCTCAAGCAAACGCTCCTCCATTTCCACATCGCGAAAAGCCCGCCCATGCTCGTTGCCGGTCGTCGGCAATTCGTCCAGATATTTTGTCGATGCCAATTTCACTGTCTTAAGACATGTCTCCGCCGATGTGCCTCCGATGACAAACGCCAGATGATATGGCGGGCAGGCTGCCGTGCCCAAGGTCTTCATTTTCTCGCTGAGAAAAGCCTCCAACTTGCCCGGAACCACCGTCGCGCGTGTCTCTTGAAACAAATAAGTCTTGTTCGCCGATCCTCCGCCTTTGGCCACAAAAAGAAACTTATACGCATCGCCATCCACCGCGTGCAGATCGATCTGAGCAGGTAGATTTGTCCCCGTATTTTTCTCTTCCCACATCGTAAGCGGCGCATTCTGCGAGTAGCGCAAATTTTCCTCTGTGTAAGCTTCATACACCCCCCTCGCAAGAGCCGCTTCGTCTCCTCCCCCGGTCCAGACAGCTTGCCCTTTCTTGCCCATGATCGTCGCCGTCCCCGTGTCCTGGCAAAATG
>CBDUBV010000216.1:0-3905 GCA_965365475.1 uncultured Chthoniobacteraceae bacterium | reverse complement strand
ATCCGGACACGATTCCGTATAACATGCCACCCAATCCGCTCAATAACTGGTTAGGATGCCAGCATCAGCGGCAATCTCCGGCATCATCATCTCCCACAACCTAAAGATCATGCGTAGACTGTTACTCGCCGTCACACTCGTACTCGCCGCTATTCCTCTCCACGCGCAGCCGTCTCTGCGCGCAGCGCGAGTAAGCGCCTTTGAGCGCTTCAAAGAGAGCGAAGGGCGTGGCTGGGTTGTGCGCTGGAATGAACATACCGCCACCCCCACGATGCTGACGATGGGTCAGTCTCGACCCTACGGACCACGTCCCGTTGCGGCAGCTCGCGCTTTTCTGTCACACCACGCGGCTCTCTTCGGCATGAGCCCTAAGCTTACCAATCTACAAGAACGCCGCACCCACTCAGCGGCGGGAATACATCATGTAGTCTTCCAGCAAACATACGATGGACTGCCCGTTGCTGGTGCTCTGTACATGGTCCACCTCGATGAGAGCGGCCGAGTAGACATGGCTAATGGGGACTATTACCCCGTCATTTCGCCCGTCAACCAGCGCTTGCTTGGCGAAGATGCAGCCATTCTTGTTGCAAAGCGGGACTTAGGATCTCGTGCGGGCGATCCGGAGGTTCACATTCGAAGCGTCGTTTACCCCAAGGGAGACCAGTTTTTCTACGCTTGGGAAGTGGTAGTGCATGATGGAGCCAAGGCGCTTCATTGGTCCTACATCGTCGACGCGCAGAACGGAACGATTCTGAATAAAACCAATCGAATCGCTTCCTGCTTCGAAGACCACTCGGGCGTCTCTGGACACGATACTCCGCCTGCACACCCACGCCCCTCGGCGGTGTCTCTCGCGGCAGCACAAACCTCCCTACAAACAGTTACAGGTCGGGGAGCCGTTCACGATATCAACCCGGCCGTCTCACCTCTCACTTGGGTAGATCTTCCCCGGTTGATCGACCCCGTACTGGGGGTGAAGTGGACGCTCAACGGGCAATACGCCTCTATCCTCAACGACCCTGGCGAAGAGGCATATAGTGGGAACGGAGTCTTTGGATACTCTCTGTACGACCCGCACTTCTCGGAGGTCAATCTTTACTACCAGATAGACAAGTTCCGAACGGGCTTTTACGAGCGGTTTGGGACTCGCCCCTTCGAGAACATCAAGGCGCATGCGAACGCCGCGTACAACCCAAGTGCTGGCCCTAACGCTTGGTACGATCCTGGTCCTTTCGGGTGGCTCGGCGAGCTTTATTTCAACTCTGACCTTCCACAGTACAACCGCCGCAATACCGCATTGGACGATGCGGTCGTGTTCCACGAATACACACATGCGTTTATTGATCAGATCAACGATGATATCTCGAGCGTGAACGGTTCCGAGGAGGGGTCAATTAGTGAGGGAACCGCTGATTTCATGGCGCAGTCGTTTACGGGTCGCTCGGCGATCGGGACGTACTTCAAAGCCGACGGTAGTGCCCTGCGGAACGCTGCATCCCCTCAGATTCCGAATTATGACGTCTATCGGCAGCAGCCGCAGGGGGCACACCGGGGGGGCGAGTTCTGGTCTGCCGTGCTCTGGGATCTCCGGAACGCTGCAGGCATGGAGAACCCCGACGTCGTCAACAACCTCGTCACCCATGCGGTTTACCGGCTTGATGGTTCTCCGACCTTCATCGAGTTCCGCGACGCCATCCTCGCTGAGGATCGTACCCGTTACGGAGGAGGACATGTGGGAACGATCACGAACGTGTTCACGAGCCGCGGCATCGGCTCGTCGTTCTCCGATCCTTTCCGCGTCTTCGTGAGCGGCCCAATCTGCCTTCGTCCTAATGCAACAGGGTATTTTTCTGCTACAGTAAACGGGGGGGCGCGTCCCTACACTGGATACAACTGGTACTTTATGCCCGAGTGCGAAGGGCAGAATGGGGTGCCTTGCAGCAGCTACTCCTACGCTGGGCAGGGTCCGACCATTCCGTTCGGCCAAGGTCAGAGCCGCAGCTTCACGATATATGTGACGGTGCAAGACGCCACCGGCCAATCCCGCACTTCAGGGGCGCAGTATGTCGAGGTTTCGGACTACTGCGGGATGGCAGGGGAGCCGGAAGGCCCCGCTCCTGCCATGATCACGAGCGAAGAGGCTCAGAGCATCTCGCTTCCTACGACATTCGTGCTGCTGCCAGCCGTCCCGAACCCGTCCAGTGGACGCGGCACTATTCGGTTCGAAATCCCCGAGCAATCGAACGTTCGCGTCGTCTTTTACGACGCACTCGGACGGTCTGTCGCCACTTTAACGGACATGGAGTGGGGCCCCGGTCGCCACACGATTCCTTTTGAGACGCAACTGCTTCCGACTGGCACGTACTTCGTCAGGATGTCGGCAACCACCGCAGGCCGTGTTTTTGAGCAAACGCAGACCTTGCTAATCATCAAGTGAACACGCAGGGGAAGCTGCCTGATTCGGGCAGCTTCCCCTGTTTTATTGCTCGCAGCATGAAGGTTTCCCGTTTGCTCTTGACCTGCCCACTGCTCGTTGCCTCGATCATTGGTGTTCTCTTCGGATGCGATAGCATCCGCGACCATGATCCACTCGCACCTGGGCTCTATGCTACGCTTTCAAACGGCGGCACCCGGGCCGTATACGTACTTGAACCTAGTACGAGACGGCACATACTCTCCAATGCACAGAACTTCTCCGTCTCGCTCCGGCGTCAGCAAATCCTTTTCGCCCGTGCCGGGCGTACGACTGCCGGGGGTACGCTTCACCTCTTTGACGCGGTCACCGGTAGCACCCAGAGCCTTGGAAACGTACTGGGCCTCCCTAAACGCCCTTACTTTGGAGACGACCTCTTCGGCTACGACCCCCGCTGGGCACCGAGCGGACAGCAGATCTCGTTCTACGCCTGCCCTCGCTGCGAATCCGGTGAGCCGGGCCACCTCGTCGTGTACGATTTTAACCGCGCCCAAGCCGACACGGTTGCGCTCCTACCTGGGCGCAGGTACAACGAACACTCATGGTCGCCCTCAGGTAGGTGGTTGGCTGTATCAACGGCTGTGTTCGAGGGTCGACAATGGAAAGAAGGAATCGACCTGTTTGCCACCGCGTCGCTCCAGTTTGTACGCCGCATTGAGCGACCGACTCCGTTCGTGTTTGGGTGGAGCTTGGACGACCATATTGTGGTGAAAGCGGGAAATCGAGTTCTCGTCTGGCTGACAACGGAGGGAGGGGAAGTCCTGCGGCGCGAGGTGGCTCTCCCGATAGGGGCCTCACTTGCGGCCCCACTGATCTTCGGCTCCGCCCGGAGCATTCTTGGTGCATCATACTTGGACGATCGGGGCGGCGCTCGGTACTTGCTGTTGGATTACAGCTCAGAAACCGGGGCGGTTCAGGCTCTGGCTGAGAGTGATCTGGCTTTCTACGCTGATCTGGCGGAGTGAAGTCGAGCAATGGAAGGGCAGCCTAACCCCGCGCTGGTGCCGACGAAGGGCGGGACGGTTTCGGCTCGTCCCGCCCTTCGCGCTTCCAAATCTTGTCGGACGGGCCCTCTTGAAGCTTTTCGTTCACCACCTTGAGAGCATCCAGCCAACCTCGTATCGTTTCGGGGACGATACAATCCGGCGCAATCTAGAAGGAGCTATCGCTCTATGTGCATATGCAAAGTACAGGGGGGTAAGCATCGGTGTAACCCTCTTCTGATCGCGGAGACTTTCACGTAGCGCAGCCTAACCCTGCGGCCGTCATCGTGCTCATCGAGTTGTGCGAACGCGGCGTGCTCGAACTCATCCTCTCGGCAGCCCACGAGATCGAGAATCTGCAGAATCCGTACCCTGAACGCCAAGCACACACCGCTTGAGCAGGCACGTCGGCTCGACCGTCGGGACAACACGTAACCCCGCGTTCGCCG
>CBDUBV010000215.1:0-3951 GCA_965365475.1 uncultured Chthoniobacteraceae bacterium | reverse complement strand
GCGCGCACAGCGCCGCGCTGCGCGCGACATCCTCCTCCATCAGGCGGATGATCCGTGCGTTCTCGGCTGCCTCCGCCTTTGCCTGCGCCATCGCGGCGCGCATGTTGGGGTCCATGGTGTTGCTCCTCTCGGGGTCGTGGAGCGGCGATTATGCCATGCGCGGGCTAGTGTAGGACAGGCGCGCGTGGCCGCATCGCGGGGCGCGCGGGCGCACAAGCGCAGCCGTGTTCGGCGGAGCGTCAAAACGGATGTTCCGCTTGTGTTCGCAGGCGGCCCTGCGGCAAGCAGGGGGCATGGCCGATACGAGCGTCCGACTGATCTGTCAGTTCAAGTCGAGGCATCTCCATGCAGAGGTGCGGTGCCCGAAATGCGGATGGTCGGTCGTGTTTCCCGCGGAAGGCATGAGCTGGCTGTTCGAGCCGCTCGCGTCGATGGACGCGGCCAAGGCCCGCCTGCGCTGCCGCCGCTGCGGTCAGCGCGGCGCGGAGATCACGCCGGTGCGGTCGGGGTATCGGTGAGGGGGGCGTTGCGCGTGCTGAATTATGGCACTACATAATATGCGGATGACGGTGACGTTCGATCCGGCGAAGCGTGCGGCGACGATCGACGCGCGCGGATTGGACTTCCTCGATGCGGTTCGTGTGTTCGACGGGCCGGTATTTGAACTCGAGGATGCGCGTTTCGCCTATCCCGAGCCTAGGATGGTGACCTACGGTTTGCTCGACGATCGGCTGGTCGCGGTGGTTTGGACGAAAACGGCCGAAGGCCGACGTATCATTTCGATGAGGAAGGCCAATGACAGGGAACAGCGCAGATACCGCGAACGCCTGGCTCGATCCGGCGGATGACGCGCCGGAGCTGACCGACGAGATCCTCGACGTCGCCACCCATTCGGTGGGTGGCCGGGTGGTTCGCCCGGCGACAGGCCATCTGGGACCTAAGGGCGTGGTGCGCGGTCGCCCGCCGGTTGGCGCGGCGAGCAAGCGGCAGGTGACGCTGCGGCTGGACCCGGATGTGATCGATCGGTTTCGCGAGCAAGGCCCGGGGTGGCAGGGGCGGATCAATGCGGCGCTGCGCAAGGCTGTGGGGATTTAGGTTGAGTGTCCAACAGGACACGCCGATCCAGTCTCAACTGAGACGCCATTACATCGCACTGGGAATGAGGCGAGGCCGTCGCGCTGCGCGCCGGTACACCGACAGAGTCAAGATCAGACCTAAACGGATCGTCGTTTTTGCCCCATTGAACCTGTAGCGCAAAGCACCCAAAATCATATATCTTTACCAGCGCACCCTGCACGCGTAGCCTTACTCTAAACTGGGGGCGTGAATGATCCACGAGGTATACGTCAGCGGCTTTAGGTCGCTGGAAGACATACGAATTCCGTTGGCTCGCGGATTAAATATTCTTGTCGGGCCCAACGGTGGGGGTAAGACAAACATTCTATCATTTTTCGAGTTTTTGTCGAAATTGACAGATGAACCCGTTGACGAGGCCGTAAGCTCTCACGGTGGCATTGGCAGAATATTTACTCGTCTACCAGATAACAAATATAAGACTACCATGGAAGCCAGTATTAGGGGCTCTACTTTATTTCGAATGAAGGGAGGAAAGGTAAAAACTCTTTACTATACTTGGAAATTCGAAATATCCGCCTCTGAAAGCTACGATGAGATCGAATACAGTTCCCAGCGACTCTATGTCGATCTTCGATCCCAACCACAAGACCCGAAGAGTTCCGACTTGATCATTTCGACGCGACGGGATGAAAACGGCACTCGGACCGTAGTCGACAAGATCGTGATGTCACGGATGCAGCACCTCTTTCGCGGATTTTTCATGATTGAGGTTGGCACCTACCTGAGCCAAGCAGATGCCATTAAACACCTAAGTTTTTATAGCCGAACGGTTGATATGAGCCGTCAGTGCTTAGTGACAGCTTTCCCTTCAAACCTCTCAATATTTAAGCAGATCGCCGCCGATGTAAAAGGAGGTGAGATTTTTAATTTTGTCCCAGAAATTTGTAAACTCCCTGAAGACAGCGCTCGATTACCCATAATTGGTAAAAACGGCGCAGGTGTAGCCAGTACACTTCATAGGCTAGGGAAACCACAAAACGTTCCACTGCTTCATCGCCGACTTAATCCTTGGTTTCGGCGTGACGACAACCATAAGGCACGGTTGAGGAAAATATCATCATACGTTGCACTTGTCAGCCCGGCCATCAAATCGATTTCTACAGCGAAGAATGTTATCGATAACACGATATCTGTGTTTGTTTCAATATCAGAAGGAAACGAAGAGGTGCTATTTCCACTAGCACAATGCTCTGATGGTACAGTGAAGTGGATTGCTATATTGACCAAAGTCATCACAGCAAATACCGGTTATTCGTTGGAGGAACCAGAAAACTTTTTGCACCCACATGTTCAAAAAGAATTTGTAAACGTCGTTCGTACTGAGACAAGCAGACAAGGCGCGCCGCATACGTTGATTACCACTCATAGTGAGTCAATATTGAACGAGGCCAAGGCGGAAGAAGTAATACTTGTCTGGATGGAGCACGGAAAAACGGTTGCCAAGCGAGTATCAAATGCCAGTGAGCTTACCAGTGAGATAAACCGGACGGGGTTTGGCCTAGGATATTACTACGCGGCTGGAGCTTTGGAAGGTGACTAGACCGGCCTTTATAGTCGAAGGTCATCTTGAGCAACGAGTTATCGCTCAGGTTTGTCCAAATCGGCCCGTTCGACGCATTAATTGCAACGGAGATAGTGTCGCCATAGAAAGAATGTGTGATTTCATTGAGACGCATATCCGTAGTTTCGGAAACAGAAACTATCCCATCATAATTCTTTTCGACCGCGAGAAAAGAGTGGAAACAAGCGATGAAATATCGGATCGCGTTGTAAGTATTCTCGGCGAGAGAGGTTTGTGTGACCACGACATTCGTGTGTTTGTTGCTGATCGTGAGGTAGAAGACTGGTATTTGGGGGACATTGAGGGAATTTGTCGTCACTATAACATAGCTGTGCCTGCTAGCATTGGGACTGGTAAAAGTGGATTAGCTATGGCCATAAGGAGCGCAGTTGACTACCATGAGACTACAATTGGGGTTGAACTATTTGGTGTGATATCAAAGACTATGGTAGCAGAAAGGTGTCCCCAATTTAGCCGGATGATGCGTTTGGCCGCAGAAATAGATTGCGATGCTTTTCGTCAGGGTCAGCTAGGGTAGCGTGATTTCACACTTGAAACGTGCTTTGCGCGAAATGTCCTATTCACCGCCAAGAAAAGGCGGGGGCCTAGATAGCTTGCTGCGCTCGCGACCATTGACCCGTTTGACGCTGCGCGACCCTCTTCCTCTCCTGCACTTTCGTGCCTTCTCTTAGCGCAAGCGTTGGTAGTGGGAGAGGCTTGCCCCCCCGACCCCTTCCGGGCAGCCCCACCCCAACCCCTCCCCTGAAGGGGAGGGGCTTGCTCCCCTCGTCACGCTTCGCGTGCCACTCCCCCATTGCTTCGCAATGGATGGGATCAGGTTAGGAGGGGTTTCAGATAATGCCCCGTGTGGCTGCGGGGGTTGGCGGCTATGTCTTCGGGGGTGCCTTCGGCGACCAGTTCGCCGCCCTTCACGCCGCCGTCGGGCCCCAGGTCGAGGATCCAGTCGGCGGTCTTTATGACGTCGAGATTGTGTTCGATGACGACCACGGTGTTGCCTTGGTCGACCAGCGCGTGGAGCACTTCGAGGAGTTTGCGGACGTCTTCGAAATGGAGGCCCGTGGTGGGTTCGTCGAGGATGTAGAGCGTGTTGCCGGTGGCGCGGCGGCTGAGTTCCTTGCTGAGCTTTACCCGCTGCGCCTCGCCGCCGGACAGGGTGGTGGCTTGCTGGCCGACCTTCAGATAGCCGAGGCCGACCTCCTCCAGCATCGCCATCTTGTCGCGGATCGCGGGGA
>CBDUBV010000214.1:0-4018 GCA_965365475.1 uncultured Chthoniobacteraceae bacterium | reverse complement strand
TGGAGCGGGTGACGAGACTCGAACTCGCGACATCTTCCTTGGCAAGGAAGTGCTCTACCAACTGAGCTACACCCGCTTTTCCAAAAACGGACCGCAATAATGCCCGCACCCGCTCATTACGCAAGCGCATTTTTTGAGCTTTTTGTTTCTCCCAACTCGTTTACTTTTTCCCGCGTGAGCCGTCTCCAACAAATACTCTCCACCAAAGAATCCGAAGTCGCTGCGCTACTGCCTCAGCTCGATCAGCTCAAGAAACAGGCTTTCGCTCGCACGGATTTTCGCCGGTTCCGCCAGGCACTCGATCACGGGCCCGGCGCGCTGGGACTTGTCGCCGAAGTTAAAAAGGCGTCCCCTTCCGCAGGCATCATCGCAAACGAGTTTGATCCCGTCGCAATCGCCAGAGCTTACGAGAAAGCCGGTGCCCACGCGGTGTCGGTGCTTACCGACATGACCTATTTCCAAGGCCACCTCGATTTTCTCTCCGCAATCCGCGAGGAAATCTGGCTCCCGCTGCTTCGCAAAGATTTTACCATCCACCCAGTGCAGATTTACGAAGCCGCAGCTCACGGGGCGGATGCTATCCTGCTCATCGTGGCCGCGCTCACCGATGCTCAACTCCGCACTCTGCTTTCCGTGGCGGCAGATTGCCAGCTCGATGCTGTGGTGGAAGTTCACACGCTGGCGGAACTCGACCGCGCGCTGGACACCGACGCGGACATCATCGGCATCAATAATCGCGATTTGGGGACTTTCTCCGTGGACCTGGCGACTACCGAATCTCTGGCGGAACAAATCCCCAACGATGTGCTGGTGATCAGCGAGAGCGGGCTGAAGACCGGCGCCGATGCGCAACGCGTGTTCGATGCGGGAGCGAATGCGATCCTGGTGGGCGAATCGCTCATGCGAACTCCGGATGTAGGCTCTGCGGTGCGCGATTTTCTCACCGTGGTACCGCGCGTGTTGCCTGCCGAAGATTAGTTGAAATAAATGGACCACACACTTCATCTCACGCGGCGCATGCGTCGCAATCGCCGCTCGGCTGCCGTGCGCGCGCTCACGCGCGAGACGCGTCTCGACAAAGAAAATTTGATCGCGCCTTTGTTTGTCCACGATGCCACGGGCGATCCCTCGCCGGTAGGCAGCATGCCGGGTGTGTTCCGGCGCAATCCGCAGCAACTGGTGGAGCATTGCAAAGCACTGCACGCCTCGGGCATTTGCGCAGTGGCGTTGTTTCCGTGTTTTGATGCTGCGCTCAAAGACGCGGAAGGCACGCATTTCCGTGCTTCGGATAATTTACTGCTGCGCGCACTCGCGCAGCTCAAGCAGGCTTGTCCGGAGTTGTGCCTCATCGCGGATGTTGCGCTCGATCCTTACACTTCACACGGACACGATGGGCTGCTCACAGCGGATGGATGCGACGTGGAGAATGATCGCACGGTCGCGGTGCTGTGTGAGATGGCACTTTTGCAGGCAGATGCGGGCGCGGACATCGTGGCACCCTCGGACATGATGGATGGCAGAGTCGGGGCGATTCGGAATGCTTTGGATGCAGCGGGGCATACGTCCACATCGATCATGGCGTATGCCGCGAAATTTAACTCCGCTTTTTATGGTCCGTTCCGGGACGCGGTCGGCTCGCGGACGGCAGCGGGTTACCTCGATAAATCCACCTACCAACTCTCGCCGGGGAATGCGCGGGAAGCTTTGTTGGAAACGCGACTGGATGAAGAGGAGGGCGCAGACATCCTCATGGTGAAGCCCGCTGGGCCTTACCTAGACATCATCCGCGATCTGCGCAAAAGCACGCTGCTGCCCGTGGCGGCATATCAAGTCTCCGGCGAGTATGCGCAGATACATGCTGCTGCACAGCGGGGGTGGATCGATTACGCCCGAGCACGCGAGGAATCGCTGGTTTGCATCCGGCGCGCGGGCGCGGACATGATTCTTACTTACTTCGCGGAGGAGATGGCTGCGGTGCTCCCATGAGACCAGCACTCGTAGTTCTCGCGCTGGTTCTGGCGCAGGTCGGGTGTGCACCCCAGCAACCCGCAATCGAGTCCACGCTGCCGGTCGTAACTTTAAAAATCGGTGGCAAGACGCTCACTGCGGAAGTCGCGGAATCCACCGATGCGCAACAAGCGGGGCTGATGTTTCGACGCGAACTGCCCGCAGATCACGGAATGCTTTTCGTTTTCGGAATGCAAAGACAAGCTTCGTTCTGGATGAAGAACACATACCTTCCGCTCGACATCGCCTATCTCGATAGAGAAGGCGTGATTCTGGAGATTCATCCGCTGGAGCCGCTGGATACTACTCCGGTGAAAAGCGCAGCGGCCAACGTGGCCTTCGCGCTTGAAACCAATCGCGGATGGTTCCAGCGCAACGGCATTCAGCCGGGAACGAAAGTCGCTGGCATCCCGCGCCGCTGAACCGGGGTTGCATTGCTGCCTCATCCCGCCACAATAGCCCACCATGACGCTCGCCAATCAGATCACCATCATCCGGATACTTATGATTCCGGTGTTTGTATTGCTGGCGATCTACTACGGCTCCAGCGTGCAGAATGGCGAGCCGGTGGAGTGGCTTCGACTGGCTGCGATCGTGGTATTTGTCGTGGCGGCAGCAAGCGATGGGATTGATGGATGGATCGCGCGCCGCTACAACCAGCGCACCAGGCTGGGAGCGATCCTTGATCCCATCGCGGATAAAGGTCTGCTCATCACGGCCATCATTACGCTGAGTGTAAGCGGATGGTTTTATAATTTTCCTTTGTGGTTTCCGGTGCTGGTGATCGCGCGTGACGCGGTGATTCTTACTGGCAGTATCATCCTGCACTACACATTTGGGCATCTGGAGATTCGACCGAGCTGGACGGGTAAAGCTGCCACCGCGAGCCAGATGGTGGCGATTGCGTGGGTGATGTTTCAGATTCCACGGCACGATATTCCGGTTTTGATCGCGGGGTTGCTGACGCTGATTTCCGGCATCGGCTATGTAGTGGAAGGCTTGAGGAGAGTGAAAAGCGAAGAGAGGAAAAGGCAAGAGTATGAATGAACGAACTGTGGCAATCGTCGGCAGGCCCAATGTGGGGAAATCGGCGCTATTCAATCGTCTGGCGGGAAGGATGATTTCGATTGTTCATGACCAGCCGGGCGTGACGCGCGACCGCATCGTTGCGCCATGTGGGCTGGGCAGTGCGCCGTTTGACATCGTCGATACGGGAGGCATTGGCGGCGCAGCGGAGGAGGATTTCAGCCGCGAGATTCATACCGTGGCGGAGCTGGCACAGCTTTCTGCTCAAGTGCTGTTGCTGGTGGTGGATGCCAGGCAAGGCGTGACACCCATCGACTCAGAGCTGGCCCGGCTGCTGAGGCGTTCGGGCAAACCGGTCATTCTTGTCATCAACAAAGTCGATATGGAAATGCACGAACCGATGGCTGCGGATTTCGCCCGGCTGGGTTTCACTTTTCAACTCGCAGTCAGCGCAGCTCACGGGCGGGGCATCGGGGAATTGGTGGAAAAGATCGAACAGCTATTGCCTGCATCGGCTCCGCAGGAAGCGGACGAGACCACGCTGCCACCGGTAAAGATCGCCTTGGTAGGTCGCCCAAATGTGGGCAAGTCCTCTCTCATCAATGCGATCCTGCAGGACGAACGCACGATCGTGAGCGATGTGGCTGGAACGACGCGCGATGCCGTGGACATCCCGTATCGGCGCGGGGATCAGCACTACGTGCTCATCGATACAGCAGGCATCCGCTCGCGATCACGGCATGATAGTCCGGTGGAAGTCTTCAGCGTGATGCGCTCGGAGCGCAGCATCCGGCGGGCGGACTTGTGTGCGTTGGTGATCGATGCTTCGTTCGGTGTGACGGCACAGGATAAAAAAATTGCCGGCTTGATCCAGGAAGCCGAGAAACCTTGCATTCTGCTGCTTAACAAGTGGGACCTTCTCAAGCCATCGAGCGGGAGATCGGAAGAGCACACGTCTGAACTCCAGTCACGTGGCCTTATCTCG
>CBDUBV010000213.1:0-4020 GCA_965365475.1 uncultured Chthoniobacteraceae bacterium | reverse complement strand
GTTCGGCGTTCGGCGTTCGGCGTTCGGCGCGTTCGGCGTTGCATCGAGCCGCATCCTGTTGTTGCATGACACAACATGCAACTCACCAACCCGATCTCTTTCCAGCCGTTATTCTTCGACCGCGTATGGGGTGGACGCCATTTGCACCGCCTCTACAATAAAGCGCTCCCGCCAGACATTCCAATTGGCGAATCCTGGGAATTGGTAGATCGGGAGGATGCACAAAGCATCGTGCAAAGCGGTCCTCTTGACGGAATCACATTGCACGAACTTTGGGAAAAACATCGAGACACAGTGTTCGGTTGCAAGAGCGATGCAGCCCGTTTTCCGCTGCTGATTAAAATACTCGATGCGCGGGAAAAACTTTCCGTTCAGGTTCACCCGCCCGCCGATGTCGCTCCCGAGCTGGGGGGTGAACCTAAAACGGAGATGTGGTATGTAGCAGATGCTTCTCCCGAGAGCGATCTTTACGCTGGTCTTCGCAAAGGAGTAACCCGCGAAGACTTTGCCCTGGCACTTGAAAACGGCACGGTGGCAGAACTCATCCACCGCATTCCCACGCATGCGGGCGCGACGATGTTTATCCCCAGCGGCCGCATCCACGCCATAGGCGCGGGCAATGTGATCATCGAGGTGCAACAAAACAGCGACACCACCTACCGCGTGTTCGATTGGAACCGCACGGGGCTCGATGGCAAACCCCGGACACTGCACATCGAAGAATCCATGCGCTCCATTAATTTTGAAGACTTCGAGCCCACATTGGAACCGACGGATCGCGAGTGTCTCGTGAGCAACCCGCTGTTCCGAGTCGAACAATGGGAACTCACGAAGGAACGCTCAGCGACGGACTCAGCGGCGTTCGCCATCTTCTGCGTGGTTCGCGGTCGGGCACAGTGCGGAGAGTGCCAATTTACTGCGGGAGAATTTTTCCTGGTCCCCGCATGCATGAGCGACGCACGCATCGCGCCGCTTGAGCCCGGGTCTCTCGTTCTGCGCACCACGCTCCCGAGTCCCGCCATTTGCAGTCAAAAATAGGCTTACCTTTTCCGCGCAGAAAAATCAGGCCGGCAGGAAATCCACTTCTTGCTTGAACATGTCCACCCGCGCCACGCGCACCTTGATCGTCTGGCCAATCCCGATGACCCTTCGCGATTTGCGCCCGCGTAGTTGGAGCCGCACGGGATCGAACGTGAAAAAATCGTCCTCGTACGATGAGACGCGGACGATGCCTGTGAGCAGAAAGTCGGGCAACTCGACCAGCACGCCGTAGTTGCGCACCTCGATCACATGCGCATCGAACGTGGCACCACTGCGCGATTGCTCCTCAAAGAACTCGAGCTTCTTGAGCTTCACGGATTCCCTCTCTGCTTCGGTCGCGATGCGCTCGGTCTCGGAAATGTGAGCAGCCACGGCGTCCAGAGACACTTGTGAAGGCGAGCCCTTGGTGGTTTCTTCGCCGATCAATACCGCGAGCACGCGATGCACCACCAGGTCCGCATAACGCCGAATGGGGCTGGTGAAGTGCGTATAGTTGGTCTTCGCAAGTCCGTAGTGTCCCAACGGCTTTGCGTCGTAGCGTGCTTTCTGCATGCTCTTGAGTAGAGCGATCTTGATGCCCTGCTCTTCCGGCGTGCCCCGGACTTTGGCCAGCAGGCGCTGGAGTTCCTCGCGTTGCGTGAGGTCGCCGATCTGAAAGTTGTGACTTAGCACAAATTCGCGAAAGTCCATAAGCCGTTTCGGGTCCGGATTCTCATGCACTCGATACAAGCTCGGACGGGCTTTATTGCGGATAAAACGCGCCACAGCCTCATTGGCTGCAAGCATGAACTCCTCGATGAGCTGGTGAGAGATGTCGTTCTCCACCTTCTCCAGCCTCACCGGCTTGCCTTCGCCATCGAGCCAGACTTTTAACTCGGGGAAATCCAGATCGAGCGCACCGTGTGCAAAGCGGCGTTTGCGCAGGATTGCTGCCAGCTCCCAGGCAGTATGCACCGCGTGTTCGATCTCGCTCACGGGCCGTTTTTTTAAAATGGCGAACGCTTCACGATACGTCAGGCGCTGGGCACTGCGGATCACGCTCCGGCCGAATTTCGCCGAGCGCACAGAACCATCGAGCTTGAACTCGATAAATGCGGAAAATACCAGCCGCTCCACCTCCGGTCGCAAGCTACATATTCCATTGCTCAGGTTTTCTGGCAGCATGGGAATCACGCGATCCGCCAGGTACACGCTGTTGCCGCGCGAGTACGCCTCTGCATCCAGCGCAGTGCCTGGACGAACATAGTGCGACACATCGGCGATATGCACCGATAATTTCCAGCCCCGGTCGAGTTTCTCCACGCGCACTGCATCGTCGAAATCTCGCGCATCATCGGGGTCAATCGTGAAGGTGAGTTCATCCCGACAATCCTTTCGCCCGGTGCGCTCGGAGGCCTGCACTTCATCGCGCACTGCGCCTGCTTCTTCCAACACAGCTTCGGGAAATGCCTGGGGCAGATGCAGCTTGCGGATGATCGAGAGCATATCCACTCCAGGCGCGCCGCTCGGCCCGAGGATTTCCACCATCTCCCCTTCCGGGTTCACGTGGCGCGATTCCCACGGAAAAAGGCGCACCACCACTTTGTCGCCCAAAGCGGGAGGGTGCGGGAGGCCTTTCCCCCGAGGGTCCACCGAGATGTGATGCGAGAAGCGGGGATCGTCCGCCACCACGTAGTGCAATGTCTTGGAGCGTTGCAGCGTGCCGACCAATGAAGTATGAGCCCGCTCGAGGATGCGAACCACGTGTCCGCTGGTGCGCCCGAGCCGATCGGGGGCACGTTGCGAAGACCGTGCGATGCGAGCCACGACACGGTCGCCATGCATCGCGGTGCCGGTCTCTTCGGGCGGGATAAACAAGTCTTCCCCTTCACCACCATCGACAAAAGCAAATCCTTTGGGATGAAAAGTGATCCGGCCCGTGATCAGGTCGGCTTCTTTGGGTAAAATGTATCGATCCCGCCGGATGCGGGCGATTTTCCCAAGCTTTTCCAGTTCCACGAGCAGTTGCTTCACGCTCTCGTGAGGCTCATCCAATGCGGACGCGATATCGCCTACGGCAAGTGGACGGTGTTTATTCTGCCCCAGCAGCCGGAGGATGCGGCTCTCCGGCGTCTCGGAACGTTTGTGCGTGCCAGCTGCTCGGCGGGAAGATTTGGGAGATGCAGGTCTGCGAGTATTCGTATTGCGTGAATCCGCTTTGCGGCGGCGCTGACGTCGTCCTGAAGAAGGTTTGGCCAAAATATCAGGGTCTGGCCGATTTTACTGCCTGGACAAATTTCTCCGCGATCGCGGTGAGTCGGGGCCAATCGCCGGTCGCAAGGATTTCTTTACTCACCAGGCTGGACCCGGCGGCGAGTGCGGCACAACCCGCTTCGAGAAAACTCGCCGCCGTCTCAGGGGTCACACCGCCGGTCGGGATAATGCGCAGCATGGGAAGCGGGGCGAGAAGGTTCTTGATGTATTTCGGCCCAAGCTGGTCAGCAGGAAAAATTTTTACAAAATCTGCGCCGGACTCATGAGCAAGCAGCGCCTCGGTCGGCGTGTAAGCACCGCATGCGATGGGCTTGCCATAGCGATTGCAGAGCTTGACCACATCGGGCCGCGTCACGGGGGTCACGACAAATTCGGCTCCGGCCAGCAGCGCGGCGCGGCAGGTCTCGGTATCGAGCACCGAGCCCACGCCCATGAGAATGCGATCACCAAAGCGTTTGGTGACTGTGGAGATAACTTCCAGCGCATTGGGCGTGGTCATGGTGACTTCCATGCTTGTCACGCCGCCCTCGCAGAGAGCTTCGGCTACGGAAACAAGTTGGTCGGACGAGTCGGCCCGGATGACAGCCACGATGCCAGGGTCCAGGATGCGGTGGATAATGTCTTCTTTATTCATGATGAAAATTCAGACGCAGAGTTTGCCCGGGACTTACATTGCATGAAAGCTCTATTTAATTTGTGCGCACTGTCGGCGCACTATTGGGTCAG
>CBDUBV010000212.1:0-4024 GCA_965365475.1 uncultured Chthoniobacteraceae bacterium | reverse complement strand
CCGAGCTTGATGCGCGGCATGCACTTGGGCGCGTTGCTTGACGAGCAATTCGCTGATGGTTTCGAGATTGTTAGTGACCTGATGTGGCTCCAGTTCCTGAAGTTCGCCCTTGATATCGTAAAGCCCAGGCGCCACTTCACGCACGGTGGTACCCGAAGGATACGCCTGAATGCCTTGGCTGGTCATCACCGCAGTGCGTTGCAGGAGGAAAAATGTACCAGGTGGAGCAAGAGGCGGTGGAGTAGGAGTTGGAAGTGGAGCGGCGGAAATCGGTGTGGGCTGGGCTTCGGGAGCAGATTGGGTCTGCTGACTCTCCTCGGGAACGTGCCCGATGGGGCCACCGCACCCAGCAAGCAACAAACTTGCGAAGAGAGACGCTAATGAAAATAAAAACCAACGATTCACTGCGCGGATCTTATCATTGCTAAGAGAGGGCGTCCAGTTCGTGCAGCAAACTTTAATCTGCAAATAAACGCGATGACTTTTGGTGTGTTTTTTCATGTCCAATTGGACACGCGGCTGTCGAGCTGGAATACCTGGCCCGACACTGACTCGAAGCTGTCGAGCATCACGATGAAACGCGCGGCGTCTTGCACCGTGTTAAATCGCCCGAGCACGTGATGGCTTAGATGTTTCTCCCGCACATCCAGGGAAACTTCAGCCGTGAACTTGGTGTCGAGAAATCCCGGTAGCACCACATTGGACCGCACGTTACGGGAGCCACCTTCCCGAGCCAGTGATTGCGTGAGCCCGATAAGAGCTGCCTTGGACGCTGCATAAGCACTTTGCCCTGCCGGACCGGAACGCGCTGAGTAGGAACCGATATGCAGGATGTGCCCAGACCGACGGCGGAGCATGCCGCGCAGAACCGCACGGGAGCAAAGGAAACTCCCACGCACGTTTGTTTGCAACACGCGGTCCCATTGTTCAGCCCGCAACCAAAGTGCGGGCGCGTCGTCCATGCAGCCTGCATTATTGATTAAAAAATCCACCTGATCGCATTCCGCAAACCATGCCTGCACGGACGCCTCGTTTTGCACGTCCAATTCCTCACGGCCCGGTGCGAGCACCCGATACCCCGAATCCCGCAGACACCGCGCGATTTCTCCGGCAAGGTCCCCTTCCCCGCCGGTGATCACAGCGGTCCCGCGCTGGCTCATTCCGCAGGCTCGCTTGCTTCGGCTGCTGATGTTTTTTCGGTAGGCGTCACCACGATTGCATATTGCTCCACAGCGAACGCCACATCTGCAATCTGGCCGATGTAACGCAAGGCTTCCATGAAAGGGATATTCCTTAGAGATAAAGTGATCGCTTTATCCGCAGCACCCTCCGGCAAGCGCATCACGAAGTTAATCTGCGCTCCATGCGGAGAAAGTTTCTCGCCTTCCTGTTTTAAAAACTCCAGCACGCTTGGCAGGTCTGCTTCTTTGAAGTTGATCACGGGAAAGACAATCGCGGCCAATTTCTTCTGCTGCGCTGCGGCAGGATCGCCACTCTTCTCGCGGGCAGCGATCATGCCGATGTAGCGCAGGCTTTCCTTGTGTGCAGGCTCCACAGCCAAGACTGCATCGAATTTTTCGCGGGCCTTGGACATGTCCCCCGCCATAAAAGCCCGCTGGCCTTCCGCGAAACTCTGTCTGGCATTTTGGGCAGATGCTCCGAATACAACACAGAATGTAACTAGAAGAATGGCGAAGAATTTCATGCCACGACATTAACTGCGATGCGCGCAAACCGCAAGCAGGGTCATTCCACCACCAGGTGCCGGATATCCTCAGCCGCCACGGCGTACACCGTATCCTCCGCAATGTTGGTGGCGTGGTCTGCGATACGCTCTACATTGCGCGACATGATCAACAAGTGCATGTAGCCTCGGATGTGCCCGGGGTCGCGCACCATGGCCTCTCCAAGGCGCGAATCAAATTCCTTGCATAATGCGTCGATCACTTTGTCTCTGGATTTGATCCCGCGCGAAAGCACTTCATCGTCTTCACTGAACGCCAGCATCGCATTCTTAAACAATTCGTAAGATGCGCGAAAAGCAGGCTCCAGTGCCATGAGGTCTTCCAACGGCGAGTGATCATTTAGCTTCAGCGCCCGTCGGGCTATGCCCACGGCAAGGTCGCCTATCCGCTCAAGATTGGAGCTGACTTTCATCGCGGAGATCACGCTGCGCAGATCGGAAGCGACAGGTGTAAAGCGCAACATTAGTTCCACACCATCCCGGTCGATCTGTTTCTCCAGTTCGTCGATCTCTTCATCATCGGCAATGCATGCTTTGCAATGCGCTTCGCTACGCTGGAATAAGCCTTCCGAAGCATTATTAAGACTGCGTGCGGTGAGGCTGCCCATAGTGATCACGTCATTACGCAACCCATTGAGTGCTTCGTCGAATGTCCCAAGTATATGTTTATTCATTTATAAAATGCTTAGCCAAATCGTCCCGTGATGTAGTCCTCCGTTTGCTTCTCGCGTGGACGTGAAAAGATTTGCCGGGTCTCGCCAAATTCAATCAATCGACCAAGATAGAAGAACGCTGTCTGGTCCGACACACGGCTGGCTTGCTGCATCGAGTGCGTGACGATGACGATAGTAAACTCTTTTTTCAGGTCCAGCATGAGTTCCTCCACCTTTGCAGTCGCGATCGGGTCGAGCGCGGAACATGGCTCATCCATTAGCAAAATTTCAGGCGTGTTGGCGATGGCGCGCGCGATGCACAACCTCTGCATCTGCCCGCCCGAAAGGCTAAGCGCACTTTCATTTAGTCGGTCTTTCACTTCGTCCCACAAAGCAGCTCCGGACAAGCTTTTTTCAACCACTTCATCCAGCACCTTTTTATTGTTTTGTCCCGCCACGCGCAGCGCATACACGACATTCTCGTATATACTCTTAGGAAAAGGATTCGACTTCTGAAACACCATTCCAATGCGCTTTCGCAACGAAATTACTTCTAGCAAAGGGTCATACAAACTAAGGCCGTTTACTATAATATCACCTTCATGACGGATGCCATCGATGAGATCGTTCATCCTGTTAAAGTTGCGCAACAGAGTCGTCTTGCCGCAGCCGGAAGGTCCAATTAGAGCGGTGATTTGCTTTTCGGGCACATTCAAGTTCACATCGAAAAGAGCCTGCTTTCCACTATAGAAAAACGAATAGTTTATCACCTCGATAAACTTGGGGTTCAACTGCTGATCCGCAGTGAGTTCCTGCCCAATATCCGGCGAAGTCTCAGTTTTCATTGTGTATTCAAGTTCTGTCATACCCCCGATTATTAAAATGCGCCCGTGGCATACTTACGCCGCAGCCGCTCGCGAATCATGATCGCGGAAAGGTTTAGCATTACCACCAGCAAGATCAGCAATAAAGTGGTTGCAAACACCATCGGTTTTGCAGCCTCCGCGTCAGGCGATTGGAAGCCCAGATCGAAGATATGAAAGCCGAGATGCATAAATTTCCTATCAGCATGAAAAAATGGAAACTCTGTGTCCAATGGCAACGTAGGAGCAAGTTTCACCACCCCCACCAGCATGAGCGGTGCCACCTCCCCTGCCCCGCGTGCCATTGCAAGGATCAAGCCTGTGAGAATGCCGGAAGATGAGGCAGGCAGAACAATCCGCTGTATCGTCTGCCATTTGGATGCGCCGCATGCCAGGGAAGCCTCACGCGCTCCTCTCGGGACGGAGGCGAGCGCTTCCTCAGTCGCGACGATGACCACCGGCACTGTCATGAGGGCCAAAGTCAGCGAGGCCCACAGGATGCCACCGGTCCCGAATGTAGGAGATGGAAGCGATGCCTGGAAAAACAATTGATCGATCGTGCCGCCCACCATGTAAACAAAGAACCCCAGCCCGAACACTCCGAACACGATGGACGGCACCCCAGCCAGATTGTTCACCGCGATCCGCACCGCACGCACAAATGGACCCTGCTTCGCATATTCTCTGAGATAGATCGCTGCCACCACACCAAATGGAGTCACCGCGATGCTCATGAGAAGAGTCATGACAAACGTCCCGAAGAT
>CBDUBV010000211.1:0-4034 GCA_965365475.1 uncultured Chthoniobacteraceae bacterium | reverse complement strand
ACGGGGCGTGTCAGCAAAGCCGATGGGAGAGCGCTGCCACTCTGGATAAGGAGGGTCTATGGCAAACTGAGTTCGTGATAAATGACGCGCTCTTTTGGTGGCCGAATGGCGCGGGGGAACCGCATCTTTACGACGTCACAGTTACGGCACACGATGGACAAGGAGAAGCCATCGCGGCGGAAAAGCTTCGCATCGGCTTGCGCGAGATTCGCGTGATCACCGATCCTCCCCGCGAAGAGCTTGTAAACTATCGGATTGGTCGCCCTTCCGAAGGTGAACATTCCGGCAGCCCGGAGATGGATGGCGCCTGCCTCGGCCCATGGCAACGAGTGCCGCTTGCGGCACCGGAGCGCGTGGAGGTGCGTCCATTCCACTTTGAGATCAACGGGCGCGTGCTCTTTATCAAAGGCTTCGACTGGCAGACACCCAGCGTGATGGTCGGCACGGTTACCGATGCGCAGATCGCAAACATCATCAGTCTTTGCGTGGAAAGCGGTGCCAACATGCTGCGCACGTGGGGCGGCGGTGCGATCGAGAGAGATGCGTTCTATAAACTTTGTGACGAGAAAGGTCTGCTTCTCTGGCAGGACTTTTTCTTTGCCTGCGCCCTTTATCCGCGTGATCCGGTGTTCCTCGAAAGAATCAAACCGGAGGTGGAAGATGTTATACGGCGGCTGCGCAATCACACCTGTCTTGCGGCATGGTGTGGCGATAACGAAAGCGACATGATCGCGTATGACCGAGGTGATGATCCTGCCGCGAATCCTATCAACAAGGAATTGATTCCTTCTGCGCTCGAGTCGCTCGATTGGCAGAGGCGGTATTATCACCCTAGCTCGCCCAGCGGCGGTTCTTATCCCCGCTCGGACTTCGGCGGCGACAAGCGAAATTGGGGGCCAAATTTTCCACACGACAACTATGCGCACATCCGCCAGGAACGCGCCCGCTTCATCAGTGAGTCCGGGATGAAAAGCTTCCCCTCAGCCGAAGTGATCACGCGCGGTATTCCGGAAGCCATGCAGTGGCCGTTGGACAACGAGATGTGGCGTCTGCATTGGGGCGACCTCGATAACACCGTTCGACGCGATTACGATCTGGATACGGAGTGTGTGCGACATTTCGGCATAGCCGAGACTTTAAAAGAACGAGTGCGCCTTTCTCAATTTGCCCAGGCTTATGGCACCCGGCTGCTTATCGAGCAATGCCGCCGGCGCAAAGGCGAATGCGGCGGGATTTTGCTATGGAAAAGTGCGGACCAATGGCCCTGCTGCGATCAAGGGATCGTCGATTCCGCCGGAGTCGTGCGCCCGGTTTATGAGACCATCAAAGAGGCGTTTGCGGAAGTTGTGGTCTCGATCAGTCAAGGCTACGGGCCGACCGAGCATCTGGTGGAATGGTGGATCGTGAGCGATCGCGCCGCTGCCCTTCGGGGCGAACTCATCACAGCGGTTTATTCGTTGCGAAGCAGAACCACGCGCGAGATGAGCCGCAGCGAAATCTCCATCGCTGCCGATGAGGCGCGACGCTGTGTGGCATTGGAAATTGCAATGTTTGATCCCGCTGAGGACATTCTGTTGGGCCGTTTCGCGGAGCACGCGCCCGCTGGCTTCACCACCGACACATGGTATGCGTTGCAACCGCAAAGCGCATATCGATATCACGAGCAAAAAAGTTGCGCCGCGCAGTCTCAGGCGGACCAAGCGCCGATTCTGTGCGGAAAAGAGACAGGCGAATGAAGTCACCGCCGGAATTTCATTCGCCCGCCACACGCGTCGGAGATCGCGTGCCGGTGCCGCAGAAAGTCGCCTATGGGTTGGGCGGTCTCGCAGAGAATACCATGCACAACGCGGTGAACAACATGGCCAACCCGGTCTTCAACATCGGGCTGGGCGTTTCTCCGGCGATGATTGGCCTGGCTACTGCCATCTTTCGGCTTTGGGACGCGATCACTGATCCCGTGATGGGTGTCGTCTCCGATCGTCTCGAATCGCGATGGGGTCGGCGGCGGCCTTTCATCGTGGCAGGCGGCGTGTTGTCGGCTGCGTTATTTTCGCTCATTTGGTGGGCACCTGCCGGCTGGGGTGCGGGTGGTTATTTCACCTGGTTTTTACTGGTGTCGCTGCTGTTCTATACGGCGTTCACGATCTTTGGTGTCCCCTATCTCGCGCTCGGCTATGAGATGTCGGCGGACTATCATGAGCGCACGCGGGTGATGGCGTTTCGCACATGGTTTGCTTCCGTGGGCGGGATTGGCATCCAATGGCTTTTCTGGCTCACACAGCGAGACATCTTCTCAGGCACCGTGCAGGGAATGCGGTGGGTGGGGCTGGCTGTGGGAGTGGTTCTGTTGCTTTGCGCGGTCGCGCCCGGTCTGCTCATCCGCGAGCGTCCGCTCAGCAGCCGGGAGCTTTCGCTCAACCGACAGCGCGTGCGGTTTCGCGGGATGTTTGGAGTATTAAAGGTGCGTCCGTTCCGCATTCTGATCGGTGCACTTATTGCAGCAGTGCTCGGGATGTTCATGGTCGCGATCCTCGGCTTTTACATCAACGTCTATCACGTCTTCGGCGGCGATATGAAAGCGGCTGCCACCGTGATCGGGGTTTCCGGATCATTCTATCATCTTTGCTGTCTGCTCTCGGTGCCGCTGATCACCCGCACCTCGTCGCGCATCGGCAAACGTCGCACGCTGATGCTTTTTCTCAGTCTCGCCGCGCTGGGAACGCTTTTAAAATGGTGGCTCTTCACACCGGCAGCACCTTACATGCAGCTCGTCGTGGTAGGACTCATGGCACCAGGTCTCTCGGCTCTCTGGACGCTCTTGGGATCCATGATCGCCGACGTGACTGATTACGATGAGCTGCAAAATGGCTGTCGCCGCGAAGGCTCTTTTGGGGCGATCTACAACTGGACACTGAAGCTCGGCTACGCTGTTTGTTTTCTTGTCGCCGGCCTGATCCTTGAGGCGAGCGGCTTCGATGAAGCACTTGGCGGCGCACAATCACCTGAGACCCTCACGATCCTTCGCGCTCTTTATGCGCTGGTGCCCGCTGCGGGACTTACCACTGCCATCGTGCTGGTGTCACGCTTCCCGATCGATGAAGCGCGAGCGCACGAAACTCGAGAACGGCTCGCCGCGCAAAACTCTGTCCAGGAATAATCATGACCCGCTATAGAATCATGTCCCGAATTCAACTGCTAATGCTTGTCTGCTTGATCTCATTCAAGACCTCGCTTTCCGCCGCCCCACCCTGGATGGACACGAGCCTGCAACCCGAGGCCCGGGCGCAAATGTTGCTCGGAGAGATGACGGTGGAAGAAAAAATCGAGCTGCTGGGCGACGGCTTCCGGCAAGGAAACACGCGGCTCGGCATCCCGCCGGTGAAGATGCATCACATGGCCGCTGGCATGACGCGCAGCGGCGCGACTTCCCACACCGAACCTGCACCTGTCACTTATCCCTCTTACCTGACTCTCGCCTCCACCTGGGATAGAGAACTGGCCCGCGAGAACGGTATCGCCATGGCCCGCGATTGTCGCAGGCACGGCTATCCCATCGCGCTCATGCCGGGCATCAACATTTACCGACTCCCACTTAACGGCAGAAACTTTGAATACTTTGGTGAAGACCCCGTGCTAACTTCGCGCATGGCGCGGCACTTCATCGAGGGTCTGCAATCAGTGGGTGTCGCAGCATCGCTCAAGCATTTCGTCGCCAACAATCAGGACTTCAATCGCTACTACAGCGACTCCGTGGTGGATGAAAGAACGCTGCGCGAAATCTATCTCGCGGCTTTCGAAGAAGCTGTCAAAGAAGCCAGGCCGGGCACGGTGATGACTGGCCATAACAAGCTCAATGGAGAATGGTGCGCAGCCCATCGCTGGCTCCTCACCGATGTGTTGCGAGAGGATTGGGGCTACAAAGGGCTTATCATGTCGGACTGGAATGGGCGTCATGACGGCGTGGCGGCGCTGAAAGCGGGACTGAACTTCGATGCACCAGAAGGCCGCAATCTTAACATTGCCAGCGTGCTGCC
>CBDUBV010000210.1:0-4104 GCA_965365475.1 uncultured Chthoniobacteraceae bacterium | reverse complement strand
TCGTCGCGTTGATCGAGCACGGTGAGGTCCGAGGAGACGCGCTGCCACATTTTAATAAAAGCATCGCTGCCTTTCTGAATGCTATTGAGGTAGGAGAATTTTTGAATCGCCACGACCCAGCCGAAGAAAATCATAATCACGCAGACACCCACCGCGATCCAGCCGTCGAACATCATGTTCCTGGCGATGTCGCCGAAAAGCATCACGTGTTCCAAAGCTTCTCCGCCATGAGCGCCGCCACCTGCGCCTTCGATCTCGCCGACAATCAGCAACTGCGAAGCTTCGGCGGACGAGCCTTGATTGGTAGCCATGAACTGCACCTGAGCTTCAGAATAGGGCTCGGAAGCAATCTGGAGTTCGTCCATTTCTCCGTTGAATCCTGAGGTGGAGTCCGCGTTCGATCCGATCTGCAGGGGGCCGCTGAAGCCCGGCACACCTGCGGCCATTGTGCCGACTTCTGCACCATTGATATAAAGCCGGGTCTCGCTGCCTGAGGCACTCACGGCAAGATGCGTCCAGACTTCCACAGCTACGGGCTCCGCCGCCGTGATCCGTTGCCCTTCTGCAATTTCAAGAAATGGAATCCCAGCCTCCAAACCCAGTTTCCATGAGCTTCCCGGCGCACTCGAAGTCATCAGAATCTGCTGTGATTCCAGGTTGGATGGCTTGATCCAGAGCGACATGCCGAGTGCCTGCCCAGCCTGCCTTACAAGCTTCTCTCCGCCTGGCACGACCACAGCAGTTCGGCCATCGAATCGTGCACCAGAGCCGATAAGAGAGCCCTCCACGAGCAGGGTTTCATTCGTGGCGTTATGCGCATGGCCGGTGCTATCGGAAGGCGGCGCGTTGCGTTCGGAGAAATGATAAACCAGTCGCGTGCTATCCGAGTAAGTGCCTGCGGGGTCGTTCCCGCCTTCCCCAGGCGTGGCGGATCCGTAGTATATCCAAAACTTCAGCGGCTCACCCACAGGGATTTCCGGAACCTTCACCCATGCGAAACCTTCATTGAGCAGACTGTCGTATTTCTCGATGTGAAATGGCAGAAGCGTCTTCTGATCATCCGCTAAAAACCGAATATCGGTTCCGTCGTCCAATGCAGAAAGAAACTGGAAATTGCCTTCGTGCAACCGCACGAGCACTGTCATTTCTCCGGGCGATTTCTTTATGTCTTTAGTTTCGATTGTGACCGGTTGCCGCGTGGCATAGGCCTTATCCCACCACGGCGCATCCTCCGCAACAGCGTGAAGAGTGAGTGCCAATCCCAATATGCAATAGATGAGTGTTCTCATTTGTTAAAATTCTCCCCAGAGCCGAAACAGCACGCGGGTGTCGCCTTCGCGTGTATTTGCAAGCGCGATAAGCGGCGTTGCGATATCCACCGAGCCGTTCAAATATTTAAAAAGTTTCAGCGTGCTGCCCACACCGATGCTGGCCAGCTCGAACCGGTGGGTCTGCTCCGGCAACGGATCGTTCAGCGTGAGATAAGCTGCATCGACAAATGCGTGTAGTCGCCACTCTGTCTCGTCCAGGGCAAAGCGGGAGATCAATGACGGAGAGCGCAGTTCCAATGTGCCTCCGATCGCGTTATCGCCCAGAGCTTCCGCCTCCAGATAGCCCCGCACAGTATCCTGGCCACCGCCGCCGTATTGCTCGCTATTTAGCAAAGGATAACCTGTGGCTTGCCCATAGATGCGGGCATAAAGTGCGGAGTCGAACGGCAACTTATGCGTGTGCGAGGCGTCCCCGCGAAAGTAAAGAAAACTTCCATCCGCGCGGAACCGGTTGTCATCGAATTCCGCCGGATCGCTTCCCACACCGCGCAAATGGAAAGTGAACCCCGCATTGAGTTCCGAGACATATTTCTCGCTAACCCATGTGGCAGTGTAGGCCAGACTGATCGGGTAGTAAGAGATCGGCACCGTGCTGCTCTCGCCACCGAAAGTGATCTCTTGATCGAAGCTCTTGTAGTCGAAACCAAAATTGACGGAGTGATAAAATCCTTTGCGCGGCTCCAGGGTGAAAATAAAACGCATTCCGAGAATTTCTCCTCGACCCGCCACGGCGGCACCGCCAAGCGTCGAGACATTGCTATCCTGTTTTGTGCCCTGCAACAGAATGCTGAACTTGGGAACGTCAGGGAAACGCGCTATATAAAAAGCCGACCAAACCTCAGACTCTTCGATCGATTCCGGAGCGGTCTGGTATCCCAAGCCGATTGTGTGCCCGAGCTGCCAGAGGTTGTGATAATTGATTGAAGCGTTGAGCCGCAGTGGGGAGGTATCCGCACTCTGGCGATTATTAAGTTCTAATGAACCATGCAGCGGCAAGGTATCCTCCACGAGAAGATCGATGTCCACCGTCCCGGGCACTTCACCTGCCACCATGGAAGGAGAAATCTTGCGGTCAGGCAACTGGTTTAGCGCGATGAGATCGTCTGTGATGCGATTGAAGTTCACCACCTGCCCTTCTGCCACCGATTGTGCTCTGCGGCGGATTGCATCCAGATCGTAGTAGCGCGATCCCTTGACCCGGAGTCGAGCGACGCTGCCCGGTTGCACCTGCAGCACCACGACCCCGCGCCGAATCTGCTGCTGCGGCACGGCCACGGAGACGGCTTGGTATCCCTGTGCGCGGTACGCTTCTTCCAAAGCTGCACGAGCTTGCTCGACATCGGCACTACTGCGGCCGGGGCCGAGCCATGGATACACTGCATTCTCCACATTCACAGCGGGCAAGGAAGAGGCGCCCTGCACGCGAAACTCGCGGATATATATCTCATCCACTCCCTGGCCAAAAGCAGCCTGTGCAATCGTGACCAGCAGAGCTGCGACACGCAGCACCGACGGTGAGATTCGCGACAAGGAGGTGGACAACATGAGCGGTATCCTTAGTAACCGCGCTCACTACCCACAAGTCACACGCTGTAACGTTTTCGTAATAAAAACTTCACAATAAGAATAATATATTACGGTTTGTAACATTATGAATTTCCATGCCGATATTAACTTATTTTTCGTCAAACTTCGTAACGGAATTGTTGCATTTGAATCCTTGTTCCCCTGCTTATCACCCTCCATTTCTGGGCACGCAGAAGCAGTAGATCATTCATGCAATCTCATCACGACACGCCGCCGCAGGAGACCATATTATTGGTCGATGATGATCCCGATGTGTTGGATTTGGTGAACTATCATCTCACCGCGACAGGATATCGCGTGCTGGCATGCCCCGAGTTTTCTGAGGCATTAAATTTACTAAAGACAACGCCAGTGTCGCTGGCAGTTTTGGATATTATGTTACCGGGGAGAAGCGGGTTGGAACTCTGCCGACAGATCAAAGCCGACGAAACCCACCATGATTTGCCAGTCATCTTTCTTTCCGCACGCGGAAGTGAGGAGGATCGGATACTTGGGTTCGAATGCGGGGCGGAAGATTACATCTGCAAACCCTTCAGTCCACGCGAGCTGGTGATGAGAATTCGCAGTGTGCTGCGGCGGGTGCGGGATCGAAGGGCTGCCGACAATCTCGTGATCGGATCACTGGTCGTGGATTTTAAAAGACGCTACGCCACAAATGCCGGCAAGACGCTCACACTGACCGACACGGAATTTCGCCTGCTGTCTGCGCTCGCCAGCAAGCGCGGCCAGATACTCAACCGCAAAGATTTGCTGGCGGAGCTGTGGGCCGGACGAGTCGAGACATCCTCGCGAACGTTGGACACGCACATCAGCCGGATGAAGGACAAGCTCGGCCCGCTGAGTGAGCGCATCCAGACAGTTTACGGCAAAGGTTATCTTTTCAGTTAGCTCCTCCTCAAGCGCAGTTCCGATTGGTGTAAAGATGGAGGCTGTAGTGCCTGCCCGAATGCACGAAAGATAAAACAGCGGATCAGCTCTCAATTCGACATCCATCGCCGACAGGCAGCAGCCATCGGTGTCCGAGGATAGCTGCGCTAGATGTAGTTCCTTTCCAGTCTAGGATTTTAGCAAGCAGGGCGGATGATAGATTTTAGGCATTTACCGCGATGGGCAGATGAGGGACAGTGCGGCCGCAATTTGCCGGCGTGGCGAAATGGCAGACGCAACGGACTTAAAATCCGTTTCC
>CBDUBV010000209.1:0-4152 GCA_965365475.1 uncultured Chthoniobacteraceae bacterium | reverse complement strand
GGAGCAGACGTGCTCGATGAGGAACCGCCGCCTGCGGATCATCCTTTGCTGCACCACGAACGGGCCATCGTCACTCCGCACATCGGTTCGCGCACGTATGAAAGCGTGGTGCGTCAGGCCACGAAATCTGTGGAGAATCTGATCGCGGTGCTTGAGGGGCGCGCCCCACTGGCGCAGGCGAACAAACTCGATTGAGCCTGTCTCGTCTGCTTATCGATCGACCCACAGCGCAGACATAAATTTTTTCCCCAACTACATATACTATGAGCACCTCCGAAATTGGACTGATTGGCCTGGCCGTGATGGGCCAGAATCTCGCACTGAATATCGCAGACCACGGGTTCCGAATCTCCGTTTACAACCGCACCACGAGTAAGACGCAGGAGTTTGTCGCTGAGAACCCAGACACTCCCGGCGGACTCGTTGCCTGCGAGACGTTGGAAGAGTTTGTTGCTTCGCTTAAACGTCCGCGCAAAGTGATCATCCTGGTGCAAGCTGGCAAAGCTACCGACGCGGTGATCGATGGGTTGGTGCCGCTGCTCGAGAAAGGTGACATCATCATCGACGGAGGAAATTCTCTCTGGACCGACACGGTGCGCCGCGAAGCCGACATCAGCGCGCGAGGTCTGCGTTTCATCGGATCGGGCGTGTCGGGCGGGGAAGAAGGAGCGCGTTTCGGCCCTTCGCTCATGCCCGGTGGTGATCCGCAGTCGTGGAAAGAACTCGAGCCGATCTGGAGCGCGATTGCCGCAAAAGTGGACGCCACATCCGGGCGTCCACTGGAAGGCGCCGAGCCAGGAAAACCCGTCTCGGGCGGTGTGCCCTGCACCGCATACATCGGGCCCAACGGCGCAGGACACTACGTGAAAATGATCCACAACGGCATCGAGTATGGCGACATGCAACTCATCTGCGAGGCCTACAATATTTTAAAAAATGGCGCGGGACTTTCCCAGGCGGAGCTGCACAGCACATTCCAGGAATGGAACGATGGCGATCTCGACTCTTTCCTGATCGAAATCACTGCCAACATCCTCGGCACAAACGATCCCGTCACCGGAGCACCCATTGTGGACGTGATCCTCGACCGGGCCGGGCAGAAAGGCACTGGAAAATGGACCATCAACTCCGCGCTGGACATGGGCATACCCGCTTCGACCATGTCGGAAGCCGTGTTTGCACGCTGCATCTCCGCGATCAAGGAAGAACGCGTCGCCGCTTCCAAAGAACTTCACGGGCCGGACAAGTCCGCGTTCACCGGCGATAAACAAGACATCATCCGGGCAGTGCGCGACTCGTTGTATGCCTCGAAAATTTGCTCGTATGCGCAGGGGTTCGCCCTCATGCGAGCCGCATCGGAAGAACAGAATTGGAACTTGAATTTCGGTGAAATTTCCATGATCTGGCGGGGCGGTTGCATCATCCGTGCACGCTTCCTGCAACGCATCAAAGAAGCATTCGACCGCGAGCCCGCGTTGTCTAATCTGCTGCTGGACCCATATTTTAAAAATATCATCCTCTCCACGCAGCATCACTGGCGCAAGATCGTCGCCGAAGCTGCGCTCTCCGGCCTGCCCATCCCCGCGTTCTCCGCTTCGCTGGCGTACTTCGACAGCTATCGCAGCGCACGGTTGCCAGCCAATCTGTTGCAAGCACAGCGCGATTATTTCGGAGCGCACACCTATGAGCGCACCGATACACCCCGAGGAAAATTTTTCCATTACGACTGGCCAGGAGACCGCCAACAACACGAGGCCTGATTTCCCATGGCGCAGACATTCCACGTCGTTCCCGTCGATCAGCACAACGCGCTGGTCCGCACTGCATTTGAGAAACGCGGCTACCTTCCCGATGAAGCGATCGATGCCGCCCGGTTCTGCGAGAAAGCCTCTCGACACGGCATCCGCACGCACAATGCCATTAAGGCACTCCATCTCGATGATCTTTTCGGCAGCCGCACAGGTGGCTGGGTTCCCGGCGCACAGATCGAAGTGAAAGACAATCGGTTCAAAGCTGCGCAAGTCTGGGATGCGCACTTCAAGCTCGGCCAATCCGTCGCTTTCCGCGCCATCGAAGAGTGCATCCGCATGGCGGACGAGTTCGGGACCGGCACGGTGAGTGTGGATAATGCGACGCATTATCTGTGGGGTGGAGGCTATGTCATGGAAGCTGCTGATCGTGGTTACATCGCTTACACCAATTGCACATCCGCCATCGCGGAAGTCGTGCCATTCGGCGGCAAACATCCCACCCTGGGAACCAACCCGCATTCGTGGGGATTTCCCACCACCGAAGCCCTGGGTTACCCGATCGTCATCGATTGGGCCACCTCCACCATCGCCATGGGCCGCGTGCAACAATTCCAGCGCGAGAACCGCGCGTTGCCACCTGGCGCAGCGGTAGATGCATCTGGAAAGGAAACGACCGATCCACATGCAGCAGTGGCGCTGTTGCCCTTCGGAGCGCACAAAGGCTACGGCCTGGGATTGATCGATGAGTTGTATGCAGCGTTTATCGGCGGCTCGCTGCCCACACTGCGCGGCGGCGTACAAGGCCCAAGCGAGAAACAAGCGTCCACTTTCTTCTTCCAGGTCATACATCCGGACGCCATCTCATCAGGAGCTTTCGCAGGCGGTAAAAATCAAGCCGCGAATGTGAAGGCGGTCGTGGAAGACATACTCGGCCACGGCAATGAGAAATGCCTGCTCCCGGGGCAGATGGAAGCTGAAGCAGGTGCGCTCACGCAGCGACATGGCGGCTTGTTATTTACCCCAGCCGAAGTGACCGCCCTGCGGGAGGTCGCCGAGAGCTGCGGCATTAGCGGATGGCAGCTCGAAGCGTTTCCCCTCGTGGAAATATAAGCGCACGCGTCACGCCGCCGGATCAAGCTTGAAGCAAGTCGCGATGCCGCCAAAGATACGCAAGACCCGAGTATAATGTAAGTGCCACGGTGATCGTGATGAGCGCGACAGCCAGGAGATTTATCGCAGGGTGCAACTCGCGCAGCGGATAGCTCCATTCGCCTGAGGCTTCCAAGAGAAGAAGCGCAATGGCGGTCGTCATCTGCCATCCCGTCTTGTGTTTACCGAGCTTCTCAGCCGCAAGCACCTGACCCTGTCCTGCTGCGAGAAGCCGGAGCCCAGTGATGAGCAACTCACGGCTGATGATGATGATCACAGCCCAAGCCGGAATGTCGCCCAGGGGAATGAGACAGATAAACACTGCCGCCATCAGAATCTTGTCCACCAGCGGATCCATGAGCTGTCCGAACGGAGTGATCAGTGCATATTTGCGTGCAAGATAGCCGTCGAGATAATCGGTGATCGACGCGATGATAAAAAGAAGGAGAGCGACCGTCGCGCCGTAAGGCACCGGCGCCTGAAGCATGAATACAAGAAGGGCGGAAAGTATCAGGCGAAGCAGAGTCAATCGGTTGGGCCAATTCATGTGAAAAACACCATGTCACGAGGGTTGGTGCGCGGGCAATGGTTTTATTGTAAGAAGATTGATCGGCGTCGAATCAAGCGTACAAGCGGGTTGGCGGGCGATGGAGAAAATATTTTAAAAAAATCGCGCAGAATTGTTGACGCATGAAGAAACTTTGATACTTTGTGCGTCCCGTTTCACAGCGGGATGCTTCAAACACAGCGATTGTGTTGCGGGCAACCGGGTTTTGTTTGAGTCGCGCTCCACGGAGCAAAGCTTGAAGAAATTTGGGTCAAAGAAAACTTTTTAAGATTTTCGTTTGACACCGCAAAAAAGATCGATAGTTTGATCGTCCCTCACGAAACAGGGGTCCGGTAATCGGGAATGTTCTTTCAGTAATAATTCGAAACTGCGATTGGATTCGGTCTGCTATTTTTGGCGGTCCGGTCTCGTGGTGAACCGATGCGTTGCTGAGGACAAAAGCTCTTTCATAGTTCAGATTTCCACATTTGGTTTAGACAAATTGGAAATGATCAAAATAAGCAAAAATTGAATTGTGCGTTATACGTCAAGTTTTTGAATAAAAAAATTTAGACCGCCAATTCCGATAAGGTTAGCCTTTCGGAGTTGGAAGTCAGAACTTTCCCATTAATTTGGGACAAGCTTTCAATGGAGAGTTTGATTCTGGCTCAGAACGAACGCTGGCGGCGTGGATAAGACATGCAA